>DATIFR010000085.1:0-23052 GCA_035455145.1 Nitrospira sp.
CATTGAGCCGCACCAGGTCATTCGCCGACGTTCCGTTGTAGCTGGTGAAGGCACCTCCCACATACAGATCGCCGGTCCCATCACTCGCCGGGGCAATCCTGTGGACAGTGTCGGTGAATCCCGTCCCCGTCACCAAGACCGGATCCACTGTTCCATCGGCATTGAGGCGCACGAGGCCAGCCACCGCTATTCCGCGGTAGTTGGAGAAGTCGCCTCCCACGTACAGATCGCCGCTCCCATCGCCCACCGACGCGATGCTGCGTACCGCTCCATTGAACCCGACCCCTGTCACCAAGGCCGGATCTACTGTCCCATCGGCATTGAGGCGCACGAGGCCAGCCACCGCTATTCCGCGGTAACTGGTGAAGTCGCCTCCCACATACAGGTCGCCGGTCCCATCACCCACCGACGCGATGCTGCGCACCGCTCCATTGAACCCGACCCCTGTCACCAAGACCGGATCCACTGTTCCATCGGCATTGAGGCGCACGAGGCGAGTCACCGCTATTCCGTTGTAGCTGGTGAAGTCGCCTCCCACATACACATCTCCGGTTCCATCACCCGCTGGCGCGATGATCAACACGGTACTATTAAACGCAGGGATCTGATTAAGATTGGCTCCGCTGCCACCGTTCCCATCATTGCTACATGCCATGGCCACGGCAGTGAATGCCGCGACAAGTCCGGCTCCGCATAAGCGTGAAATGCCCCTGTGGCCCATGGATGACTTGCTATACAAGGTAGGGAAGACCCTCCTGTTGAAACGTAACCCCGCTGTGAGCACGCTCCGAACGATCTTGCGAAAGTCTATTTATATCGTCTGTCTTGCGTCTATCCCTCGAACAGGGGGGCAAAGGCCCACCTCGACTGTTGCTGTCTCGCTGGCTTGGGATCCTGTCCAGGATCCCAGTGTGACGGGATACTACGTGCATTTCGGAATGCAATCGCCGCGTTTGGCGGGATCCTGCACGTACGCGCAGAGTGCCTTCTGCAATCTCGCTTCCCTGTCCAATAAATTATCACCAACGGTGATTGTGAGCGGCCTTGCGTCGAACACAACCTATTTCTTTGCCGTCGGTGCATATAACGACGGCCTCGAAAGCAGTTATTCAGCTGAAGTGTCGACTGTGACTAAATCCGTTTAGGGATCAACAGAGAAGAAGGGGAAAAGGGGATAGGCAACATTCCAAAGAGATGTAACGACCGGACACAAACGGGAGGTGGAGTCTTCTCTGATTGCACTGCATGATGAGCTGATAACCAGCCCATTGTTGCCGCGCGGCAAGACCCGCGCGGCAACAAGAGCATTGGTAGCTTCTAGCGCGGTCCTCCCATGTCTTCGTAGGCCCGCAGCACGTCTGAGATCGACAGGACGCCGATGATCGTGCGGTCGGCAGTCACGGCCAGGTGGCGAATCCCGGATTCTTTCATGACGGCAACCGCGTCGGCGAGGGACTCGCTTTCTTCGATACTGACCACCGGCTTGCTCATGCAGGTCGTCACGGTGGTGGTATTGGGATCGAGGCCTTTGGCCACGGCCTTGCGGCTGAGGTCGGAATCGGTCACGATCCCGATGTAGCGGGAGCCGTCGTCCACGATCAGGGAGCCGACCCTGTACTTCTGCAGCAGCTGTCCGGCTTCTTTGATTGTCGCAGCACGGTGAATGCTGCGCACGTCATGGGACATGTAGTCCTCTACTGAAGCCCGAACCATCTTCTGCCCGTCTCGTCCTCCCCGCCTGGCGGCCTGCAACCGGTTCCGCAGTTGCAGATCGGAGTAACAGTTTTCCAGGACCTGCCGTCGCTGATGAAGGCTTTCGCGTTCGATGTTGTGCGTGCCGCTCTCCTGCGCTTCCTCCGGGATCGAAGCCGACTCGCCGGTCTTCGCGTAGAGATAGGCTTCCGCTTCGTCGGACGCGGCGCCGAACACCTGACTGATCAACTCCTCCGCCGCTTCGTCGAAATCCTCCAATGACGAGTTCCCCCGCTTGCGCGAGAGGAACGGCCGAAATTTAATCAATTGCTGTTTGAATCGTTCGATATAACGATCGAGAATGTCTGCCCGTGTCAAACCTGTGCGAACTCGTTTCGGCATCTGGTCCCTCCTGAGTTGAGGCACGAGAATAACGCAACACATGTCGCACGCTCAAGAGGTGTCACTGTTATGCGGCGGTCGAAATCACAGGCTCCTTTCCCGCCGGAACCTTCTTGGATCCCCCGCCCCGAACGCGATGCATCTTCTCTCGCGTGTGGTAGGGAACCAGACCTTCGAGCACCATCGGCAGTTTGTCACAAGGCACATCTTCCATGATTTTGATCGCCAGCTTGGGATCGGGCCCCGAACGCCCGCCGACAAAGATGTCCACGGCATCGACCACCTTGCCATCGATCTTCGCCTTCTTCCCCAACAGCCCGACATCGGCGACCAAATGATTGCCGCAGGCGGCGGGACAACCGGACCAATGCATGGTAATCGGCTTGAGCGAGCTGCCAAGGCGCGTCTCTAAGGCCTTGGCGGTCTCCACCGCCCGTCCCTTGGTTTCGATCACCGCCATATTGCAGTAGTCGCTCCCCACGCAACTCACCAACCCCTTGTACACCGGCGAGGGGTTGTAGGCGAAGTGCTTCACCAACGGCTCCCGGTCGAGGTCGCCGATCTTTCGATCGGACACGTTGGGAATGATCAGGGCCTGCGCCGGGGAAATCCGAATCTCCCCCGTCCCGTACTTTTCTGCCAACGCGGCAACCTTGATCAGATCGCCATGTTGAATACGGCCCACCAGGACTTTGAGCCCTACATAGTTCATGCCTGGCTGTTTTTGGCGATAGATGCCGACATGGCTCTTCTCAGTCGGCTTTCGCGCGTCGACACCGGCGGTCGACAACGTCTTCCCGACTCGCATTTCGATTTCCTGCCGGAAGCGGCTTTCGCCCCACTCATCCAGCAGGAAGGCCAAACGCGCTTGAGTGCGGTTCTCGCGACTTCCATGATCCCGAAAGATTTGAATGATGGCACGGGACACGTCCAAGGCCTCGTCCTCGGTGACAAAGATGTCGAGCGGCGTGGCAATCCGATACCCGCCGGAACCAAGTTTGCCTCCGGCTAGCACGTTGTACCCGAGGCGCTTGCCGTGAGCATCATCGAGATAAGCCGGCACGAGGGCCAGATCCTGGGTTTCCATGTGAATACAATTGTCCGGACAACCAGTGACCGCAACGTTGAACTTCCTCGGCAAATTGGAATAGTCGCGGTTGCCGAGAATCTCCTCGGTGATCGCCCGGACGATCTGCGTCGCATCCGAGACTTCATCCGGGTTCATGCCCGCGACCGGGCAGCTCATGACGCCCCGCACGTTGTCCATGCCGGTTTGAAGAGAAGTCAGCCCCACCTCATCCATCCTGGCAAATACAACCGGGACGTCTTCGATCCGGATCTGCCGGAGTTGTATTTGTTGCCGCGTCGTGAGGTCCAGGACGCCGTTGCCATACGTCCCGGCGATGTCGGCCAGAGCCCGCAGCTGATATGAACCGGTCTTGCCGCCCGGTATCCGGACACGGATCATGAAGAAGCCCGGTGTGGGATTCCGCAGAAAGAGGCCATACCATTTGAGGCGCTGGACATCGGCTTCGGAAATGGATTCCCAGCCGCTTTTGGCATACTGGGCGATCATGTCTTCCACCGCCAACCCATCACGCTCCGCCTTGATGACCTCGATCTTGTTCATGTTCCTTTCTCCAATGACACACGATAATCGGCCCCGTGTCTTTCAAGCACCACGAAGCCGGCACGATTCAGACGGTCGACGATTGAAAAAACCGTGGCCCAGTCAAGGCCCGGCAAACGAGTCAGGTCCTCAAACGAACTCGCACCACACTCGCGCAGCCGTTGAATCACACGATCCTCGTTCGACGTCAGTACACGATCAAAGGTGGTCGCCATGGTTCCCTCCTTCCTATTCGTCACCGGGGATTAGCAGGCCTCCCGCGCCGGAATGGGACGCGGCAGTTCCCTTACCTCCTTCCGGTTGACGGTATACGGACTTGCCAGCCAGTACAGACCTCCGACGAACAGCCCGCCGCCGACGATGTTTCCCAGTACGACATAGAACTGGTTGTACCAGTAGCCTGCCCAGGTGACGGCGTGCCCGTGGGGCAGAAACAGCGCCATGCCGAGGAGCGACTGATTCGCGACACTGTGCTCAAATCCGGTGCCAATGAAAGCAAAGAGGCACCAGAAGATCAGCATGATCTTGGCCGCATCGTTCGTCGTCCGCCCGGAGGTCCAGACCGCAAGGCAGACGAGCCAGTTGCACAGAAGACCCCGGAGAAACAGCTCCCACGCCGGCAGGGACATTTTCATCGCCGCCACGTTTCCGACCAGCTCCGCCTGCGGCCCCTTCGACAGGACGCCCGATTCGACGACCAGCCAGGCCAGCGCCAGCGAGCCGACGAGATTGCCGACCCACGACCATACATTGAGCTGCGCAACTTGGGCCCAGGTGAGACTGCGCGACAGCCCGCCGATGACACCGGTCATATTATTGCCGGTGAATAATTCCGACCCGGCAAAGATCACCAGAGTGAGGGCGATCCCGAACGATACGCCCATCACCAGCTTCACGATCGGCGATCCGGCCGTGGCCAGCGGCCCGCCGATGCTGACAATCAACGCGATGCCGAATCCCACATAGACGCCAGCCAGAGCCGAGAGCACAAGATAGCGTGGCAGCGAGACTTCCAAGAACCGATATTTTTTCTCGGCCGACAATGCAACCCGCTCGTGATCTGTTGTGTACATCACCCCCTCCTTCATCGTCACCAGGTTCCAAAAACAAAGCGGCGTCCGTCTCCCAATTAAGAAGACGGACGCCGTTGTCCGTACTGCTTCGTTCTCTCTTAGTACGCAGCGGGAACGCCGTTGTTCCCCAAACCGACACAATACCCTGCCACATTCTCTGACCTTGAGCACCAATCCCGCAACGAGTCCGACCACCCGGCGACAACTCCCCTTCTTAGACAATGATGCTGTCTCGCTGAGGAGCGACGTTCAGGACATCCAATGCCAGGCAGAAGCAATCAGAAGGTACGGACCTTCTTGTTGTGCTCACAACGATTGTCTTGACGGATGGCCAGGACCACCACCCAGAGGAGCCCGACGATTCCAACCAGCAAGCTCGACGCCACCAGCATTTGAGTCATCAGAACGCTCCTTTCTGTTGATTTTGCTCGACCATCGTTCTGTGTTCGGTTGTCGCCACGACCTATTACACCCCGACAGATAAGCGGCTCCTTTTATGGGTATTGCCTGGTCCCTCCCCTTCCTGAAATGCCTGACTCGACCCTGCTGCTTAGGCGCAAAACAAAATAGCGTCCGCCACTCTTTCAGAATGACGGACGCCATTGTCCGCTTTGCATCACTCTCTATTTATCTTGCTGCGGAAACGCCTTTGTTCCCGCACTCGACAACATGCTCTTCGACTGAACCTAGAAGGTCTTATACTCGAGCCACTTCCCGTTCAGTGTAATTTTGCAGCGGGCCTCGCCCTGGCTGCCTGTCACCTTTTCCATGTCTAACGTAAAGTCGATCGCGCTCATGATCCCGTCTCCGAACATCTCGTTCGCCTGCTCCCGCATCGAGTCTCCATAGACGCCGATGATTTCCATCAATCGATACTTGAACGGATCCGTCGTATTCGGGAAATCCGTGCGAACCGGAAATTTGCTCAAGGAGGCCGTGAGCTCTGCATCGAGGCCTAGGAGCTCGCCGACCTTCTTCGCTTCTTCAGCCGGCAGTTTGTGGGTCCCTTGCAGCACCGCCGCTACGAATGTCGGGTTTCTCCCCACCGCCTTTGCCACCTCGGCAATCGTGACTTTCTTAGCCAGCCGCTTTGCCTTGATCGCCTTCCGCACTTCTTCCTTCTCCATCACTGGCCTCCTTCTTGGTTGTTTCCTGTCTTATTCTTACTTCTCTTCCAAAGGTCAATCGCTCACGAAAAGTTCACCACGAGCGGCGCGTCTCCGCCTCCATCGGCACCGGACTCCCCTTCTCCACGGGCGACATGCGAGGCGTGACGCACCAGGAAATGAATGACGTGGTTGCGAATCTTGTAGTAGTGCGGATGCTCGATGATGGATTCGCGCGAGCGTGGCCGGGGAATCGTGACATCGACGATTTCGCCGACACGTGCCGAGGGACCATTCGTCATCAACAAAATCCGGTCAGACAACAGAATGGCTTCATCGACGTCGTGGGTTACCATGAACACGGTGTTCCTCGAGCTATTCCACATTTGGATGAGCTCCTCCTGAATGACACCCCTTGTCAGCGCATCGATCTGCGCGAAGGGCTCGTCCAGCAACAGGACTTTCGGCTCGATCGAAAAGGCGCGCGCCAGCCCGACCCGTTGCTTCATCCCCCCGGACAAGGCTGTCGGCCGTTTTGTCTCCGCGCCCTTGAGTCCGACCAACGCGATGTACTTGTTCACATGGGCAGCCACCTGGGCGTGACTCCAGTTCGGATAGGCCGATCGGACTGCTAGGGCAATGTTCTCGAACACGGTCATCCACGGCATCAACGAGAAGTTCTGGAACACCACCATCCGATCGAGTCCCGGCCCCACCACCTCTTTCCCCTCCAAAATGACGCCTCCCTCGGAGGCTGTCTCCAACCCGGCGATGATGTTCAGCAGCGTGCTCTTGCCGCAGCCCGAGTGCCCGATGACCGTGACAAACTCGCCTTGATCGATCTTGATCGTGACATCTTCGAAGATGCACACAGCTCCCTCCCCCGTGTGACTCGGAAAGGACTTGCTGACATGGTCGATTTGAAGATAGGGCATAGGTTACTCCTTGGATATAGCTTTCAGCCCTCAGCAATCAGCTTTCAGCTTCAGAGTAGGAAAATGGTTGTGCCCATGCTGATAGCTGACGGCTGATGGCTTCTTTGCTCACTCCTGGTACGTGACAAGTCCGGCCAGCTTGTTGAATCCCGCATCCAAGATGACGCCGACACATCCCACGACGAGAATGGCAAAGATCACGCCGGAAATATCCAGGTTATTCCACTCGATCCAGCTCAAATACCCGACTCCCAACTCTCCCAACAGCATTTCAGCCGGCACAACCGCCACCAGCGCGCTGCCGAACGATATACGCAGTCCGTTGACGATCGTCGGCGCCGCCCCCGGAAGGATGACCGTAAACAGCCGCTTGAACCAGGACAGCTGTAAAATCGCTGCGACGTGCAGATAGTCTTTCCGAATGCCGTTCACGCCAAAGGCCGTTGTCGCAAGAGTCGGCCACAGAGACGCCATGAAGACCACGAGGATGGCCGTCCATTTCGGGTCTCTGACCGTGTACAGGAGCAGCGGCATCCACGCTAACGGCGAGATCGGTTTCAAAATCTGGATGAACGGGTTCACCGCCTTAAAGAGGACCTTATTGAGACCCAAGAAGACGCCCAGCACGACCGCGACCAGTGACGCAGCAAGAAACCCTGCCCCGAATCGTTGCACGGTATACATGACGAGATAGGCGATTCCGTGATCGTTGGTGCCTTTCTTGACAAATGCTTCGCTCAGTTCCTCCCGTGCCTTTTCCATGACCGCGAGGGGGCCGGGAATCCCTTTCACTTTTTCCTTCTCTGGGTTCCACTTGTATGTCCCGTCCGGCAAATGGACAATGTCGCCGTTGAACTCCATCATCTGGAGTTGCTCTTCGGTCAACCCCTTCGCATCGAACGCCTCCCGCAGGGTCGCGATATGCCACCCGAGCAGAAAGATCACCACCAGAAACACCGTGATCATCCATGGACTGCCTGTCGCTTGACGGGCCATCGTGCTCCCCTTTGTCTTCCTCGATGTCACTCGAGGGTTGCTTGCATCCACTTCTACGGGCAGATTCTTCGCTCTCAACAACTCCGCCGGCATGTCACGCTCCTTTTCCGTTGACTGCCCATCACGCCATGCTGTGGATGGCAAACCCCTTCACATAGGCTTCAGGCTTGGATGGATCGAATTCCTTCCCCATGATGACGTGTTTCATCGTGGTCGCCTGATGAGCCGGATACCCTAATTCCTTTTCGATACGGTCGCAATCCGCCGCCCGATAGACCTGCTCGGCAACGGACTTATAGTTCACGTCGCCCTTCAAATGCCCCCAGCGCTTCATTTGCGTCAGAATCCAGATCGCCATGGAATGCCACGGATAGGGATCGAAATCGATGCGACTGGGATCTTTCCGAATGTTTCCCAGTCCATCTGCATAGGTGCCCGTCAAAACCTGTTCGAGCACCGTGACCGGCTGGTTCAGATAATTCGTCGGAGCGATCGCCGCCGCGATTTCCTTGCGATGCGCTGCATCGGAGGCATAGTGCGTCGCGTCCACGATGGCTCGAAACAGCGCGTTAAAGGTGTTCGGATACTTGGTCGCAAACTCTTCCGACACCGTGAAGGCGCAGCAGGGATGCCGATCCCAAATTTCCTTCGACAACTTGAAGATGAACCCCACATTCTCGTAAATCGCCCGTTGATTGAACGGGTCCGGCGCCAGGTATCCATCCACGTTGCCGGCTTTCAGGTTGGCGACCATCTCGGGCGGCGGCACCACGCGAATCTGGACATCCTTATCGGGGTGCACCCCTCCTTCGGCTAAGTAGTAGCGAAGGAGATAGTTGTGCATCGAGTAGTCGAAGGGCACGCAAAAGCGAAATCCTTTCATGTCGGCCGCCGATTTGACGTCCTTGTGCTTGATGTGCAGCGTGATCGCCTGCCCATTGATGTTCTCGACGGCCGGCATGTAGAAGGGCTTGGGAACCGACCCGGCACCCAGGGAAATCGCCAACGGCATCGGCGTCAGCATGTGCGCCGCATCGACTTCGCCGTTGATCGCCCAATCCCGGATCATCGCCCAGCCGGCCGCGCGTTTGACTGACGCGTTCAGGCCATACTTCTTATAGAACCCCAATGGCTCCGCCATGATGATCGGAGTGGCGCAGGTGATGGGGATGAAGCCGATGCTCAAATCCTTCTTCTCCGGTTTTCCTCCGGATTCCGCCGCAAAGGAGATGAGCCGGCCAAGCGGGAACACATCGGCGATCAACGCCGTCAAGGTCGCCGTCCCCAGGAGCGCGAGAAACCGGCGCCGGCCTGGATCGGCCGCATTGAGTACGGCCGCTGCAACCGCCCGCTCAACACTGGCCTTGTAATAGCCCTCGTCTGATTGATCCGGCGGAATCACGGTCTCTGTCCTGCTCGCTCTGTCATCTGTCATGTTGTCGCTCCTTTGGTTCATCGCAGGCATGGCATTCTGACCTCCTACTCCAGCGATCCCCAAAAAACAAACAGGCGCCCTCATTCCCGACCGGGAACAAGGACGCCTTCGTCCTGACGTGGAGTCTCAGCCCCACTTGTGCGAGACGACACCGTCTCGCATTTCGCATCAACTAAAAAGGCGCCCGCCACTCTTTTCAGAATGACGGACGCCTTTGTCCGTGTACGTATTTCCTGAGCCCAGATCGAAGCGCCATTGCTTCGATTCAGCTCACAGGGACGATTTATACCAAGAATCCCCCTGAACCGTCAACCTATACTTTCGAATAGGCGCCGTACGCCTACACGTCGTAGTACAGGAAGAATTCGTACGGATGCGGCCGAAGTCGCATCGGATCGATTTCCTTGCTCCGCTTATAGCCAATCCAGGCTTCGATCAGATCCTCGGAGAACACCCCGCCCTTGAGCAGGAACTGGTAGTCCTTCTCGAGGTTTCTGAGGGATTCATCGAGGCTGCCGGGCATTGTCCGGATTTTGGCTGCTTCCTTGGCCTCAAGATCGTAGAGGTCCTTTTCCGCCGGCTCGCCCGGATTAATCTTGTTCTCGATTCCATCCAAGCCGGCCATCAGCATAGCGGAAAACGCCAGGTAGGGGTTGGCGCCCGGGTCGGGGAAACGCACCTCAATCCGCTTGGCTTTCGGACTTGGCGAGTACATGGGAATGCGGATACCGGCCGATCGGTTCCGGCTGGAATAGGCCAAGAGCACCGGGGCTTCAAATCCCGGCGTCAACCGCTTGTACGAGTTCGTCGTCGGGTTCGTAAACGCCGCCAACGCCGGCGCATGCTTGAGAATCCCGCCGATGTAGTGCAGGCACATCTGTGAAACACCCGCGTATTCCTTTCCGGCAAACAACGGCTTCCCGTCCTTCCAGATGCTCTGGTGGGTATGCATGCCGCTGCCGTTGTCCCCGAAAATCGGCTTCGGCATGAAGGTCACAGTCTTGCCGTGGCGGCGCGCGACGTTTTTGACGATGTATTTGTACATCAACATCTTGTCGGCGGTTCGAACCAGCGAATCAAACCGGATATCGATTTCGGCCTGACCGGCCGTGGCCACTTCATGGTGATGCTTTTCGATTGGAATGCCGACCTTTTCCATCTCCAGAATCATCTCGGTACGAATATCCTGTTGCGTATCGGTCGGCGGAACGGGGAAGTAGCCTTCCTTGTGGCGGATCTTGCCGCCCAGATTGACGCCTTCCTGCCCCATGTTCCACGTGCCTTCATCCGAATCGATGTAGTAGAAGCCGCTGTGGCTCGTTTGATCGTAGCGGGCATGGTCAAAAATAAAAAATTCCGCTTCCGGCCCCCAGTAGGAGATGTCACCGATCTTGGTGCTCTGGAGGTGCTTTTCGGCCTTCTGGGCGATATAGCGCGGATCACGGTCGTAGGTTTCACGGGAGATCGGATCCACCACGTTGCCGATCAGGCTCAGCGTCGGCACGGCAGTGAACGGGTCCAGACAGGCCGTGCTCGGATCTGGCACGACCAACATGTCGCTGTTGTTGATCGCCTTCCAGCCGCGAATGGACGAACCGTCCATGCCGGAGCCGTCCTTGAACAGATCTTCCGTCAATTCGTTGGTTGGGATCGTAAAATGCTGCCACGTCCCTATCAGATCAACGAATTTCAGGTCTACGACCTGCACCTTGTTCTTCTTCGCAAACTCTAATACCTCGCGAGCATTCATCCCCCTCCTCCTTTCAGAACTACCCTAGTGAGACTACCTGCGCAGCCGTGACTAGGCTGCTTTTGCCTCGAGAAAATTCTCGATGGCCTTTTCGATTCCCGTCCGCAATCGCTCCACCTGCCCATGATCGTCCAGCTTCTTCCCGTGCAGATCCGTGACATAGAACACGTCGGCCACCTGGTCCAGCCTGGTGGAGATGCGTGCGGCATGAATCGACAATCCGAGCTGAAAGATCGCGTTCGTGATGACATACAACAAGCCCTGACGGTCGTCGGCAAACACGTCGATGATCGTGAAGCCATCGGACGTTTCATTGTCGATCCGGACCTCTGTCGCTTCGCGGGCCTTCGGCATGGGGCGCGTCAGCTTCAACCGCGCTCCGCGTCTGAGCAGGTCGTCGACATGCTCCCAGCCTTTCAAGACCGATGCGATCCGATCGCCGACGGTATGGCGGCGATCGGCCGGCGGCTCCCCTTGGTAATCAGGATCCGTCACCTGGAAGGTATCCACGACGATGCCATCGGCCCTCGTGAGAATCTGGGCGTCGAGAATCTGCAACCCGCTGGCCGCCATCACTCCGGCAATTTTCGAGAAGATCCCCGGCGTCAACTCATTGTGCGTGACGACGGTATACTCACAGACGGACAGTTCCTTGTTGAAGTCCGAATCGACGAGCACGTCGCCCACGTGGAGCCGGCTGACCGCGGCCACATGCGCCGCAATTCGGGCCGGCGGCGTTCCGTAGAGGTACCGCTCCGGAAACTGCTTCAGCTGCGCTTCGATCCAGGCTCGATTGACCCCGCTCTGCCCGGCCAGACAGGGATGGCGGATGACCTCCTCCGCTACTTGGTTCAGCCGTTCAGGCGCAATCTGGGTCTCTCGCTCGCCCGATACCTCCGGCATCGTCCTGACGTACAACTCAACCAGCAACGATTCTTTCCATTTGGTGAGCACACCGGGGCCGACGGCGGCAATATCCGCCGCGGTTAGTGCCAGCAGCTTCTTCAAGACTTCGGGCGTGCCGATTTCACGGGCAAACGGCAATACCACCTTGACGTCGTTCGGATCTCGCCGGAACGCCGTGTGAGCCATTAGGAGATGCTTATGGACGAGAAAAGACAGCGTCCTCGTATCTTGCTCGTCCAATCCGAGGCGAACTGCGACCTCCTCCGCCATTCGCTTGCCGACATCGCTGTGGTCCTCTTCCTGCCCTTTCCCCAAATCGTGCATGAGCACGGACAGGTGAAGGATGTCTTTGCGTTTGATGCTGCGATAGACCTCCCCCAACGCAGTCGGCTCGTTCGCCAGGGCTTCGGCCCGGCCGACGGCGAGCAGGCTGTGCTCATCGACCGTGTACTTGTGATACTGATTGAATTGCATCAGCCCGCGGACGGTTTGCATCGCAGGAACCATTTTTTCGAGCAGAAAGGCGCGGTGCATAGCCTCGAGCGTCGCAGTCGTGCCCGGGCCTGCCATGATCTTCAAAAAGATCCGGCTGACCTCCGGCGTGCGATAGGCCTCGGCCGACACCGACTCGACATGCCGGTGAATGTCTTCCAGCAAGGCCGGCGCAATGGTGAGTTGTCGGGAACGCGCCAGATCAAACAGGCGCAGGAGCAGGGCCGGACTTTCCAGCACCTTCGCGCGCGCTTCTTCCGCCACAGTCAATGCCGTGCCCTGCACGACAAAGTATTCATCGACTCGAGGCTTCGGGAGAAATTTTGCCATGCGCTGCCAGAACGGCACGCTCTTGCAGCGATCGATAAATCGCATGCAGCGCTCATGCAACCCCATCGTGTGCCGATAGTACTGCTGCATGAATTGCTCGACCGCCAGCAGATGGGGCTGATCCTGAAAACCGAAATGTTGGGCCAGCCACACCTGTTCATCGAACGAGAGAATCTCCTGAGCCGTGCCGGCGTGCACGTGGAGCAGCGCCCGCACCCGCCACAAGAATTCCCGTGCCTCGGTCAGCGCCAGCGAGTCGGCTCGCGACAGCACACCCCGATCGGAAAGTTCGCGAATCGTCGGCGCCCGATAGCGGGCCATGCCGGCCCACTGGAGCAGGTGCAGATCCCGAAGCCCGCCCTTGCTTTTCTTGACGTTCGGCTCCAGCAGATACACCGTCTCGCCGAACTTCTCGTATTCACGCCGGCGCTCTTCCAGCTTATAGTCAAGAAATTTGTCCGTCCCTTTGACGACAACACTCCGCATATACCGGCTGTGGAATTTCTCGAACAGTTCCGGACTGCCCGCCAAAAAACGCGACTCCATCATCGAGGTTCTGACCGTCACATCCGCCATGGCCAGTTCGATACTGTCGGCGATGGTCCGGACGCTGTGCCCGACCTGGAACCCGCAGTCCCAGAGCGGATGCAGCACGGCGCGGACAAACGACTTCGCAGCCTCCTCCGCTCCGGGGCGGAACAAAAACATGAGGTCGATGTCCGAATGGGGCGCCAGTTCCCTCCGCCCATATCCGCCCAATGCCATGACGCAACACTGCCGGAGACCGGCGTTGGCTAAGGCCTCACCGCCGTGCCGCACCGCCTCGCGATAGCGCCCGACGATAAGCCCGTCGACCAAATCGGTCATGGCGGCGAGGGTCTCCCCACCCGACGCGCCGCCCATAACCCGTTCGCCGATGACGCGACGCTGCTCCGCCAGAAAGAGGCCGAGGCTCTCGGCATCGCCTTCATGCGTAAAGAGGCCGGCCCCCTGTTGTCCGGACGTGATCGTCACAATGCGGTGTCTCCGGTTTCACCGGTCCTGATGCGGACAGCCGCGCTCAAGTCACGCACGAAAATCTTGCCGTCTCCGATGCTGCCGGTTTTGGCTGCTCGAGTGATCGTCTCAATGACGCGCGGCACCTGGGCGTCCGTCACGGCCACCTCGATTTTCACTTTCGGCACAAATTCTATGGTGTATTCCTGTCCCCGATAGGTTTCCTTATGACCCTTCTGACGACCGAACCCTTTGACTTCGGACACGGTCATTCCCTGCACTCCCATTTCCAACAACGCATCTTTGACTTCATCCAATTTGAACGGCTTGACGATGGCTTCGATCAGTTTCATGTGCTTCTCCTCCTTGCCTGGCTTGCCCGAGGTCGTCGATCTCGCGTCGTCGCTCGGATCGCCGGCATCATCGATCGGTCGTTTGCCTTATGTCCATTTACGAATATGCACGCTCATTGTGCTGGCTGAGGTCCAACCCGGTTGCCTCATCCTCAGGTGACACCCGGAGACCGACCATCGCATCAACAAGCCGCAGAATGATCCACGTGCCAACCGCAGAAAAGATCGCTACGGCAGCGACCATGATGGCCTGAATCCCGAACTGCGCTGTATTGCCGAAGAACAGCCCATCGGCTCCCGCAGTATTGATCGCCTTGGAGGCGAACAACCCCGTCGCCAGGATGCCGAAGATGCCGCCCACACCGTGGATGCCCACGACATCGAGGGAGTCATCATAGCCCATCCTCCCCTTCCAAACAACGGCGAAGTAGCACAGAATCCCAGCAAATCCGCCAATTACGATCGCTGAGAAGGGACCAACGAACCCGGCGCCAGGGGTCACTGTCGCCAGGCCGGCGACGGCTCCGCTCGCCACCCCTAGTACCGTCGGTTTGCCGCGATGCATCCACTCCATCCACATCCATGCCAAGGCGGCAGTCGCCGCGGCCGTATGAGTAGCCAGGAATGCGCTCCCGGCTACTCCATTCGCTCCTAACGCGCTGCCTGCGTTGAATCCAAACCAGCCGAACCACAGCAGCCCTGTTCCCAACAACGTGAACGGGAGATTGTGGGGCGCCATATACTCCGTTCCGTACCCCTTTCGCTGTCCCATGACCAGCGCACAAATCAGGGCACTGACTCCGGAACTGATATGCACGACCGCACCGCCTGCGAAATCCAACGCGCCCATTTTCCCCAACCATCCGCCACCCCAGATCCAGTGGGCCACCGGCGTGTAAATCACCACGGACCAGAGAGCCGCGAACAGCAGGAGCGCGGAAAAGCGCATCCGTTCCGCAAAGGCACCGGTGATCAGTGCCGGCGTAATGGCTGCAAACATGAGTTGGAACAACATAAACACCTGATGAGGAATAGTCGGTCCGTAAGTCGGATGCGGCTCGCTTCCGACCCCGTTCAGGCCGATCCACTCCAAACCCCCGATGATTCCTCCCTTATCGGGACCGAAGGCCAGGCTGTAACCAAACAGAATCCAGATCAGACTGACCATGCAGAGAATGATCGCACTGTGCATGATCGTGCCTAACACGTTCTTGCTTCGAACCAGTCCGCCATAGAACAGCGCCAATCCCGGCATCGTCATGGCCAGGACCAACGCGGTAGACATGAGCACCCAGGCGGTATCCCCTGTATCGACTTTGAGGAGAGGGGTTGCGACGCTGGCTCCCGCTTGAGCCATGGCGTCCTGTGCCATTGCGACTGACCCGATGAACAGAGCTAGAGTTCCCAGCATGACGGCCACGATGGTCAGGCACATACCGCCGGGCGTCCCTTGGCGCTTGCTGTTCCGCTTGCAGTTTCGTTTCAGGTCAATCACCATGTCCCTCCTCTTGTTTGAACACGCCATCCTCTAAGAATAGGCCCGTTCGTCATGTTGACTGAGATCCAGGCCCATACGCTCCTCTTCCTCACTCACCCGCAGACCCATTACTCCATCGACTAACTTCAGAATGATGAACGTTCCCGTGAACGCAAACACGACCGAGATCAGCACCGCCATGGCTTGAATGCCAAATTGCGCAGGATTGCCATAGAACAATCCGTCTGCACCGGCCGCATTAATCGCCTTCGATGCGAAAAGCCCCGTCGCCAGCGCACCCCAGATGCCTCCGACTCCGTGAATCCCGACCACATCAAGGGCGTCATCGTAACCGAACTTGGACTTCCACAGTACCGCGAGATAGCAGAAGACTCCCGCTCCAAGACCGATCACAATCGACGACATCGGACCGACAAACCCTGAGGCCGGGGTAATGGCCACCAAGCCTGCCACCGCTCCGCTCGCCGCGCCAAGTACTGTCGGTTTGCCACGATACATCCACTCCGCAATCATCCATGCCAACGCCGCCGAGGCGGTCGCCGTATTCGTCACCACAAACGCGCTGGTCGCCAGCGCGCCGGAAGCGACTGCACTGCCGGCATTGAACCCGAACCACCCGAACCAGAGCAGCGACGCTCCTAAGACGGTCATGGGCAAATTGTGTGGAGACATATGCTCCCTGCCGTATCCCAAACGCTGTCTCAACACGATGGCGCAGGCCAACGCGGAGATACCGGAACTGATATGAACGACCGTCCCGCCGGCAAAGTCCAGCGCCCCGAGGTTTCTGACCCATCCCCCGACCGCCCACACCCAATGTGCCAGCGGATCATAGATGAAGGTCGCCCACAGCAAGGTGAACACGAGAAAGCTGCTGAACTTCATCCGTTCCGCAAAAGCGCCTGTGATGAGGGCCGGAGTGATCACGGCAAACATCATCTGAAAAATCATGAAAGCCTGATGCGGAACCGTCGCCCCATAGTCGGCGTTGGGCTCCAAGCCCACCCCGTTGAGGCCCAGCCATTCCAAGCCTCCGATGATATGTCCCTTGTCCGGCCCGAAGGCGAGAGAGTATCCCCACAGCACCCACTGGATGCTGATCAAGCAGAGAATAATAAAGCTCTGCATGATCGTGCCGAGGGAATTTTTCGAACGCACCATCCCGCCGTAGAACAGCGCTAAACCCGGCGCCGTCATGGCAAGCACCAACGCGGTCGATACCAGCAGCCAGGCCGTATCACCGGTGTCAATCTTCGGCAATGCTGGGGCGGCTGGAGCAGTCGTCGCCTCCGATGCTGCAGCCGGAGGCGCTGCGGGAGCCGGCGCGCCTGCATCTTGCGCATACAGAGCCGTCGCCCCCGTCAACGTGACCATGCAGACAAGAACCGGCAGAACTTTTCTCATAGTGCTGACATGTGATGGCATAATCGCGTCCTTTCCTTCCCTGTTTAGAACAGGTACATGACTTCGAACGACAGGGTTTCTTGATGGTTGGTCGGGCGGGTGCCATAAAGAAAGACATTCTTATCAGATTTGTCGTACCGGAATTCGATCCGCGTGATCAGCGACGGGACCGGCTTGAACTGCAGCGTGGGGGTGATCTCCCACAACGTTTGGGCCACCGGTATGGCGGCCGTGGTATTCGTGGCCCCGGCGCACGTATTCGTGCCGCCCGCGTTGTTCCACGTGCCGGTGCACACACGGGATCCTCCCGCATCCTCGAAAATTTCCCCGCGGAACCGCGCGCTCCATTGCTCGTCGAAATCGTGGATCAGGTAGCCGGCTAAGCCGTTCCACCGCGCGTTGGTCTTCAGATTGGGATTCGCCGCTCGCGCCGGGTTGTTCGACTCATTCACGTAATACGGCTCAAGCACCACCGTGTCCTTTTCAGTGGGCTTCAGCGTGAAGATCAAGCCATTGGCAAAACGTTTGGCAGAGGGGTCCCCGGGCGCACCTCCCGAGGTTGCGTCGCCGAATTGACGGTTCGCTTGCTCCGGTCCATAGGAGCCGTACCAGCTGACTCCGAATTTTTCATGCGGCGTCAGCGCAACCAGGTACTCGATCGTCTTGCCCCGGTTGTTGTCATCGATATTGTCCCAGCCGTTGACCACCCCGAATGAGGCCGTCACGAGGGGGTTGAACGTATAGGTGAATCGCACACCGGTCGTGGTGAAGGCCTGGCCCGTTCCGAACATGAAGGAGCGGGAAAAGTTGACGTTCTCGAAACTGTTGATCACCTCATAGCCGATCAGCGTGTTGATCTTGCCGAACTGGACCTTGAGGCCGTTGCCGACCGGCAGGATGTACTCGGCATAGACCTCTTGCAAATCGATCTCGTCGTTGCTGGTTCCTGTTTGATAATTGGTTCGTGCCCTTGTCACCCGAGCATCGGCGCCGAAGTTCAGCCGCGCGCGAAAGCCCGCCCGCTCCACTGCGCTTCCGCCCGCATCAGCCGGCCGTTCCAACATGAGTTGCGCCAGGTGCGGCATGAAGGAATTGGCGTCCGTGTCGAAGATGTGGCCTTGGTTGAGGTCGCTGTTGGGGTTGTTGAAATTTTGGGTGTAGGCCAGGTCCACGAATCCCGAGGCCTTAAAGCCCAAGGTTTTCCAGAGAGACGGCGCATCCACTTTCTTCTCTAAGGCATCCAGCCGCTCCTGCACGGTCGGCGTCGAGGCCGGAGCCGGCGCGGGACTTTGGGCGAATACGGAGTTGCCGTCGATCAGCAAGAACAGCGCACACAACCCTATTCCGATGAGACTGCGTCGTGACATGGTGACGTCCTCCCTCGTCTGATCTGGTGATTGCGTTCTTCATACGCCTTGCCTCACTCACCACGACGACGTCGTCGCCACGCACGCCTTTGTGCGCAACATCTCGTTTCTTCCCGTCCACCTGACTTGTTGTGCCACACCGATTCCCGCCAGCCGACGCGAGAACATCGCGGGTCAGCGGAGATGCGCCTGCGGGCGGCGTCTGCCCAGTGTTTCCCGCGACTCGATTCATCAGCACGATCCCGATTCAGTCCGCACGTCTGTGGTCAAAAAAAAACGTCCTCTAGCCCCTTGGGCCGGAGGACGCCATTGTCCACGCCGTGATGTTATGCAGGCGGACGGGAAACGCCTTTGTTTCCCTGCCAATTTTCGGGACTTGTAGCATCTAGACAGAGAATCTGTCAACTTGTTTTCCGCTCGACCAGCATGCCCAATCCCTCTTTTTTACCTCGAACGGTGGCATTGACAGCGTTGCCTTTGCGAGACAATTTCATGCAGACTGTAGGCTTGATTCAATACCCTAATCAAAACAAGAGGTTCTACAGGATATTCTCTGTGGAAAAGGAGAAGATGGAGCGAATCACGTTTGTGATGCTGGTTGGAATGGCCGGCACAATCTTTCTCGTCGATCTTCTTTCCCCGCCCGGGTTGGCATGGTGGGCGCTCTATCTCTTTCCTCTCATGCTGGCATTCTCTCTTCCGAACCGGATGGCCCCAGTCCTCTTTGCGGTGATCGCAACGGCTCTGATCTCAATCAGGGCATTCTCCTCCCCCTCGACGTCTCCAACATGGTTGACGTTGGGTCCCAGCGTCTTGGCACTGGCTGTCTTGTGGGGGAGTGTGGCCCTTCTCGGACATCTTCAGAAGAAGTGGCGTACGATATCGGCCCATCGGGATGTCTCGCAGCACGAAGAACAGAGACGACTTCGTCATCTGTTCGGCGAACGAGTCAAAGAGTTGACCGCGCTCCACCGGACCGTGCGTCTCTTACAAGATAGTGCCAAACCGATCGAAGAGGCGCTGAGTGAGATCGTCGCGTTGCTCCCTCCCGCCTGGCAATACCCGGAGATTACTGTCGCCCGCATTACCTTTGACGGCATGGTTTTCACCACGCCCTTCTTCGTCGAATCGCCGTGGAAACAGACCGCAACCTGGGTCACACCGGACGGCGCCAAGGGGATGATCGACGTGATGTATCGGGAGGAGCGGCCATCGGAGGCCGAAGGCCCGTTTCTCGCTGAAGAACGCGACTTGATTCATTCGCTTGCCGATAGCCTCTGCTCCTATCTCACTCGCCGGCGTGCGGAACTAGCCCTTCGCGAAGCCCATGAGCGCCTGAAAGCTCTCTCCCATCAACTGATGGAGGTTCAGGAAAACGAACGTCGTCGCATCGCGCATGATCTGCACGATGAGATCGGCCAAGCGCTGACGGTTGTGAAAATGAATCTCCAAACCATGCAACGCAT
The DNA here is from genome assembly GCA_035455145.1 of Nitrospira sp. Taxonomy (GTDB): domain Bacteria; phylum Nitrospirota; class Nitrospiria; order Nitrospirales; family Nitrospiraceae; genus Nitrospira_C. Next base: position 19,832 of record DATIFR010000085.1, read on the forward strand.
TGCCGACACATCGGCGATTGCTATCCCTTTGATGGACAGTTCAGCTGTCATCGATCAGACACTCCAACATGTCCGCGATCTCTCACTCGACTTGCGCCCTTCCCTGCTCGACGACCTCGGACTTGCACCGGCTGTCCGCTGGTATTTAAGTCGGCAGGCAGAACGGACTGGCTGGACCATCGACGTGACGGTGGACGAGTCTCTTCCTCCACCGCCACAACCCGTCGCGATCGCCTGCTTCCGCGTACTTCAAGAAGCGGTTACGAACATCATGCGCCATTCGAACGCCTCCAGCGTGAGCGTGTCTTTACGGCAGCATGAAGGCGATTTGCTCTTAGTCGTTCGTGATAACGGCGTAGGGTTCGACGTCCGGAACGCGCTCGACAAAGCAGCCAGCGGGCAGAGTATGGGGTTAATCGGAATGCAGGAACGCATTCGGGGCATGAACGGTTCCATATCCATCGAGTCAGAGCCGGGGCAGGGAACCGAGGTCCGGGTTCGTATTCCTGTATCCCGCCTCTCACAACCTATTCGGGCCGAGGTTTCGACCTAATCATATGGGTACGATTCGCGTTCTGCTCGCTGATGATCACCGCCTTGTACGGGCGGGGCTTCGCGCCCTCTTGCAAAGTCTTGCAGGGGTCCAGGTCGTCGCGGAAGCAGGAAACGGCTACGAGGCCATCCAACTCACGGAGCAACACCAGCCTGATGTCGTGATCATGGATATCGGCATGGAGGGACTCAACGGCTTAGAGGCGGCGGCCAGACTGGCGAAATTCACTCCGGCGCCTCGGGTCATCATCCTCTCAATGCATGCCAATGAAGAATATGTCCGGCGGTCCCTGCAGGCGGGAGCGGTGGGTTATCTTCTGAAGGGTGCGGAGCCGGCCGAGCTGGAATTCGCGCTTCAGGCCGTGGTGCGCGGAGAAACCTACCTCACTCCCGCCGTGTCAAAGCAGGTGGTGCAAGACTATCTCCAGGGTGGCGGCGTGAAGGCAGATCCTCTCCAGGAGCTCACACCTCGCCAGCGCGAGGTCCTCCAACTCATTGCGGAAGGCCACTCAACCAAAGAGATCGCATCCAAACTGAACCTCAGCATCAAGACCGTGGAGACTCACCGTAGCGAGTTGATGAACCGGTTGAACATTCACGATGTGGCAGGTTTAGTGCGGTATGCCATACGAACGGGCCTCGTAACTCCTGATTCGTAATCCTCCCGGACCCCCAAGATTCCTTTCAACTTTTCAATGTCTTAGGGAAACGTTCCCCCCTGATCTCAGGGGATTTCCCCCCTCATTCTCATGTTTTCCCCGATACCGCAGGACGCGATCTGATCGGATAATGACACAGAGGAAGAAAGAACAGATGCCAAACAAATACAGAATCATTCAACCATCATTGAGTGAGGGAGGTGCACGATGACGAGGATTAGTCAGGATTTGACAAGGAAGCCACTGTGGATGCTCTCAGCGATGTTCTTGCTCCTGCCGATGGGAAATGTCGGCTGCTCGTTCGCAACGGATCAGGTCCTCCCGGCACAACTCGAAAGTCGCGTCTCATCAAATGCGACTGCCGATGATCATCTCGCCGCGGCCCTGCTGTATCAAGAACAGGCCCAGCTAGCCAAAACCGAAGCGGGCAAGTATGAGCAGGCCGCTGCTTCGATCAGGGCGATTGAAGATCCCAAAGGGTTCCGACGGGGTGCACTCATGACGGCGGCCCAGGAGCACCGGCGGACGGCAGACGAGATGCAACAGCTCTATGCGTCGCATGAGGCGAAGGCCCAGACCATGATGGGCAAGCAGCAGGCCCAATAAGAGATTTTTCGGGGAGGCCGGTTATCCGCACTGGACGGTGGGCTGATCTCGACTGTTTGGCCGATCAGCCCATCGGACTGGTAAATCTGCTCTCTGCCGCACGTTCTTGCGTTCCGCTACCAATCCTATCGCGAGCAGTGCTGTTCGCTTTCCTTACTTCTCTTTCTCTGCATGCATCGCTTTCTCCAGTAACAGCTCCGCCTCGAGCCGATGGACATTCGCACGAAAGCGAAATTCGGTCGCCATGGTGCTGTGCGAGTCTGCCGCCATTTTCATCCCCTCGCGCCGGAACCCTTTCGTGTCCATAAGTGGTGTAATGGCAGCCGCTTTTTGTTCATAATGCTTCGCTTGGGCTTCATGGTTCTCCGCATCCTTGTCATACTGTTTCGCGACATCGAGATGTTCCTGCGCCGCTTCCTTCATCACGTCTCCACCCGCGAGCGCTTCAGGGAGCCCGCCCGGGCCAGATACATCAGGCTGATGCCACAGTGCCGGCAGGCCGATGGCGACAAGCGCGAGAGCCCCTATGAGACCTACGATCATTCGCGTCCGTACCTTCATCGATTTATACCTCCTTGTTTATTGAGAAAGAATTGCGGTCCGGCTCACCCCGGATCATCCGATCGGACAGGGCAATCTTCTGACATCAGAGCGATTGACCCACCCAGCCAGTCCCTCTGTCGTCATCACACGAAAATAGGCCGCATCGACCGATTCGTCCACGGCCATCAGAGAGCCCTGCTCGAGGACTTGGATGACTTTCCCTCTTCCATGCTGTGTCCTGACGGCAGCCGCCTGGTACCGTGGAGCAAGACAGACCAAAGGGGAAGTTGCTACGACGTCCTGGTCCGACCGGCGTGCGACAGAGGTTCCTCCAGACGTCTCGGATTGTGAAACAGCCGATGGAACCCCCTTTCCGGTTGAAGGAGAAGGGGCTATGGACGCCTTCTCGTCGGTCTGCCAATCAGATGCAAATGATTCTGTCGCAATGGAGTTCGTCACTTCTCTTGCCACTTTCATGTGCGCAACAAATGCTTGGCCAATATGAGGCAGGAGACTCGGAAGGGACTTCAGCCTGTTTTCTGCCAGGCCAGTAAGGCCGTCGCTGCTTTTCGAGACCAAGCGACTGTCAATGAGGTGGACTCGGTACGCCCCGGCATAGAGCTGAATGCAGGCGGTATACCGACGGAGACCTTGAGATTCAGAGTGATCCGCCACCCACGCGTGCACGATCGCCAGACTGCCTGGACATGCGACCTCACGAATTGTGACCATGCCCAGACGTTCGAGATGCACTCGCCGATCTTCCACGGTGAAAGGGGTAGGCCTCGTCGGCAGGGGGGAGAGAACACTCCCCTCGATGATCCGAGGCGTCGTCGCAAGGGTTTGAACAAAGGCCAGCTC
>DATIFR010000086.1:0-32408 GCA_035455145.1 Nitrospira sp.
GCGGCGTGAAATACACCGTCGCCAACAACTCTACCGGCAAGGGCGGCATCCATTGGTGCTGAAGGACCGAATTGCCATCGTCGTGGACGATGGGATCGCAACGGGAGCGACGTTCTTCGCCTCGGTGGAGGCCATTCGCCAGCAGGCGCCCGGGCAGCTCGTGGCGGCCATTCCCGTCGGGCCAAGAGAGACCATCGCCAAGGCGAGAAGTCTCGTCGATGAATTGGTCGTGCTGGCGACTCCAGAACCATTCTGGGCCGTGGGCAATCACTATGTGGATTTCACACAGGTCGAGGATCGCGATGTGTTGGAGTACTTAAATCTGGCCGACGAGTCTCTTCGCGAGTGGAGAGAACGAATTCATTCGCCTTCGCGGTAACCGAAAAGGAAAGGACATATTCATGGCAGCGAAAGCGAAAGCGACGGCAAGACGAGGGGCTCGACGAGATCGCCTGGTTCAAGAATACCAGCACGATACGTATAAGGTACGGGGCAAGTTGAAGGAACCGACGGTGTGCAGCGGATGCGGCGCGCTCTTTCACAAAGGACGTTGGACCTGGGGTTCCGTGCCGCGAGGAGCCCATTCGACGACATGCCCGGCCTGCCATCGCACGCATGATAAATATCCCAAGGGACTCGTGACGATCACGGGGAATTTCAAGGAGGCCCAGCACGAACAGGTGCGGGGTGTCATCAGAAACACGGAAGCGAGAGAGATGAAAGAGCATCCGCTGTCGCGTATCATGGCAATCGAACGCCGGCCCGAAGGGCTGGTGATTTCGACGACGGATACACATCTCCCTCGCCGGATTGGCGAGGCGCTGACCCATGCGTATCGGGGCGACTTGAACTTTCACTACGATCGAGACGAAGATTTTATCCGGGTCAATTGGATTCGTTGATGACGCACCGGAGACCGGCCTCTCGCGCCGGGTGAAGGAGATCCGGCCATGAAGGTCGGAGACATTATGACTCGCGAGGTGCAGTGCTGCGGACCGGATACAAACCTGGCGGCCGCAGCCAAGATGATGTGGGACAGCGACTGCGGCGTGGTCCCGATCGTCAACGCGCAGGGCCGGGTGATGGGCATGCTCACAGATCGCGACATCTGCATGGCGGCAGCCACGAAAACCAGGCCCCCGGCATCCATCACGGCCTGGGAAACCTCGTCGGGAAAGGCCATCACCTGCCGTCCCGATGATGACATCCGCGCGGCTCTCGAACTCATGGAGCGGGGCAAGGTCCGGCGTCTTCCGGTGGTCGATGAGGACGGCATGCTCCAAGGCATGCTGTCGATGAACGATCTCGTGTTGGCAGCCGGCGAACACCGGGGACGGAGCGCGCCGGAACTCTCTGTCGATGATGTCATGCGCGCGTTGAAAGCCATCTGCGGGCACCGCATCCATGTTGAACTTTAACGTGAGGACTTCATGAAGATTGTCGTCGGCGTCGACTGGTCCGAGCAGGCATTTGCCACCGTGCAACAAGTCCTCCATCTCTATCGTCCGTCGGAGTTGACTCTGGTTCACGGGGTCGATCTCGGCATCTTCGAATATCCCATCGTCGCTCAAGCTGCCAATCTTCAAGGCTATGACGATTTCCGGAATTCCCTGATCGATGCGGGGCGCCAGGTCCTGGCACGGACCGCCAACATGCTCCCCTTTGACTCCGACACGGTCAAACAAGTCAACGAGGTCGGCAACCCGGCGGAGATCATCCTCAAGACGGCAAACGCCGTTGAGGCGGATCTCGTGGCCGTAGGCGCGCGCGGCCACAGTCGCGTGACGGAACTCGTCCTCGGCAGCGTGTCTCACCGCGTGCTCATGCACTCCACCCGCCCGACGCTCATCGTCAAAGGAACGAGCAGGCCGATTCAACGGGTGCTGGTCGCAATCGAAGGAGGGGAAGACGCCGAGCGGATCAAGCAATGGTTACTCGTCCATCCCTTCGCCAATCCCGTCGATCTGTGTGTGCTCAGCGTCGTCGTCCCGATCCGAGTGGCCGATCCCTACAACATCGGCGGATTTGAAACGTGGTCGGACAGCTTGAAAACGTACGCGGAAGATCTCGTCAAGACAGTCGGAGCAGAGTTGATGGGGAGCCGGTACAGCATCAGCACGCGCGTTGCTACGGGGGAAGTGGCCGCAACCGTGGCGGAACAGGCTAAAGGCATGGATCTCGTCGTTGTGGCCTCACACGGGCGAAAGGGACTCGAGCGCTTCCTCCTTGGCAGCGCCTCCCATGGGATCGTCCATCATGTCACGTGTCCCATACTTGTCATACGCTGAAAGGAATTGAGCATGAAAACTATCTTGACCGTTACCGTCCTGCTGGTCTTTGCCGCGACCTCCTGGGTGTCTGCGCAAGGCGCGCGCGGAAATCCCAAGAACGGGCAGATCGTGTTTGAACAACATTGCCTTCGTTGTCATGGCAGCAAATTAGACGGAAACGGACCGGACGCAAAAGACCTGATTGTCCGACCCGCCAATCTCCAATCGCAGGGATCACGGGCGAAGACCGATTGGGAATTGCTCGTGACGATCACCAACGGCGCGCTATTTACCCCCATGCACGGATTTCGCGGCAAACTGACGGATGAGCAGATACTCGATGTGCTTTCGTACATCAGATCCGTGGTGCCGTTCGACGCGGTGAGCTAGCGCATTGTGTGGCACCAGCTGACAAGCTGGAGGGGAACCCTTCGCAGTCTCGTCTTGTCCCTGGCTTTCGTCTTGTTTATAAGCGGAACAGGCGTTCACGCGGGCGAGCCTGCTCCAGATCTCGAAGTGTTCGTACGGAGTGGCTGTCCCCACTGTGAAGCCGCAGAACATTTCATCGATCAACTCCGGCGCGAGCGCCCGTCGCTCCACATCGTCTTCCATGACGTCGCTCAAGACCCAACCGCGTTGCAGCGGCTCAAAACATTGGCCGCCGAACACGGGTTCGCGAATGTCGGCGTTCCGACCTTCCTGATCGGCGAAGAAGTGCTCGTCGGCTTTCTCTCGGCGGAAACGACCGGCGCTGAGATTCGCGCCAGGCTGGACAAGCGCGTACAAAGCGACAGAGCGTCCCCCGTCACAGAGAGCATCAAGACTACATGGTTCGGCGAGCTTCGTGTCAACGACATGGGCCTCCCGCTGTTTACTCTTGCGATCGGCCTGTTGGATGGGTTCAACCCCTGCGCCATGTGGGTTTTGCTCTTCTTGTTATCGCTGCTTGTCAATCTTCACGATCGGCTCAAGATGGCTCTCATCGCCGGAACGTTCGTGGCTGTGAGCGGGCTACTGTACTTTGCCTTCATGGCGGCCTGGCTCAATGTGTTCCTCCTGGTCGGCCTCTCACGCGCCGTGCAGATCGGGCTCGGCGGCATCGCCATCTTCGTCGGAACGGTCCACGTGAAGGACTTCTTTGGGTGGCAACAGGGTATTTCGCTGAGCATCCCGGAATCCGCGAAGCCGGGATTCTACGCCCGCGCCCGCCGTATACTCCAAGCCGAAAACCTTGCCGGCGCCATGGCGGGCATTGTCGTCCTGGCCGGCCTTGTGAATATGATCGAGCTGCTCTGTACCGCCGGGTTCCCGGCTCTCTATACACAGATTCTCACGTTGCAACAGCTGCCGATCTGGCAATACTACGGTTACCTCGGCCTGTATAACCTGGCCTATATATTCGACGACAGTCTCATGGTCACCATCGCGGTAATCACGCTGGGTCACAGAAAGCTGCAAGAGCGGGCGGGACGTTGGCTGAAGTTGACCAGCGGGCTGGTGATGGCCGGCTTGGGATCCGTCTTGCTTCTTGAACCCAAGTGGCTTATCTGATGGTGCGCACATACTGAACTGCGCGTCATCATGGCGCAGGAAGGTCCCGATGGCTGGTGCTTCACAGAAATACGGCGTCGAGTCGCTAAAGCCGTTCTTCTATCCACGTCGCGTCGCGGTCGTCGGCGCATCCCGCGAGCGGACCGGCGTCGGACATCGAATCCTCGAAACTTTACAGGGAAGCGGCTTCACCGGATCGATCATCCCCGTCAATCCACATGCAAATGAAATTGCCGGGCTTCATGCCTATCCTTCGCTGAGCGCCATTCCCGACCCTGTGGATCTCGCCGTCATTGCCGTACCGCCTCATCTCGTTCTTTCGATCATCGACGATTGCGCCGCGAAGCAGGTTCGGGCCGTGGTCCTCATCACGGCAGGATTTGCGGAAACAGGCGGATCGGGAACGTCGCTTGAACAGCAGCTGCATGTAAAAGTCCGTCAATACGGGATACGCCTCATCGGGCCGAATTGCTTCGGTTTGATGAACCTCGATCCCGCCGTCCGTCTCAACGCGACCTATACCCCCGCATTTCCAACTACTGGCCGGGTTGCCTTCGCCTCGGAAAGCGGTGGACTCGGCCTCGCCGTGGTGACCGCGGCGCGGCGGATACATCTCGGCCTCTCCAGCTTCGTCAGTGTCGGCAACCATGCAGACGTCTCCATCAACGATCTCCTTGAGTACTGGGAGCAGGACGACGCCACCGGGGTGATTCTCCTGTATCTCGAAACCATCGTGGAACCTCGGCGGTTCAGATTGCTCACTGAGCGGGTGGGGAAAAAGAAACCGATCGTCGTCCTGAAAGCAGGCCGGACTCTGGCCGGCCAATCGGCGGCGGGATCGCACACTGCGGCGCTGGCGACGGACGAGACGGCGGTCAATGCATTGTTCAAACAATGCGGCGTGATTCAGGCAACGTCGCTGGAAGACTTTTTGGCGCTGGCCACAGGACTGTCGAATCAACGGCTCCCTGCCGGTCGCCGCGTCGGCATCCTGACAAATTCCGGCGGCCCTGGCGTCCTCTGTGCCGATAGCTGTGCCGAAGAAGGACTCAGCTTGCCGGAACTCAGCGAGCGCACGAGGTCAACACTCGCGTCCTTTCTTCCTCCCACAGCAGCCCTCAGAAACCCTGTCGATGTGATCGGGTTCGCCACAGAGGAACAACATGCCCTGGCCGTCGAAACGATGCTGAAATCGGACGAGATCGACACTCTCATCATCCTGCACGTGTCGGTCAGAGCGAATGACAACGACCCCGTTGCCGCCGGCATTATTCGAGGTATCAGCACGGCCAGGAAAGCGATCGGACGAAACAAACCGGTCTACCTTTGCTGGATGGCGGAAGGAGACCTGGAGCGAACATTCATGGTCGGTGGAGAAACGATACCCACCTACCCGCATCCTGAGATCCCGGCCCGCATTATCAGCCGCGCCTTAACCTATGACGACCGGCGACACCAACCGGCCGGGCAGTCGCCTCGCTACAGCGATGTCGAGTTTGCGAAGATCAAAGCGATTTGCGCCAAAGCCCTATCAGAGCGTGGATCCGGATGGCTCACCACAGAAGAGACCTTTGCTGTTCTTGCTCTGATGACGTTGCCCATCGTGCAAGGAGCCGTAGCGGTCAGTGCGGAGGAAGCCGGGAAACTGGCGCATAAGATGGGATTCCCTGTCGCGGTGAAACTCGCGTCCCGTCACATCGTGCACAAGACCGGGATCGCTGCAGTGCGCCTCAATTTGCAGAGCGAGCAGGAGGTTCGAGACGCCTTCCATGCCATTCGCATGCGGCTGCTTCAGGATCGTAAGCTCGATGCCATGGAAGGTGTGCTCGTTCAGCCGATGGTATCAGGCGGCGTGGAGGTGATGGCCGGCATGACCCGCGATCCACTCTTCGGTCCGTTGCTCGCCTTCGGCCTCGGCGGCATTCACGTCGAGATTCTCCGCGATATGCAGTTCCGGACGGCTCCCCTCACGGAGCACGATGCAAGGGCCATGGTCGAGGAGATCAAAGGTCATCGACTCCTCACCGGTTACCGCGGTCAACCGGCAGTCGATGCGAAAGCGATTGAGGACGTCCTGCTGCGCATCTCTCGCCTCGTCGAGGAGATTCCAGAAATCAGTGAACTCGATCTCAATCCGATTGTTGTTCTTCCTGATGCACAAGGTTGCAAGATCGTAGACGCGAGGATCCGAATCGTAAAGGATACGCAGAAGGTTTAAGGATCTGTTCGACAATCGCGTTCTGGCCTTACTCAGATTGATTCGTCAGATTGCGCCGCTTTAGGGAGTACTGCAGACAGGCGGCTCATAGGCACAATCCTCCCACCTGAGCATTTTCTCACTTGGCACTCTTGGAGGGGTTGCGCCTCTTCTTCGTGCGGCGGGAAGTCCGGCGTGGCTTGTTGAATAGGGTCCGCAGCTCGTCCTTCGCAGCTTCGAGTCGAGCGCGCTGCGTCCCACGAAGCTGTCGGCCGGCTCGATTGAGGTAAAAGGTCAACATCGACATCGCCGAACGGAACGGATCAGCCTTACGGCGATCGCTTCGTTCTGCGGAGCGCTTGAGCGAGCGGGCAATGTCAGCCGGGTCATCTAAGGTGAAGACGCCAGGGTCCAAATCCAACGCGTTGCTTGTTTCGGTTACACGTTGAGACCACTTTTTGGATTTGATGGGCTTCACCGTAGCGTTTGCAACCAGGCCCTGATATCGGCCATCTGCTGCTCGGTCACGGCATCTTTCAACGGCGGCATCACATGTCTCCCCTCGTACACGGTCTTCCAGAATGCCTGCTCGTTCGACAGCACGGGATTACCCGTTAATCGAGGGCCGATGCCTCCTGACGCTCGTTGGCCGTGACAGACGACGCAACTCGCGTTGTAGAGTTTCTCGCCGCGTGTATGATCACCGGCGGGACGCCTCGAAGCCATCCCGCTTGGACTATCTTTGTCAGTGCCCTGCGAGCCGCCCTCGCTTGTCAGAGCGAAATGACCATCCCCGTTGATGGAAGCTCCTAGAAACAACACTGAGACGGCACAGCAAATCAAGAATGTTTGCATGGGCATGGCTCCATTTCTCCTCCTTCATTACGGAGGCACTGTGTCATTTGCGTGTCGCGGAACCTTCGCTCCGGAGAAAAACCACACGATTCAACGCATCTGAGAGGTCCTTCGCCGGTATCGTCGGCCACGAGACTCGCTTCACGATCAGATTTATTGCGACTTCAGTTGTTCAGCACTTAACATGATCAATTCGATCTCCTCCGTAATCTCTTCCTGACGGAGAATGTTCCTCCGGAGTCGCAGCTCGGAAGTTTCCTTTTCGAGGCGCTTCAGGGCTCCGTCCAGATGCGTGAGCCTTTCGCGGCTCTCCGCCATCAGCGCCGAGTAGAAGATCTCGTGCAAAATGGCAAATAAATAGAGATCGACCAGTTCGGCAATAAAAACCCGAGGTGGAAGTGTCAGGAGTGGAGCCGTAGAGCCCCCCGTCTCAACGCGCGGGATTGTTTCAAACGGCCGCAATGGTTGGATCGTAATACCGTCCGTACCGGCGACACGATAGACCGCGGTCATCACGAACGTCCGACTGTCCTGCCGTTCTTGCCGGAGGTCATGAATGCGCTGGATGATCTCAACCAACACGCGCGGGATTTCCTCCGAAACGGTCGGCCCATCGATGGCGGCAACCAGACGAGGATCACCGGCCATACGGCCCGATAGTTTTCGTCCCACGACCACCATCAGGGGCTCCTTCTCGCCCGCCGTGTGAAGGTGTCGCTCCAACTCGGACAACAATCGCCCATTGTAATCGCCACAGAATCCCCGCTCCGACCCGATTACCAGATACAGCGGTGTCCCGCCTCGGTCCCGAGGCAGGGCTTCGGGATGGAAGGCGAGAAAGTCTCTGGCCGCGGTTTCCATGCTCACGACCACCCGTTGCTGGGCGGAAAGGAGGCGGGTCAGTTTATGGATCTCCATCATCGCCAAGTTGTTCATGGCGCTCATAATCTCGCTGATCTCACCGAGCGTGCGAATGTGGTCATCGATCTCATGCCGTTTGCTCATGGGGATCGATCCTTCCTGAGCCAATGCCCCACGGCTTCCGTCCATTCCTCTTCGCCGGCCTCCAATGTGAGCGGGCTCTCCCGCACGTGCTTGGCCAGATCCTCGAGTAAAGCAGGGATCGAATCCGGAGGAACCTTGTCGAATAGCCCCTGATTGAACCCTGTCAGCCAGGCAAGATGAAACTCGATGGCCAGAGGAGACAATCGGTCCTGCTTCAGTAATTCCCGCAAGACACGGCCACGGGCAATTTTCGCTTCCATCGACGCCTCGAGGCGCGACCCGAACCGCGTAAACACCTCCAACTCGAGGAATTGGAGATAATCCAGCTTCATGCGTCCGGCTTTTTCTTTGATGCGATGATGCTGGCCTTTCCCGCCGACACGTGACACAGATTTTGTCACGTCGATGGCGGGAAGAATGCCGGATGCGAAGAGCCGTTTATCGAAATAAATCTGTCCATCGGTGATCGAAATCAAATTTGTGGGAATATAGGCGGCGATTTCTCCCTCCTTCGTCTCCACGATCGGCAAAGCCGTCATGCTGCCGCCGCCATGGGCCGGGGCGAGACATGTCGAGCGTTCGAGTAGACGCGAGTGGAGAAAAAAGATGTCGCCCGGATAGGCCTCGCGCCCGGGAGGACGGCGGAGCAGGAGCGACAGCTCGCGATAGGCTTCCGCATGCGTCGTCAGATCGTCGTAAATCACCAACGTGTCGCTACCTTGCCACATCCAGTGCTCAGCCACCGCGCACCCAGCGAACGGAGCCAGATACTTGAGACCGGGCAACGACGTGGCCTCCGCGACGACGAGGGCCGTATGGTCCAACGCACCGTACTGCCGGAGGATCTCGATCGTGTCGACGACGCTGGACCGCTTCTGTCCGACCATCACATAGACACAGCGCACGCCTCGGCCGCGCTGATTGATGACCGCATCGATGGCCAAGGAGCTTTTCCCGAGCCCATTGTCACCGATAATCAATTGGCGTTGGCCCTTGCCGATCGGAATCAGCGTATCCACGATCTTGCTGCCTGTATACAGCGGTTCATGGACGAAGTCGCGGGCCGTAATCGGCGGCGAGAGAATATCCAGCAGACCACTGGCCGAACAGTCCGGCCGGTCCAATCCATCGAGTGGGTTCCCCAAGGGATCGATGACCCGCCCGATCAGCGCATCTCCGGTCGGAACGCCCATGCGCCGGCCGGACAGATGTGCGATCGTACCGGCAGTCAATCGGCTGGTCTGCTCGAGGAGGATCGCGCCGACAACATGCGTATCGAGGTAGAACACCATCGCGCGACTGCCGTCTTCGAGATCCAAGATCTCATCCATCGCGGCAGAGGGTAAGCCCTCGATCCAGGCGATGCCATCTCCGACCGCGACGACAGTCCCCTGTTCGTCCACCCGCAGGCCGAACCGATAATCGCGCAGCCACGCGGCCTGTCCTGCCAACAGTTGATTGGGTGACAATGATTGGTTAGGCATGGCGTGAGGATTCGACAAAGAAGTTCATTTCATCCTGCACGTTGGCGCGGAGCATCCAGGATCCAAAACTGATCCGTAAGCCGGCGATGAGAGTCCTGTCTTCAAAGAACTCGCAGATGATGTCGCGTCCCGCTACCGTTCGGCAGGCTTGGGAGAGCATTTCCCGTTGGGCCGTATTGAGCGGATAGGCGCTGGTGAGTTTCATCGGCTGCCCTGTCTTGGCCGAGGTAGCCCGGATCACCTGCATTTGGTCGTCAGGCAAGTGGGAAAGGTCCTCTGTGACCATGTCGATAATCTTCCGTTCCAACTCCGGCCCCCCAAGTCGTGACAGGAGGCGACTCACGAACGTTCCGCCTAGCGCGATCGCGCTGGCCTCCGCTCTCTGCGTGAAGTCCTTCAGCCGACGCTGTTCCACTGCCGCGGCTTTTTGTCGTTCCTGATCGAGTTCGGCACGAAGATCTTCCAGCAATCGATTCCGCTCCACCCTGATCTCGTCATGCAGCTGTGTCCGGGCCTTCTCCCGTTCCTGTTCCCATTCTGTGAGGCGATTCTCATATTGACTTTGAAGAGCCTGCGCATTGCTCCGCGTGGTTTCTGCTTCCGCCAAAGTCTTTTGAATGGCCGCCTTACGCTGGACAATCACGTCCATCACCGGTCGATAGAGAAACCGGTTGAGAATCCAGATGAGAACAACAAAGTTGACGAGTTCAAGTATGAATGTTGTCCAATCCAGTTCCACGGATCACCCTCTCCCGTTCACGCACGGGCAGCAGTAGAACGCGTTGACGACTTCTTCGTCACGGCTTCAGCATGTATTCGAGCAACGGATTCCTGAACAGAATGATGAGAACGATGACCAGACAGTAGATCGCCAACGATTCAATCATGGCCAGGCCGATGAACAGGGCCCGCGTAATCGAGCGCTCCGCTTCAGGCTGCCGTGCCAGGGCTTCCAACGCCTGGCTGATAGCTCGTCCCATCGCCATCGCAGGAATCATGGTTCCGATGGCAATGGCCAACGCGGCAACGACCGTCGAGGCGAGGGCAAACCAGCTGATATCACGCATGATTACTCCTGTGCTTGAGGTGGTTGCGATTGTTGCGAGTGGATCGCGCCGGCGATGTAGATCAACGCGAGCATACCAAAGATATAGGCCTGGATCAGCGCTTCAACGATGTGCAACATCAACAAGGGGATCGGCACCAGAAAGCCCGCGACGAGAAGCACCAGCAGCGCGGCCATCTCGAGGCTCATGATGTTGCCGAACAGCCGGATGGCGAGGGCCAGAGTGCGGGTGAGTTCGCTCATGAGGTGGAACGGGAGCATCAGCGGCATCGGAGCCAGATAGTGACGCGCGTACGCTTTGAAGCCCTCCGCACGGATCCCGAACCAGTGAACCGAGAGGAACACGAGCACGGCCAATGCCGCAGTCGTCGAGAGATCGCCGGTGGGGGCATGAACTCCGGGAATCAGACCGGAGAGGTTGGCCACTATGATGAATAACCACAGCGTGGCGATAAATGGGAGGAGCCGCGCCGTTTGTGCAGGCAACACGGCTCGAATCGCCTCATCCGCCGCATTGAGCAGCCCTTCCAACACGACTTGGACCGGCCCCGGATCGAGGCTCAGCCGCATGGTCACGATCCAGGACCCCGCAATGAGAGCCACCATGATACCCCACGTGGTGAGAACCGGCTCTGTAAGGAAGAGGGGTCCGAGCTGCAGCCCTTTCGCTCTGAACAGATCAGACGATCCCATCCGCTACTCCTTTACATTGAAATAGACGCTCATGGCGCCGACACCCACGCCGAGGATAATCAGGCTCAGCGTCCAACGCATCGAATAGCCGGCGGACAAACCGTCCAGCCACCGACCGACATAAGCACCGACGATCACGGGCACAACAAACAGCAAGCCCAGGGTCCCCAGATAGACGGTCTGCCTGAGGAGGGTGGGCCGGTCATGCTCCGCTTGCTTCATGCGGCGAATCTGCTTGGCCACTTCCTCCTTCAATTGGTTCTCGCTTTTCATGACGCAGCATACTCCCCTCGGCCCATTCGCCAGAGCCGCTTGAACATTTCCTCTTCCAGCCGATGCAGGCTGTCTTTGATCGTGCGCAGGGCGGTCTCCTCTGTGACCAACTGCTCTTCGAGAGCCTGGCTGATTCGGACGTACTCATCGTCACGAATGTATCGTCGCGCACTCAGATAGAGGTTGTTATCGACACAATAGAGCAGGCCGCGCGGCACAGCCAGGAAATGCCAGCGGTCGTCTGTGGTCCGATAGCGTGCGAGGCCGAAGGCCAACACCGTCATCATTCGTGCATGATCGGCGAGAATGCCGAAGAGACCCGAGTCGTCCTGACCCACAAAACTCGTGACCTGATCGATCCGCTCGTAGTGCGTCGCATCCTGCAGATGAAGGACAAAGGACTTCATGCCCGCACGCCTTTCATCGATGCACGCATGTAACACCGATCTTCCGGGACATCGTCGTACTCCCCGCGCAGGAACGCCTCACAATCGAGGAGCGTGTCGGCCAAAGACACAGAGGCACCTCGAATGCCGGTCAGCTCCGCCGTGACATGGAACGGCTGAGTCAGATATCGTTGGAGTTTTCGTGCGCGGACGACAATGCGCCGGTCCGTCTCGGACAGTTCTTCAATACCGAGCATGGTGAGGATATCTTCAAGTTCCCGATACCGCGCAAGGTGCTCTCTGACTCCTTCGGCAATGCGATAGTGCCGGTCTCCAAGAACATGACGGTCCATCAGCTTGCTCGTGGATTGCAGCGGGTCCACGGCCGGATAGATTCCCTTGCTGGCCTGAGCCCGAGTCAGGATGACCAGCGTGTCCAGGTGATTCAGGATGCCGCTCACGGCAGGATCCGTCATATCATCAGCCGGAACATAGACGGCTTGTACGGATGTGATCGCACCCTTCGTGGTGGAAATAATGCGCTCCTGCAACTCCGCGACTTCAGTCATCAAAGTCGGCTGGTATCCCACCGTCGCCGGCATCCGTCCCAACAAACCAGAGATTTCACTCCCGGCCTGTACGAAGCGAAATACGTTATCCATGAGAAACAGCACATCCTTTTGGAGTGTGTCGCGGAAATATTCTGCATAGGTCACCGCGGCCAGCCCAACCCGGAACCGAACTCCAGGAGATTCGTCCATCTGGCCGAAGATCATCACTGTTTGAGGCATGACCCCGGCTTTCTGCATCTCATGCCAGAGTTCATGGCCCTCCCGAATCCGTTCACCCACCCCGGCAAATACGGACACCCCGCGATGCAACGCCACAATGGCGTGCATGAATTCCGTGAGGAGCACGGTCTTTCCAATGCCGGCACCGCCGAATAAACCGGTCTTGCCGCCCCGAATAAACGGAAAGAGCAGATCCATCACTTTGATCCCGGTCTCAAGAATTCCGCTCGCGGGCTTCGTTTCATGCAGTGGAGCCGGTTGGGCCAAAATATTCCGAAACTCACGGGTGGCGAGCGGCGCTCCGCCATCCAGTGGTTTACCAAACAGGTTCAAGACTCGACCAAGAGAATCAGGAGAAACCGGCACATGCACGGGCGCGCCCGTATCGAATACGGGCATGCCCCGACGCAATCCGCCCGTTCGATGCAACGTGATGGCGCGCACGTTGTGCTCATCGAGGTGTTGATAGACCTCGAAGATGTAGGTCTCATGGTTCAGCGCAGAACGGAGCGCTTGGTGCAATGGAGGAAGACGGGTGCACGAGATGTCGACGACCGGTCCGTGGACCTTGGCAATCGTGCCGATCAGACTATCGTCAACATGGGGTCCGTTCGAGTTCACTGCTGAACCGACGTTCTGCACAAGGTGCCTCTTGCAATCACTTCATGGGATCAGCGCTGGAATGATGGGTGAGCACGGTGCCACCGGTTGATCTCAGCGGTTGAACAGGCGATACCCACTTATCCTTACCGGAACCAGACGATGACCTGCCGTGATTGCCCGTATGATTTGATATCGCTCGCATGACCCAGATAACTCGAGAATGGACGCTTCTTGTCTGCTCCAATTTCTGACGAGCGTCTCCTCCAATAGTCTGCAGCGCGTGCTCACCGTTTCCATACGATAAGCGGTTCCTCCAGTGGGATCAACGCATCTGGATGGAACGGGACAATCCTCGGCGTAAAGTCGTGAGTTGGACGGGTTAACGGGCAGTCCGCCTTATAGACATATCCGTTCACCGTGCCGGGTATCGCTTCCTGCCGAGACATAGCGATACGAGTCGGTGACTCGGTCTCGTTCGGGGGATCTGCATACAATTCCACCTGCACTCGATGGGGTTCGAGGTCGCCAGAATAGACTTGCGCTTCGAAATGCCAGCACTTCTCCGTCTTTGTGACCTGCATGTCTCCGAAACGAACTCCTCCCCAGTCTTCTCGTAGTCGTGCATGCCACTCTTCCAATTCGATGGCCAGCTTGGCCCCATTGGCAATGCGACGCTTCAATGCCGCGTATGCCGGCAGGTAAATCGTCTCAACATATTCGCGCACCATCCTGTTACTGCTGAATTGCGGTGTGAGACGTGCCATGCTGGCTCGAATACGCTTCAGCCACGTTGTCGGAATGCCCGCACGATCCCGGTCATAGAACTCCGGGATCACCTGTTGTTCAAGAATCTCGTACAATCTCGTGGCCTCCACCGCATCGTACTCCGGCTCGTGATGCTCACGCCCATCCCCAAGCGCCCACCCGACCTCCGGGTTGTAGGCCTCGGCCCACCATCCGTCCAGCTCCGACAAGTTGAGCCCCCCGTTGACGAGGACCTTCATCCCGCTCGTGCCGCAAGCCTCCCACGGCCGCCGCGGCGTGTTGAGCCACACGTCGATGCCGGCCACGAGATACTGAGCAAGTGCGATATCGTAGTCCTCCAGAAACACGACACGATCCCAGACATCGGCGCGTACGGCGAAGCCTGTCAACTCATGCACCAGGCGTTTGCCTTCCTCATCATTAGGATGCGCTTTCCCCGCGACGATCAACTGTACGGGACGTTCCGGATTACACAGCATTCGCGCCAGCCGATCTGAATCATGCAACAAGAGATTGGGACGCTTGTACTCCGCAAACCGTCTGGCAAATCCAATGGTGATCGCATTGGGATCAAGGACATGTCCGGCCTGTCGAACGTGATCCGGCGCCGCACCTCGCATCTGCATCTGGCGAACCAGACGGTGGCGGGCGTATCGGATGAGTGCCTGCCGCTGAGATGCGCGAAAAGACCACAAGTCGCTGTCTTTGAGCTGCTCGATTAAGGAACACAATTCATCCAGTCGCCCTAGCCAACGGTCCTTTCCACAGGTACAAGTCCAGAGGGTATCCGCCTCCTGTGAGTCCCAGGAAGGGACATGCACGCCATTGGTCACATGTCCGATCGGCACTTCATACTGAGGCCAATTGGAATAGAGCGGCTGGAAAATGTGCCGGCTGACGGTTCCATGCAGCTTACTGACTCCATTCACCACACCACATCCGCGCATCGCCAGGAAAGCCATGTTGAAGGGCTCATCCCCGTTGTTGAGATCTCGACGCCCCAATGCGAGAAGATCCTGAATCGGTACATGCGTCAGCTCCGCGAGGTACGTCGCATACGGACGAATCAGTTCGAGAGGATACCGGTCGAACGCCGCTTCGACCGGCGTATGGGTCGTAAATACATTGCCGGCTCTGGTTGCCCAGAGTGCCACTGAGAACGACTGCCCGGTCCGGCGCATAAAGCTGAGGGCACGTGCCAGCACCGCAAAAGCGGCGTGCCCCTCGTTCAGATGGCAGATTTCCACATCGAGACCGAGTTCTTCCAGAACTCGCCAACCCCCGACGCCTAGAAGGATCTCCTGGGTCAGGCGCGGCCTCACTCCACTTGGGTAAAGAAGGGCAGTTGCGCCACGGTCGGCAGGGCTATTGAGCAGATCGTTGCTGTCGAGCAAGTACAGCTTTGCCTTACCAACCTGCGCTTGCCAAACTCTCACCAGAATCGGACGCCCGGGCAATTCCAATCTAATTCTGAGCCAGCCTCCCTCGCGATTTTGCACCGGCGTGACAGGGAGGCTTGTGGGGTCATTGTAAGGAAAGACCTCCTGTTGCCTGCCATTCGGATCCAAGATTTGCCGAAAGTATCCCTGTTGGTATAAGAGCCCGACCCCAACAACCGGCACTCCCAAGTCGCTCGCTGTCTTCAGATAGTCGCCCGCCAGAATCCCCAACCCGCCGGAATAGATCGGCATGGCTTCACCGAGGCCGAACTCCATGCTGAAATAGGCAATAGTCTTCAGCCCGCTCGCTGCTCGTTCCCGTCCATACCAGCCGGCGTCCTGCAGGTAGCGCTGCCGTTCCGCGAGCCATTTCTGTATTTCCTCTTTGAAGCTGGGGTCCTTGGCAACCTCTTCCAGCCGAGATTGCGACACATTCTGGAGGATAAAGTAGGGATTTTCGGTGCGTTCCCACACATCGGGATCCAGTGTTTCCCAGAGCCGGTCACTGACGTGACTCCATGTCCAGCGGAGATCAAGCGCAAGATCAGCCAGGCCTTCGAGTCCTGGGGGCAACGGTCGATTAAAAAAATATGCTAGCATCCTACCGGGCTCCGTCGTTCAGGTCCCAACCGACTTCGCTCCAACCACTGGCTGGCATCAGAGAGGTTCATCGCCAGCTCCAGCGAAAGGGCACGACAAGGAACCACTTCCATCCTGTGAATTTTCGGAAGTAGATGCCTCCTGGTCGGCGCTGCTTACAATCGGTGCTGTTTCAAAGGTCGCTTGGGATTGCGCCATATAGGGCGAAAGGTTTTCCAAAAGCTCAAGAGGAAATGCACCGTTCGTTGGAGATTCGCCGCTGGCTCATCTCTTTCATTGAGATGGGCTTTTAAATAATCCTTCGCGCCGAATCGTTGCGAGGTATGCCAATGTATCCGCGAGTTCCTGATCGGTCATCCTCGTATCCGGAAACATCCCTGTGCCCGTGTGCCCTTCACGAATGATTCGTGCGCGTTGCTTGTTGGTTTTCAGATGCAGCGTCTTTGGATTGCGCAGATCGGTCGGTTGTGGATGGAGCTGCGCGATCAGTTCGGCGGTGCCATCCTCCAGCTGGGGCAGCTGATCTCGACGCCCGTCTATGCCATGGCAGTAATAACAGACGCCTTTCCCGTTGAAGACGATCCGCCCAGCCTCTGCGTTGCCTTCAGCACGTGCAGTTGTTCGTGTCGATCGTCCGCCCCCAAATACATCTATAAGAGGGGTCCACCACCCGACCGCCAGACAGATGACCATAGATATGCCAGCCCAAGCGAATCCTTTCTCCGCAACTCCTCCAAACGAGGTCATGCTGGTTCTTCCTATTTTCCCCTAACTTCGGTCAATGATCCCGTCTCACGAAGCGGGACTCACTAGTGCTGTTCTAGAGCTTGACGTGTCGCCTCCGCATGAGCCAGACAAGCGTCTGGTTCCACTGAGGGTGGCGGCACCTCCCACCGGCCTCGCCTCGATCCAAGATGCCTTAGCAAACACTCCGCCGTCGTCAGGAGTTCCTCAATGCCTCGACCGACCTTTGCCCCGAAATGTTCTCGGTCGAAGATTGGGATTTGTAAGCAGACTTCCGCCCGATAACCCCGTTCCGGGGAGTAGACGATGCGATGGCCTGGTGGATCCGGATATTCACAAGGCTTCAGGAGCTCCAACGATTGGAAAAAGACACGACAGAGACGACGGAGATCTCCGATAAGTTCGCGATATTCAGCATCCTCACCAATCGGAAGGTGGCGCGGGTCCTGGAATGCGGCATAAAGATTCAATTGGAAGCCAATTTTGACAACCTCCCCGGTACCGGTGCGGACATAGAAAGGATCATGATCGTAGCAGACTTTCCGTGTCGCGATCATCTCCCGGAGGGCTTGCTCGCTTGGGAACGCGCCGTCTAGATTGAGCGTGATGTCCGTCATGTGTGGTTCTCCCCACAACACATGCTGTACCGCTCCTCCGGAATCTCCTTCATATTTTGAAAAAGCGTTTTCCGCTCATCCTCTGTCGTGACCTGATCGATGGAGGGGTATAGCACCCGTTCTTCCTTCAAGTTGTGGGAGGTCAGTATGTTGAGCAGCGCCTGCTCCTCATGGTCACTGTCGGGATTCTGCTCCGCCACCTTCCGGTGGATGGCTTCAATCTGCTCCCCGATCTGGCGATGTTCGTTCCGCATGACAAACGTCGGCCCGCCTTCTGACATTCCGGTTTTCTCTTCCCACAAGGGAAAGAGCAGTTCTTCTTCCCACACAATATGCCGCTGCAAGCCGAACTTGAACTCTTTGAAGGCCTCCGTGGCCTTCGTGAAGTTATGTCGTTTCAACACCTGAAATGATTGAAACAAGGCATCCAATCGGTCGTGATCCTGCTCGAAGAACGCGCTGATCGTCTCTGGCTCGCTCATGATGCCTCCGCAATAAATTATAGTTATGACTGCTCTCGCACCTTGTACTCGAGATGACAGGCCACGCAGGCTTTCAGCACGTTATTGAACCGCGGCATGATCTGTTTTAAGTCTTTCGTGGGAATGATTTGTGCGAGTTCTTCCGCGGCTTGATGATGCGCCATGGCCAAATCATGATAGGCGCGCGGGAAATTCTCGGGCTGCTGCTGTGCCATCGCCTGCCGATGCATGAAGAAGCCGAGGTGTGATTCGGTCAACCCTTTGGCCAGCTCGTAGTCCTCCTCAACCAGCGCATTGACGATCACCTGAATGGTTTCCAGATGCTGCAACATCACCGCCCGATGTTCTTTTCGAGCCGAGGAGGAAAGTGGAATGGCCTGCCTGGTATCGGATGTGAGGTAGGGGTTGGGCCGCTCTTCAGTATGTCGATGGTCGACATCGGTGCAACCCGTGAATAACACGCCACAAAGAGTTCCCACCGCCGCCACACCAAGGATGATCTGCTTCCCTCTATATAATGGTGGAGACGATCTTCCGGACATATTGAACCACTCTCAATACAATCAATTAGTTAGCGCCATCAGGCCGTTTTTTCTGCTTTTCTGACCTGCTCCCAATAGGCGTTCACCCGTCCCTGAATATGCGAGATCGCTTCCGTCTGCACCGTCGGTTCGAACAGATGCCGGAACCGTCCCTGAAGCTTGAGGTAGTCGTCAACCGGTTGCAGCTTGGGCATGTAGGTATGCACCACCTCCCCGTTGATCGCTTCCTTCAGCGGCCAGAGCCCGCACTCAACGGCTTGTCTCGCCACATCCGGCGTGTTGGCCGGATCGAATAGCCAGCCGGTCGGACAAGCAGCGAATGCCAGAAACAGTTTGGGGCCAGGATACTTCGCAGCGCGCACGAACTTTTCCTCCAAATCGAGCGGATAGCGCGGCGACACCGTCGCCATATACGGCGGCTTGTGTGCACGCCAAATCTCGAAAATATCTTTTTTCTCCTGCGTGGTGCCTGCTGGATGCTGCACACCGCAAGGAGACGTAGTCGTCCGTGCTCCATAGGGCGTAGCGGGGCTTAACTGGACTCCGGTGTTACCGTAGGCTTCGTTGTCGTAGCAGAAATAATAGAAGTCCAGTTTCCGAGTAATCGCGCCTGAAGTGGAAGAAAGTGCCATGTCATAGGTGGAGCCGTCTCCGCCCAACACGACGACTTTCACATCCTCTTCTTTTGGTAATCGGCCCTTCGCGATTAAGACGTCGAGCGCGTCTCGGACGCCTTGCGCGCCGGCCGGCGCCGATCCCATCGTGGTATAGAGCCATGACGCATCGAGCGGCGTAAACGGGAAGGTCGCTAAGTTGGTAAAGCATCCCGCCGCATTCACATAGACGACATGACTGCCGAGTATCTTGGATGCGAGCCGCAACGATTCCAGTCCGCCGCACCCGGCACAGAGGGGCGTTCCGGGGAACACGTGTTCCTCACGGGGGATCTGCTGCAGTTCTTTAAAGATGTGAGGTTCCCAGCCCATACCGACTCTTATCCGCCCGTCTTGAGTTCATGTGCGAGATACTGCAACTGCTCCATCTCCCGATGTTCCGCTTCTGTGTAGAGCAGAACCGGCCCGATTCCTTTCCCACGGACTCCCGCTTCCGCTGTCTGCTCGAAGATCGCACGAAACTCGCCTTCCGAAATATTCTTTCCCCCCAGCCCGCCAATGAATGAACAGAGGGCCCGTGGCCGCAGGGCTTCGTGATAGAGGCAGGCTGCAATGTCCTGAAAGAGAATACCGCCCTGCCCGGGAGCCAGATTCTGATCAAGAACCGCCACCGCCCTGCGGCCTTGCAATGCATGACGGATAGCGTCAGCCGGCCAGGGTCTGATCAGACGCAGCCGCAACAATCCCACCCGCCTGCCTTCCACCCGCGCCACGTCGACGGCAACCTTGCCTTTACTGGCATACGCATTGGTCATGACCAGCACATCCTCCGCGTCGTCGAGGCGATAACCTTCGATCACGTCATAGCGGCGGCCAAAGAGCCGTTCGAAATCTGCGGCGGCTTCCTCATGCACTTGAAGCGCGTTCATCGAGGCGAGGTGCATCTGATGCCGGAAGTAACTGTACGTCGTCCCGCCCAGCACCGCTGTTCCCAGTGCATGGGGCGCCGACGCTTTAAATCCCAAATGAGCCGGTCGAAATGGCGGTAGGAAGGCACGCACTTTGTTCGCATCCGGCAGGATCACCGGCTCGCGCGTGAACGAGAGGACGAAGCCGTCTAAGTTGACCATGACCGGCAGGCAGACGCGGGGGTCTTCCGCAATCCGGTACGCCATGAGGATCGAATCCACTATTTCCTGGCAGGTTTCTGTATGGATCTGCACGAATCCGGAGTCGCGTGCCGCCAGCACATCATTGTGATCCGGCTCCAGTGTGATCGGAGAGGCCAGAGCGCGCGAGACATTCACCAACACCAATGGCACCCGCCACCCGGCAACGCTGTACAACACTTCAAACGCGTGCAGCAGCCCTTGACTGGACGTCGCAGTGAAGACGCGTGCGCCAGTCGCAGCAGCGGCCCCCGCGGCCGTCATCATCGAATGTTCCGAGTCCAGGGTGAGGAAGCGGGCATTGAGGGCTCCGTTGCCACACCATTTGGACAGCGTTTCGACAATTTCCGTTTGCGGAGTAATCGGGAAGGACGGAATGTAGTCCACATCGGCGAGGCGAGCTCCCCAGGATGCCGCAAGGTTGCCAGTCATCATTTCGGCCGTCACGACTGCGCTCCTTGCGCTTCCCGCTCGGCCGTGATGGCATCGGTCGGGCAAACTTCGACGCAATCGAGACAGCCCTTGCAGTGCGGATAATAGATGGCCGGCTTGCCGTCCGGCTTGATCGTAATCGCACCTTCCGGACAACTCGCAAAGCAAAGCCAGCATCCGTTGCAGAGATCAGGATGCAGGACAGGCCGGAACGTCCGCCAGCCACTCATCGATCGGATCGCTGAGTTGGGGCCGGCTGTAATACTGGCGGTCCCTCTGGTCGGTGATTCGTAGGTCGGGGGGCGCAGCTGGGCGGTTGCAGCAGGCTGGCGGGCACTTGTCTCCAGAGCCACAGTCTGCACTCTGTCATAACACTGGAGCGCCACCGTTTGATTGCGTTCAATGACCGTTGTCACAAGGCCCAGATCGGTCAACTCTCGCGCGATCGCCTCGCGGATCGATTCCCGGCGAAGCCCGACGAGTCGTCCCGCTACAGCACCCAACAAGGCACTGATCGCGCCTCGTTTGCCAAAATGCTGAAGCGCCATCTCATTCAGATCAAGGATCGTCAGCCGGCCTGGGAGAGAGGTCTGACTGCGCACATCGTCGGCACTGAGCGATGAATTGACGAACACAACCGTTCGTTCATCGACACCTTCCGTCACCCGCGCGGGTGGATCTGAGATGAGAGACGCGTCGGCGACCACCACAAGATCGGGACGGGCGATCAGACCCCGCTCCCGAATCGGCTCCCTGGCGATCCTTGTAAATGCGGACACCGGCGCACCGCGACGCTCAGCGCCATACACCGGCGAGTCCTGTGCCTGATAGCCTTCGAGAAAGGCCGCCGTCCCTACAATGCGGCTGGCAGTCTTGGCACCCTGCCCCCCTCGGCCATGGAAGCGGATGGCTGTCACGGCTTGTCCTCAGCTACAACACTTCTCCATTTTGTCTTTGATGGCTTCTTTGCCGGACTTGACTGCAGCTTCGACATCCGCCCGTTTTTCCGCCATAAAGTGCTTGCCTCGTTCGATGACCTCGTCGAGGGCGGCCCTTGCTTCTTTGGCCTTCTCAATCACCTCTTCCTCGGCCTTCCTGGCATAGCCCTTTAGCACGCGGCGGGTTTCTTCTCCGGACTTGGGAGCAAGCAGAATACCCGCAATGGCACCGGCAATGGCGCCGCCCAGAAAAGCGAGTGCAACCGTTTGACCTGAACACTTTCCGTTCTGATTTTCCATGACCTCTCCTCCGTGGTGAATAAATTCTACTCGCCTGAAAAGCGAGGTCCGTGCCACGGGTGCGCAGGAACTGGGCCGGCGATTACTCTGATTTGACGGGCTGTTACGGAAGCGTTGAAATGAACTGGCTAGGTTCCTGGGGCATTCCAGGTCTGATGAGACAAGGTGCCTGATGCAAAAGGCAACAGTGCCGATTTCGCACGCAAGCGGGGTCCAGTCTTAGGACAATACCTCACCGGTCACTGCAGCAGCCTTCACCTCCTGGCCCCATACCGCCGGACTCCCTCATGGACCCTCTGCCCCTTCCTTGGCCCATCGCGCCAGGCCCATGCTCCCCGGCGAAGCTCCGCTCGTACTGGATGATGGCCCAGATCTCTTCGTCGGTCAGTTGATCGCCGAACCCGATCATGCTCGTTCCTGCCGAGCCATGCTTGATCACCCAAAAGATTTCGCCTTCCGTGCGATGGCGCCAGAATCCATGGTGGTGAAAATTCCTGGGGGAAGGATTCAGCGGTGCAGCGACCGGACCGTCGCCCGCTCCGCTCTGACCGTGGCAGTTCATGCAGGTTCCTTTGCCCTCATAGAGCGCTTTCCCTTTGGCGAGCATCTCGGGCGATTCCGGGAACGGGCTGGTGAGGGCACGGGCCTCCGCCAGCTTGTCGGCCGGCACCCGCGGTTGCATCATGTGCTGCTCGGCAGCCACCGCGGGAACTCCAAGACTTACCACCAGAATCCCGAATACACTCTTCCATACCTTCATCATGGTTATCCTCTTTTCAGAACAATGCCCATCACTCGTGGCAATATCGAGAGGTTAGGAACCGCCCCACTAAGGCTATCCTGCTCCCAAAGGGGATCGGAGAGCCGTTTGGATTTTCTTGAGACTTTGGGGCTGACCCAGGACGATCAAGGTATCCCCTTCTTCCAACATGACTTGAGGCCCCGGATTAAACTCAAGATGACCGTTACTTCGTTTGATGCCGACCATAATGAGCCCTCGGTCCTGATCGAGTCCGCATTCACATGGGGTTTTCCCGTCGAAACGTGACCCTTTTTCAATCGTGATCTCTTCGATTTGCAAATCCAAGTGCTCGCTCTTCGTGGCCAGTTCCAGAAAATCCACCACATTCGGTCTAAGGAGTATCTGCGCGACCTGCATCCCACCGATCAAATAGGGAGAGGACACGCGGTTGGCCCCCGCGCGCATGAGCTTCTGCTCGGATCCTTCCTCCCCGGCTCGGGCTACAATATACAAATCTTTGTTGAGACCACGAGCCGTCAACACGATGTACAGATTCTCCACGTCGGTATTCACAACCGATACCAAGCCCTTTGCGCGATCGACACCGGCCTGAACGAGAACGTGGTCCTGTGTCGCATCCCCTTCCACCGCAACAAACCCATCCCGTTGCGCCGCAGCCACACGATCGGGATTCTTTTCCACTATCACGACGGCATACGGCTTCGCGCGCAACTCCTTACAGATGTGTTGTCCCATTCGGCCATAGCCACAGACAATATAATGATGGCTGAACGTCTTCACTTTACCTCCCGACCGATACCGACCAAACACGTGCTGGAGCTCACCCTCGAGCACAAACCTGGCAAAATTTCCCAACACATAGAAAAGAGTTCCGACTCCCGCCAGAATCAGAATGAGGGTAAAGGCTTGCGCGGCCTTCGACAGGGGATAGATCTCCCTGTACCCCACCGTCGTCACGGTGGTTACCGTCATGTAGAGCGCGTCAAACGCCGACCATCCTTCAATCAGCACATACCCGGCTGTGCCGAATGCGATAACGAGCGCGAGGACGCTTGCCGCATATACCAGCTGCCGCAGGGGATTGCGGGCATGATTGTTCGCCTCCATACCGGTCCATCAACCTTGACAACATGCAATCAGGACTGACTCCCGGGTGGCCGGCTTCATCAGAAATCCAATTCCGCCATCTGGTGGTGGAAGCGCCTGACCACGTTCGGATCAGACGCCAGACGAACCTGCGCCTCTTCCTTTCCCTTGTAGGGCAGAAGGTTCAGCACGTAGCGCAAGCTTTCGAGGCGCGCCGCCTGTTTGTCGTTGGCCTTGACGGTAATCCAGGGGCAGAACGTCGTGTGGGTTTTGCTGAACATTTCCTCTTTGTAGCGGGTATAGGAATCCCACAACTCTTGCGCTTTTTCATCGACGGGACTGAATTCCCACTGCTTGAGCGGATTCTGCCGGCGCACGTCGAATCGGTGCTGCGGCTCTTCCTTCGACCAGAATCGCAATGCGCTCCCCGTCTGCTCGCACCCATCGTTGGGGCCAAACCAATTCGACCTGCAATTGCCGTAGGTCCTCTTCATACAACAGCGCCCTCCGTACCTCCTCCGGATCGACGTTCCGGCTTTCGAGCAACTGGTTGAACCCTTTCCGCGTATTGATCCGTCGCAGATCCTCCTCTGTCAGCACGCGGTCACGCTCGCCGATTAGCCCGTCCGCCTCCCTGCCATCTCCCCGACGCAGGTCTTGATATCCACTCGATCAGAACGCCACGGTCCGGTCACGTTCAGCCACGGCCTTGATATAGTCAGGCATCCCCTTGATCGACGCACCCGCCACCAGATCACCGCTGCTGATCTGCCTGGCCACGGCGCATGCGCCGCACACCCAGATCTGCACACCTGCCGCTTGCACGGCGGCCAGCAAGTCCTTGAGAGGAGTCAGGTTGACGCCAGTCACATGATCGGCTGTGCCCTTGCGCCCAAGTGTCACCGCTTCATTCCAAAGCCAGAGCACCACGTCATGCCCCTGCTCCTTGGCTACTTTTGCCGCCATGAACGGTAGCGTGGCCATGGTGGGATCGTCTGTGCCTCGACTGCCGGAAATGATTAAGGTCGCCATGATCGACTCCTTGGACAAGCAATCAGCTGTCAGCGATCGGCCATTAGCCTTTGGCCACCAGCCTGCTGCAGAGGGCTGAAAGTTGACTGCCTATTTCGCTAAAGACCGAATATAGTGAATCAACTGCCAGACCTGTTCGTCCGGCAATCCGGCGAACGACATCATGCCGGTTCCCGGCGAACCGTTCTTAATGATCCAGAACAGCTGGCCATCGGGAATATTTTTCATCATCCCGCCACAGGTGAAGTTTCTCGGTGGCGGGATCAAGGCTGCACCCATGAATCCCCTCCCGTCACCCTGTTCTCCATGGCACATCGCACAGGCCACCGGCTGCGCCGTCTTGAGGAACAGGGTCTTCCCTGCCTGAACTGTGCCGACCGATGCAGGGAACGGATTTGTCCTGGCCAAGAAATCGTCCGGCGCCTTCGCCGTTTTGCGCGGTTGCACACAGGCATCGCCTTGGCCCCCGCTCGGAGCAGCCGCTTCAGGCGCGCCCTTGAAGGTCGCCTTCAGATAGGCGATCACATCGGCCACACCCTGCTGCCCGATCGTCAGGTTCCAGTAGGGCATGCTCGGCGACTTCCCCATCGCAGCACCGCCGTGATTTATCACGTTGTAGAGATAGTCGATCGGAAGTTTTTCGAACGGGATATTGGCATGGATCGCAGGCTTCGGTTCCAGGCCGGATGCAGCAGGACCATCGCCTTTGCCGGTGAACCCGTGACACTGCGCGCAATATTCTTTGTACAGCACTTTGCCTCGGTCCACGCTGGCCATGCCGAACTCCTGGGTGGTCCAAGGCTCGTAGTACTTGAAGTCCGGCACGCCTTGCGCGGCGAGATATCCGATCACTGCCCGCAATTGCGGGTCGGTCGCGTCAGCAAGAAATTCCCCGGTATGGATGATGAAGTCTTGCGGATTCTGTCCAAAACGGTAGAGCCAGTCCATGTTGTAACGCTGGCCGGCGTTCTGCAACGCGGCGCTCTGCGGACCGCCGATGAGCTTCCCGTTCTCCTCGATCGTGTGGCAACCGAGACAGGCATGAGCCTTATAGGCCATCCCGCCGAAGGTCACCTCGAACTTGCTCACCTTCGACACGTCGAATGCGCCGATCTTGACGCGAGGATCTTTATTGTTCTTTTCGAAGTAGTCGGCCATGGCATTCGCATCGGCCTCGCTCACGACCGGATGTTTTACCGAGCCTTCACTGAGGTCCCAGCGGTAGCCCTTGGCGTACAAAGGCGCTTCTTTCCCGGTTAGCCAACGGATGAGCCAAGGTCGCTGATACTTGCTGCCGGCCCAGATGAGATCGGGCGCTCGCAGATTAAATCGTGAATCCGCCTGCCCCTCCAGGCGATGGCATTGGACGCAGGCCTGCTGGATCAGCTCCTTCGCCCGGCTTTGATCGCTCCCGAACAACAGCCGCGGGAACGACATCAGCCCCACCAAGGTCAGCAGCGCTCCGCCAAGCATCACTCCTCGTCTCACATTCATGTCACGACTCCTTTCAATTGATCACTTGATTTCCTGCGCTCATCTGGTCGAGAGCCAGGCATGGATATCCGCTATGTCCTGATGGCTCAAGACCGAACCCCAGGCCGGCATTGGCCCTCGCCCATGCAACACCGTCTCCCAAAATAGATCTTCGTGTTTGAGGATGGGATTCTTTGCCAGCTTCGGACCCATACCGCCCATAGCCCCGGTTCCGTGACAGGCCTGGCAGTTGTGCTCGAAGATCCCCGCGCCTCTCGTGGCCACGCCGACCAACGGACCGGCAGCTGCAGGTTCCGGTGCAAGCGGCTCAGCCTTGCGCAGATCAATGTCAAGGGGCGCCAACTGATCCGGTGCGCCCGGGTGATACCGAGCCGACAGATACCGCACGAGCAGGTCGGCTTCGTCATTCGAAATCTCCGCCCCCCAATGTTTCATCTTCTCGACCGTCGCTTCCCATCGCACCCTCGGCAATCGCTGCTGGGTAATGAGATCGGGGCTGTGACAGACGGAACAGCGCGCAATGATGAGCCCCTCCGCGCGCGGAGCCAGCGCCGCACTCACCGTCGCCAGATCGTCCTCCTGTGCCGCCGTTGTCATCGCAATGAACAGAAGACCGCCGAGGAGAAGCAGCCCGATAACCGTCCCCTTCTCTCGCCTCACGCCTGACGTCTCAGGTCTCACGCTCATGCCGCCACCGTGATCGTCACGCGATCCCATCCGTTCCACAGAAACCCGCTTGGGTTCCAAGGACTCGCGGCTGGTTGTACATTTCCTCTCTCGTCGGTCGCGCGACACAGAATGGTGAACATGCCGGCAGTCTTCGCCTTCCAGACATACTGCCATTGTCTCCAGGCATAGGGCTGATCCTCTCCGACCAACCGGGTCGGTTCCCAGTTTTTTCCATCGTCGACCGACACCTCAACCTTCACCACTTTGACCTCACCACCCCAGGCCACGCCTTGAATGCTAATGGGGCCTGCACCCACTATTGCACCCTCTTGCGGCGCAGCGATGAGCGACTTCACCACCATGGCTTCCACCGGTATCATGGCTTGCCCGCTTGGCGATCCGCCAGGAGTCACTGGTGTGACGGGAACGCGGTAGGCCGTCTGCATGTAGTAGCCCTGCGCCTCCTCTGCCTGCAGAGTGATATCAGTCAGCCATTTGATGCAGGAATCGGCCATCCAGCCCGGCGTAATGACGCGCACCGGCGCGCCATGCAGGAGCGGCAACGGCCGTCCGTTCATTTCATAGGCGAGAATCGTATCGGGATGCCGTGCCTTCTCGAGCGGGATACTTCTGACAAACAGCGGGACAGATGCGACAACGGGTCGATCGGCTCCCTGTAACTGGACATGCCGTGATGCCTCTTTCACCCCTGCCTGCGAGAGCACGTCGCGCAGACGCACTCCGGTCCACCGGGCATTCCCGACTGCTCCGCGCTCCCACTGAACTCCGGGTACTTTGGGACGATGAAAGGCGCGGCCGTTCCCGCTGCATTGCACCACGGCCGTGACGGTCACGGCTTCCATCTGACGCAACTCTTTCAGCGCGAACTCGCGCGGACGTTCCACCAGCCCACCGACCCGCAGTTTCCAAACCGCCTCCGAGACGAGGTCCGGCACGGGCGGCCCAAAGTGGCTTCTGACGAAAAATCGATGATTCGGCGTGAGGAATGAGGTGAATTCGTGAACCGGCGTTTCGGCATCAAAGGGTCTGGAGACGTGTACCTTGAGCGGACCGGCATCTCGTGCTGCGGCATCCTCTTCACCAGCCTGTACCGGCGAGCGACAGCCACTCACGGCGAGGCCGGCCCCGAGTCCGTAGAGCAGATTCTTCAACCAAGCGCGCCGGGAGACGTTCACGTGATCCTCTCCGTTTGTTACTGCTAGCTCACCGCATGACTGTGCGGATTCAATTTGATGGCCACCGTCGCGGGAGCCGCGATCGATTGATGCACCGTGCAGCCATGCGCGACTTTCAGCAATTTCTCTTTTTGCTCCGGCGTCATGCGATGCGGGAGATGAATCACCAGATTGATCTGGCCGACACGATGCGGGCCCTCGGCCATGGCCCATTCTGCTTCCACCGTTAATCCATCGCGAGGAATGTCGTGCCGCGCGCAGAATCGGCCGACAAAATACCCTACACAACTGGCCAGCGAGCCAACGAATAACTCGACCGGACTCATCCCGGCATCCTGCCCGCCCTCTTCAAACGGTTGATCGGTGACGACCCGGTGCTTGCCGCTCGTGATGTCGTAACGCGTGCCGCCGTGAAACGCCACCTGGAGTTTCATCGTCCACCTCCTGGCTCAGGCAGTCGAAACGCCAACCAGATACAGAGTGCGCCGAGCGGCGCCGCAATGATGATCCCCGGCAGGCCCAGCGTTCCCGGAATCGTTAGCGGCCCGTACCGACCGATTCGCAGCAAGGACTCTTCCAATTCCGGGAACATAAAGGCAAACATGAGCGCTCCAAGCAGTCCGCCAAGAATCGTCGCCCATGCATCGGGTTTTCCCTCCGCTGCGGCCGCTAACGCCGTCCCCGGACAATACCCTGCCACCGCAAAACCGACGCCGAAGATCGCTCCGGCGATGACAACACCGGGGAGGAACAGATCTTTGACTTTCATATTCGCCACCCCGATCGCGTCGAGGAGATTTACACCGATCAGTCCAACCCCGATCGCCATCACGATCAGTTTGATCATGGTCAAATCTCTCAATCTCAGCGCATCGGTCATCTTCTGGTGGCTGGACGCGCCGCCTAATTGCAGCACCGCACCGAACAAGGCACCCAAGACCAATCCCAGGGCCAGTGTCATCCTCGCTCCCTCTCGCGATACAGCCAGCGAGCCGTGACGATCCCGCTTGCGAAGACCGCTGCTGAAAACAGAAACGAACTGACGGCCAGTTGGGAAATCCCGCTGATCATGTGACCGGAAGTGCACCCGCCCCCGAAGCGCGCCCCGAACAGGAGCAGAAACCCTCCGATGAATGACCAGACCAGCCTGGTTCCTGGCGTCGGCCCGAACCGCCGTTCCCATTCCACAGGAACCATTCGTCTCGTGAACCGGCCGGTTACCCATGCAGATGTAAAGGCCCCGATCGGAATGCCGACCACGAACAAGAACTGATACGTACCCAACGTCCACCCCTGTGCCGTTTCCGCCAAATACGGGCTTTGCGCGGCAACGGCAGGCAAGAGGGTGTGCAGTAGCACTCCATCAAGAACGACGTATTGTGTTGATACGCCGATCGGCTGGACCAGCCCTACTGCCACGATCAACACAAGCCCGATTCCCAGGCCGCCGGCCCACCAGGGAATCACAGGAACCGCATGTTCTGCGTCATGTGTCATGCGTGTCTCACGAGTGCGGGAAGGGCGAGACTCGCGCGAAAGGCGCGACTCGGCTTCACAAGATTATCGGCCCGTCGCGCTTTTCCCGCCAGTCCCGCTTGTCGTGGGAGCGAGATAGTCTTCACGATCTCAATACGGCACATCCGCCGGCTTCCCACCTTTGGGCCAATCAAACTTCTTGGCAGGAAAATCGGGATGAGGTTGGCTATTGATATAGGCCGCCACGTTGAACGCCTCGTCATCGGATACAGACCAGCCCCACCCACGCGGCATATTACCTTTGATAAACGAGGCCGCAATGCTCACTCTCGCCATACCGGCTGCAATGTTGTAAGAGTTCGGCCCCCAGACCGGAGGGGCCGCCATCGTTCCTTGCCCGTCGGTCCCGTGGCAGAAGGAGCATTTCTTCGCGAACACGTTCTTGCCCTCGCCGGGATCCGGCTGCCGGCTCGGATTAATCCTCGGTATCCCGCGCCAGGCCACCTTGCTCCCACGCGGCACGTCCTTCGAGAGCCACTCGATGTATGAAACCACAGCCCGCAGTTTGGAACTGTCAGGCGGAAGCGCTTTTCCATTCATGCTGCGCTCGAAACATTCATTGATCCGATCCGCCAGCGTCATGATCCGATCAGCGCGAGCCCGGTACTCCGGATAGACGGCAGCCAGTCCGACAAATGATGCGGCATTCGGGTTCAGCCCCCCGTCAAGATGGCAGTTGGTGCAATTGAGTTTGTTGCCGACATACTTCTTTGCATACTGCTGTGTATGCACCACAATTTCATACCCTAATCGAATCTGTTCCCCTGCCAGACCGGCAGGAATAGTCTCAGGAGATGGAGGAGTGAACACCGCATCAATCGCCGAATCTCCCGCTTGATTTCCAGCCGGCGATTCGTCCTGAGAGGATGCCCCCGGTTGCACCTGAAGCCACCAGAGCCCACCGGTCAGGAGGCACAAGCACATTGCCCGTTTCATATCCATCCCTTACTCCCTCGACTGCCCGAGCAAAACAGTCAACTCCGTGTCATTAGTATTTCCCGGGGGGTGCGGTTGGACAGGTGTTCACGCCAAAGAGCGACCACAATGGACAGTACCCGATCGCGCCCGTCACCAGCGCAACCGTTCCAAACAGGAACGCGGCTGCGGTCGCTTCAACCGGCAGCCCCGCAAACGCCCCAACACCCAACAGGCCGATACCTGCGACGATCCGAATCGGTCGTTCAATCCCGCCTACATTGCATGTCATCGTTCCACCTCCCTGTTGATTGCCTCAATCGATATGAGGCACTCGACCATGAAAAGATTCCTGGAATAAACAGGAACTTTCCATGGATACTCCCTAGGGCTTTGGAAGGGAGCCAGTCCCCCCGCCCAAGGTGCGGACGTACGCAATCACATCGTGAATCTCTTCATCGGACAGCGCATACTTCCACGAACCCATGGCAGTGTTTTTTCGTCCGTCATGAATCGACTTGAAGAGGCCAGCATCCAACTTCCCTTGTACAACGGCGCTCGTGAGGTCTGCGGGAGGAGGATTGAGCTTCACTGATGCAGCACCTCTTCCATCCAGACCATGGCACACCATGCAGACGTCCATGTAGACGTTCTTCCCCCTCGAGAGATCGCCGGCCTGCGCCGTCAAAGACCAGGCCCATCCTAATGCCACGAGCAGAATAGTTCCCGCGATAGAGAGAGCATCTCGATACATGGTGTCACCCCTTTCCTCTACATTAACCGGACCATGTGCCAGCCTTATGCCGTGCAGTTATCGCAAGAAAACAAGCAAAAACTTCGTGCTTTAACAATTGGTTAGAAATGAGACGGGAAACGCTGTCTTGCAATGTGGAGAGAAACGCGCCAACAAGAATCTACTCGCTGGCGCAAGATGCTACAGGTGGGAAGCCAAGCAGTTCTGTGGTGCTATAAAGCAGAAGCGAGAAAAGAGCGAGAAAGCGATTGTCCAGCCTTACATGGTCAGGATTCCATAGGGGGAACAATCTCCTGAATCGTCAGGACAATGCGCGATCGCTGGATATCCAGTTGATCAGGTATCCCGAATCCCTGCACCAACACCTGCTGCTCTTGTTCCACGGCCAGCCGCTTCACCTCGAGTCGCACTCGCTCGCGATGACTCGTTCGAGTTTCGAGCGATTTCAGAATCTTGTCGAAGAGATCAGCGACTGAAACCGGAAATGCGCCATCAGTCAAATGACCGTTCTCCTTTCGATTCAGCCGCCTGAAGAAATGATGCGCAGCTTGATTCGCGTACAACACCTTGCAGGCTGAAGAGAGCACCATGATTCCCGAGTCGGCCTGCCGCCTCGTCGCAACCTGGACGGGATGTGCGGGATCAACTTCGTTCTCTGGCACAGTCATCACCTCCCCATGCCGCAATAGATGCGCATTGTGTGTCCTGACTTGAACCAGATTGAGGAGCACAAACGCAAGATCTTGTGTCATACCGCCCCGCCGTTCTGTACGGTCATCCGAGGCCGTTTGAATCGACCTCTATCACAGCCATCATAATGTGGCGGCGGGCGCTCAGGCATGACGATCGATCATCCAGATGCTGACTCGTTTTGCAGAATGGCTACGCTCGACTGGCTCCACCTTGCTCGGAAGGCGGTCGCGTCTGGATCATCATTCATGCAATCACGGCAGCAAGTGTAGGCAAAGATAATGTCCTCTGGCCTCAGCTTGCGCAGACCCATATAGATCTGCAAATTCTGCCAAAGCCCCTGGGCGGCCTCACTCCTCGTGTTATCTCGGACTTTGTCACAGAAGCAACAGACCGACAGCATCGATTTCATCTTACCTAACCCGTGCATGTTCTTGCACGGTCCTCCTTGTGTCAG
>DATIFR010000087.1:0-2072 GCA_035455145.1 Nitrospira sp.
TCGAAGACTTTAGTGGGTTTCTTGAACAATGCCGCCGTGCGTGCCTTACCGATCGCAATGTTCGCGCTTGCGGCAAAGGTCTGGTCCAACCTCTCCAACGCCAGGAGGTTGCCGCCGTCATCGACCACGGCGATGGACCCGCCCGGCGCACTGACGCGCTTGGCTTCGGCGACCGTCGCCGCAATGACTTTCTTGGCTCCTTCAAGTGTGAGACTGCGCTTGTCCGATACCGATTCGGCGTAACTGACGGATGCCGCTATCGCCATCGCAATCCCTGTGACTGTCATACTGAGGTATCTCATGACCCTTCTCCTTTTCTGTTGGTATCGCGGTCAGCGTTCGGCAATCAGCTTCCGACATCCATTCAGGAGAGCCGATAGCGGAAAGCTGACGGCTACGGTTTGGTGAAAGAGGCCGCGATGGCCGCTCCTGCCATGGCGATGTCTTCGTCCTGGCTCGGCGTTTCTCCACTGACTCCGATGGCACCGATCACTTTGCCATTGACGATGATGGGCACGCCGCCTTGCAATGCCACGGCTCCGTGCAACGCTAACGCGGACACACGCCCGTTCTTCACCTGATCCTCAAACACTTTGCTCGGTCGCCGGAAGATGGCCGCGGTTCTCGCCTTGTCAATACCGACGTTGACGCTCGCGACTTGCGTGTCGTCCAAACGCTGCAACAGCAGGAGATTCCCGCCGTCGTCCACCACGGCGATGACCACACGAGCGCCCTCGGCCTTGGCCTTCGCTTCCGCCACGGCAGCGATCTGCTTGGCTCCCTCCAACGTGAGCGCGGTTTTCTCCACTAGTTGGGCCTGCACGGTTCCTGCGACCATGGCCATGGTCAGCGTGAGACTCCAGAGCAATTTCGTGATCATCACCGTCTCCTTTGTTTCAGGCAGGCGCGAGGCCCGGGCGGGTCGGGAAGATGCGGTCGCACCTCCCCGCCACGAACCGAGCATTCCATCACCGGCTCATCGCCATGCTATCTGAGTGCATGCGCTCGCCAGAGGCCGTGGTGATCGGCTTGGCAAACGAGGCTTCGCCTAAGAGGGCTTCGGCCCACGAGCAATAGACTTGCACTTTGGCGACATCGTGCACATAGGAGGGAATCGTGATCGTCCGATTCTCCTTATCGCCCTTGATCTTCAACCGCTGTAACAGGAACACATTGCCCTTTGAATCCACGACCTGCCAATGCGGCGCCGGGGTGTCGGGGATCTTGAACTCCTCCGACCAGGTCAACGTATCGTTGTTGCCCGATCGCGCGTGACTGGCCGTGCCGCTGTTGGCCTTCACGCCTTCAAACTTCGTTGTGGTATGCACATCGGCCGCAAAGCCGTTCGACGCCACGAACAATCCTGTCGCTGTAATTATGGACAGGAATCCCATCTTGAATACCGTCTTCGTACTCATAACGCCCTCCATGTTGTTTGATTGAACGCCGGTGCTGAGGGGACTCAGCTCGGCGGCATTGACCGCTTCTGCACGTTGGTCTGATGTATTCAGAAGTTCTTACAGAGGAGGGTGCTGCTGCTGGGGGAGGAGTTTGAGCAAGACAAGAACCCTAAGATCCGAGACACAGAGAACTCTATGACCTGGTCAAGGCTGCTGAAGTACAGGGGGCACGAAGGCGACGGCTAGAAATCGACGATCGTGATAGGCTCTGGATCGGGCTAAGGGCGTCGATTCATTTGGCAAGCCTTCCCTTTATTAGCCTGAAACTTCGTGAGGCAGCGAGGCTTACTCGCTCTGGCTCCGATTTCGACGATAGTGCGCGGCTACTTTGCTTCGATTACCACAGATACTCATGCTGCACCAATCTGGGACACGGATCGATGGAACATGGATTCTCCGGCCGAATTGGCGGGTTATAGCAACTTGCGTTTCCAAGGCACGCCAGCGCTGTTTTGGAGAAATGGAAATATGACCATCTTTGTGATGACCACCGACGGTCGCTTAGCGCAGATTTTTGACACTAACCGGTGGAATCTTGACTTTCCCGCAGAACTGGCTGGCCAGGGACAGTAGCGTTTTCAGGGGAGCCCCGCAGTTCACGGAAGGGTGGCG
>DATIFR010000088.1:0-20081 GCA_035455145.1 Nitrospira sp.
TAGGAACCAACCGGACGAGCCCCTTGGCGCGCCTATTTCTCGGTCCATACCCCGGCCCCGGTGGTGATCGCCATGGATAGATACAAGAGTCCGTTGCTGGTCCGCTGCACCGGCTGCGTGACGATGGTACCGAAGGCATGATTTCGACACTCGATCACAGCACTTCCGTACCGATTTGCCCTTAGTTGCAGCTTTTTCCCATCCGATGCTACACTTCGCCCCTGTTTCGCCTTCCCCATCAGGCCCATCGCAAGGTGATGCCGATGTCCTCTCCTGACCTTGAAGAAGCCCTCAGGCGCAGTGAAGAGTTTGCCGCTCGTTTGATCGAAAGCAGCCGCGATTGCATTAAAGTGCTCGATCTCAAGGGCCATCTGCTCTCGATGAACGCGCACGGGATGACCGCGCTGGAAATCTGCGACTTCGGTCCGCTTATCGGCTCGCCCTGGGTGGACTTCTGGGAGGGACAGGACAAAGACCAGGCAAAGGCGGCGATCGAGTTGGCGCGCCAGGGGAAGGTTGGACAATTTACCGGCTTCTTCCCAACGAGGCAGTCGAACACTCCCAAATGGTGGGCCGTCTCCGTGACTGCCATCCTCGACAAGGACGGTCAGCCGGAAAAGCTGCTGGCCGTATCCCGCGATGTGACCGAACTGAAGCGGGCCGAGCAGGTCCTGCGGGAATCCCAGGTGCTGCTCGAACGGCAAGTCGCCGAACGGAATAGCGACCTCGCCAAGACCAGCGCGGCGCTTCGTGAAATCGTGGAGGGGGTCGAGGCGAAAGTCGGCGAGCAGTTTTTCCCCGCTCTCGTCCAACAACTGGCCAAGGTCCTCGGCGTGGACTATGCCTTCGTGTCGGAGTTCTGCGTCGATCGATCGAAGGTCCGCACCCTGGCCTTCTGGTCCATCGACCATTTCCTGGAAAATTTCGAGTACGCGATCGCCGGAACACCTTGCGAAAAAGTGCTGGCCGGCGAGCTCTACCATTGCGCGAATCAGGTGGCCGACAGGTTCCCGCACCACAAAGAGGAGCTCGAGCAGCTCGGCGTGCAGAGTTATCTGGCGATTCCGGTCACGAGCGTGAGCGGGCATGTGCTGGGGCATCTCGCCGTGATGGATCGCAAGCCGATGGTGCTCGAGCAACTGGATCTTTCGGTCTTCAAGATCTTCGGAGCGCGGGCCGGCGCGGAACTCGAACGCACGCACATGGAAGCCCAACTCAAAGACAACGAGCAACGGCTGCGCGATCTGTTCGACGAGGCGCCGATTGCCTACGTGAACGAAGGCCTGGACTCCCGGTTCATCCGCGCCAATCGGACCGCGATGAAAACCCTCGGCATCACGCCGGACGAAGTCGAAGGCCTCTACGGCGCCTCGTTCATTCCCGATACCCCTGAAGCTCAACGGCGGTTAAAAGAGGCTTTTGATTCCATCGGCAAAGGCATCGACACAAGCGGCGTGGTGCTCGAACTGCGGCGCAAGGACAACGGGAAGCCGCTCTGGATTCAATGGTGGTCGAGACCGGACCCGAGCGGAACCTATACACGCACGATGTTCGTCGACATCACGGACAAAGTGCTGATGGAGCAGGAGAAGGCCCGGCTCGAAGCGCAGAACGTCTATCTCCAGGAAGAAATTAAAGGCAGCCATAACTTCGAAGAGTTGATCGGCGGATCGACTTCGCTGAAAAAAGTGCTCAAAAACGTGGAGCGGGTGGCACCGACCGATTCAACCGTGCTCATCACCGGCGAGACCGGCACTGGTAAGGAGTTGATTGCGCGCGCGATTCACAACCTGAGCCCGCGGAAGGAGCGGCCGCTCGTGAAGGTCAATTGCGCGGCGATTCCGGCCGGCTTGATCGAAAGCGAGCTGTTCGGCCATGAGAAAGGCGCGTTCACCGGCGCGCTCACGAAAAAAATGGGCCGCTTCGAAGTAGCAGACAGGGGGACGATTTTCCTCGACGAAATCGGCGAGCTGCCGCTCGACCTGCAATCGAAGCTGTTGCGTGTGCTGCAGGAAGGGGAATTCGAGCGCGTGGGCGGGACACAGACCTTCAAGGTCAACGTGCGGGTAATCGCCGCCACGAACCGAGACCTCGCACAGCTGTCGAAGGAGGGCCACTATCGGCCTGACCTGTATTACCGCCTCAATGTGTTCCCGATTCATCTGCCCTCCCTCCGTGAACGGGAGGGTGACATTCCACTTCTGGTGCAATATTTCGTGCGCAAATCTGCAGCGAACCTCGGGAAAAAGATCGACCGCATTCCGGAACGGATGATGACGGCGCTCCAACGCTACCAATGGCCGGGCAACATCCGCGAGTTGGAACACGTGATCGAACGCGCCGTGATCTTGAGTGAAGGACAGGAGCTGGAACCGATCGACTGGCTCTCGCAATCGAACGGCAAGCCCGGGTCGGTGAAGGTGCTGACGCTCGAAGAAGTGGAACGCCAGCATATCGTTGATGTGCTGGAACAGACGAACTGGCGCGTCAGCGGCGAAAAAGGCGCGGCCAAGATCCTCGGCCTTAATCCCACGACGCTGGAAGCGCGTATGAAAAAGCTCGGGATCGAGCGGAAAACCAAGTTCTGACCCTCCCTTTCTCACCTCCCCTCTTCATTCCAATATTTTTTCCCAACTAATTGGGACGCTCCCAATATTTTAGGAATTAACCTCCGCGGCCCATTCGCTCGTTTTCGAGGACAATGGGGAATTCTGTCATTTCAAATCAATCGTTTACGATCGCTCGCCCGCCTCGCGTCTGATGTGGCACCGCTGTTGCTGAATACCCAGTCATCAGAGGAACGGTGAAAGAGGGATGACACGATGTTGAAGATCACGAAAGTGGAAGAGAACGGAACGAAGGTGCTCATGAAGCTGGAAGGCAAGGTGATGGGCCAGTGGGCGGCGCTTCTCGACGGCGAATGCCGCTCGTTCCTTAGACAGAAGAAGGCGGTCTATTTGGAATGTTCGAATGTTGATTTCGTCGATGGCAAAGGGATCGAGGTGTTGAACAACCTGTCCCGAACGCAGGTCACCCTTATGAGCGCTCCCGGATTTGTGACGGAGCTGCTGCAGATCGGAGGACGGTCATGAATCCCCACGCATTCACTTATACCGAATCGCTTGGTCGCACGCCGTCGCTGAATCGGATGGTTCCGGCTCCTCAACCGTCCGGTCTGGCGAAGGGCGAGGACGCCCTCCTGGCGAGGCTCAGGCGCGGTGACGAAGGCGCATTCGATGAACTGGTGAATCGACACCATGGGGCCCTGATCCGCATGGCAATGAGCCACGTGGCGGACCGGGAAGTGGCCGAAGAAGTCGTGCAGGACACATGGATGGCGGTGATCGAAAGCCTGGATCGGTTCGAAGGCCGGTCGTCGCTCAGAACCTGGATCTTCGGTATTCTGATTCACAAGGCCAAAGATCGCGGTGTGCGCGAGAAGCGCCATACGACCTTCTCCGCTTTCGAGTCCTATGACGACGACAACGAAGAGGCCGTCGATCCTTCCCGTTTCCAGCAATCGGGCGAATGGGCCGGACATTGGGCCTTCCCGCCACAGCCCTGGGACGATCAGACTCCGGAAAAACTCCTCGCCAACCAACAGGCGGTCCATGCGATGCAGCAGGCCATCGAGGCGCTCCCGACGACGCTGAAAGAGGTGTTGATCCTGCGCGACGTCGAAGGGGTGGAAGCCAAAGAAGTCTGCGAACTCTTGAAGATCACGGAAACCAATCTGTACGTTCGGCTGCACCGGGCCAGGGAACGGGTGCGCGTCGCGGTAGAGACGGCTCTCGGATAAGATCGAGGTTGAGGCTTCGGCTGAGCCTCAACCCGATTGGCTCCTGTAAGGAACCCACAAATAGGGAGACGAAGGGACGTCACCACAATTGGAGGACGTCCCGCATGAAAGACCATCCGTCACAATGGATACAGAGTGGCTTGACCTGCCGGGACGTCACGGACCGGGTCTCGGAGTATCTGGACGACCGCCTTCCGATATTGACCAAAATTCGCATCGGGCTGCACCTCGCATCCTGCGCCGATTGCCGCACCTACGTCAGCCACATCGTGTTGGTTCGGGATACATTGACCGGCCTGCCGAAACTTGCTCCTTCCCCCATCAATCGCCTTCGCTTGCGCCGGCACTTCTCCTTGCTGCACGGCTCCCTGACGTAGCCTGGACTGCTTTCCCCCCTTCGCCCTTGACAGATGAGCCCGTGCTCCGTAGTCTCTCCGCGCATTCCCACGTTCTATCACCGTGGTCTGCGGTCGGCTTGTGCGCATGACACCAACTCTTCTGCCCCATCGATGGATGCTGACAGCGCTGATGACGACAGCCCTTTTGTGCT
The DNA here is from genome assembly GCA_035455145.1 of Nitrospira sp. Classification (GTDB taxonomy): domain Bacteria; phylum Nitrospirota; class Nitrospiria; order Nitrospirales; family Nitrospiraceae; genus Nitrospira_C. Next base: position 4,350 of record DATIFR010000088.1, read on the forward strand.
CCGGCTGTCCGCGGGTGTTGTATCTGGATTATCACCCTTCGACACCAATCAAGGGGAAGGGGCCGGTACGAGTCGCTGCCTTTGAATATGCAGGCCATCCAACGGGACTGATGAGGCAGAAGGAGCTGGAATCGGGATCCCGGAACACTGAACGTCTGTATCTGTCACAAAACATCGGCGAATTTTTCACAGGCGCGCTCACGAAAGAACTCGCTTTTGCCGGCTATGACCTCAAGCCAGACTCGGAGAGAGTCGTCTGGGGCACGATCGAACAATTTTTCCTCGATTATGTCAGGGCGGATGAGCAGCACTTTCAGATTCGGGCGACCTTCTCCGTTTCGCGGAATGACACCCCTACGTTTACCACGTCCTGCCGCTCCGACCGGCAGCAAGTGAAGGACTGGATGAAGAGCGGCTTGCTCATTGAGCAGGGTATCAGGGACTGCATCGAAGAATTCCTGCGCAACGCGCAGGCGGCGTCTGCGTTGTGAAGCACGACGCCGGGAGGATCGCTCGGAATCGGGACAACCGCCACATGGCCCGCTTCCGATCCGTGGGAGGTATCTGAGCATGGCCTCGTTCAACCGAACCCTCTCCCTGCTGGCGCTGTGCCTGGCTGTCGGATGCAGCCCGGTTCCAAAGAAGTATCTGCGTGAAGCGGAATCCGGCGCGACGCTCACGACGATTGTACGGAGCTCAGAATATTACCAGGACAGGCTCGTAATCCTCGGTGGCGTGATCATGGGAGAAGAAAACCGTGACGGACAGTTGTGGCTGCACGTGAAAAATCGTCCGCTCGACCAGGATTACCGACCGCAGCTTCCCCCCAGCGTAGACGATCCAGAAGGCGGATGGTATTGGGTCGTCGTCGGGAACTATCAGACCTTTCCCAGTTCCTACCACCATTGGGGCGACATGGTCCTTGTCGGTCGCATGACAGGATTGGCATCAGGAAAAGAACCCGTCATCAAGATGGTCTACGTGCGAGGATCGGGTGTGACGTCCGCTCACGACGGGGTCTGGGAAGACCTCGTGGATGCGAATTATATTCCAAGCATGCCGGCCGGCGCGGTCGGGGAAATGGGACAACAATAGGGCGCGCCGCACCACCGGTTTGTTAGTTTTTCCACCCCTGCCCGACCCATTACCACGGACCCATCCGATCTCAGCCTGTCCACATGGGGGGCCCCATGGCCAGTGCGCTGCTCTACGACCGTCTGCAGTTTGCCTTCACCGCGACCTTTCACTATCTCTTCCCACAGCTGACGATGGGGTTGGCTCTGCTGCTGCTCTGTGTCAAAAGCTGGGCACTGGCTACCGGAGACGACCATTACGATCAGGTCGCGCAATTCTGGACCAAGATCTTTGCTTTGAGTTTTGCATTCGGCGTCGTGACCGGTATTCCGCTGGAGTTTCAGTTCGGCACCAACTGGGCGAAGTTTTCCAACTATGCCGGTGGGGTCATCGGCCAGACTCTGGCGATGGAAGGAATGTTTGCGTTTTTCCTTGAATCCTCGTTCCTCGGCATCTTGCTGTTTGGCAATAACCGATGCAGCCGGCGTCTGCAATGGGCTGCGTCGTTGATGCTCTTTCTCGGGTCCTGGCTCTCCGGTTATTTCATCCTGGCGACGAACGCCTGGATGCAGCATCCCGTCGCCTATACGGTCGCCCAAGACGGTCGATTGTTCGTCAATAGCCTCTCCGGTCTGCTTACGAATCCATGGCTCTTCTGGCAGTACACCCACAACATGACCGCAGCGGTTGTTACCGCCTCGTTTGTGATGGCTGCACTGGGGGCGTTCTATCTGTTGTCCGGCCAGTACGCAGCCCATGCCAAGACGTTCCTCCGCATCGGCGTATTGACCGGCGCCGCCGCGGCGGCGCTCATGGGGTTCCCGACCGGCCACGGCAATGCGCGGCAGGTCTTTGAACATCAGCCGATTAAGGGAGCAGCCTTCGAAGGACTGTTCAAGACCGAGCGTGGAGCTGGTTTACTGCTCGTCGGTCAGCCGAACATTGAAACGATGACGATCGACAATCCGCTGGTCGTGCCGGACGCGTTAAGTATCCTCGTCTATGACGAGCTCTATGCCGAGGTGAAGGGGCTCGACGCCTTCCCGCGTGAAGATTGGCCCGACAACTTGCCCCTGCTCTACTACTCCTACCATGTCATGGTCGGGCTCGGAACGATTCTCGTCTCGCTCATGGGGCTGGCATTGTTGTGGTTGTGGCGGGGACGATTGTTCACGGCCCGTTGGCTGCTCTGGTTGCTCATGCTGTCGGCGCCCTTTCCCTACATTGCGACTACGGCCGGCTGGATGACCGCCGAGCTGGGTCGCCAGCCCTGGCTCGTGTACGGTTTGCTCCGCACCTCTGACGGAGCGTCGCCGTTGGTTCATTCGGGGAACGCGCTGTTTACGTTGCTCGGGTTTCTCGGAATTTATCTGGGACTGGGGCTGCTCTTTCTGTTCCTGATCGCTGACACCATTCGCCACGGGCCTTCGGAACGTCCGACGGGGCACGCATGATGGAAACCTTTTGGTATGGTGCCGTGACCATGATGCTGGCGGTCTACGTGGTCCTCGACGGCTTCGACTTTGGGGTGGGCATGATCTATCCCTTCGTCGCGAGAACCGACGACGATCGTCGCACGGTCTTGGGCTCGATCGGCCCAGTGTGGAACGGCAATGAAGTGTGGCTGCTTGCCGCCGGCGGCCTGCTCTTCTTCGCCTTTCCCAAAGCCTATGCGGCCGGGTTCAGCGGCTTTTACCTGGCGCTGATTATCGTCTTGTGGCTCTTGATCACCCGAGGACTCGCGCTCGAGTTACGTTCGCACGTGGATCATGCGCTTTGGACACAGTTCTGGGACGTGGCATTTGCGGGCGCGAGTTCGTTACTGGCGATCGTCTTCGGCGCGGCCTTGGGCAACCTGATTCGCGGAGTACCGCTGAACCGAAGCGGCTATTTCTTTGTCGCGCTCTGGACCGACTTCATGCCGGGACCAGACCCGGGCATTCTCGATTGGTTCACAGTCCTGATGGGGCTGACAAGCGCAGCCGTTCTCACCGTGCATGGGGCCAATTACCTGGCCATGAAAACGGAGGGAGAATTGCGCGGACGAGTAAGACGCGCGGCCTGGCTGACCGGATTGGTGGTGACAGTCCTGGTCGGAATGGCGCTGACCGCCGTTCCATTCGTGCAACCATCTTTCCGGCTCAACTATGCCGCCCATCCGATCGGATACCTGTTTCCATGCCTCGGACTGGCCGCGCTTGTGGCAGCTCTCGAACTACGAAGGCGGGATTGGGACGCGGGGGCATTTTTCGCCACAAGTCTCTTGATCCTGTCGATGCTGGCCAGCACAGCCTGGGGGTCTTACCCGAACATCCTGATTGCCTCGAATGATCCTGCCAACAGCTTGACTGTCACCAACGCCACCGCCGGCATCTATGGGATGCAGATCGGCCTGTGGTGGTTTCTCTTTGGATTCGGCCTGATCATCGTCTATCAAGTTATTGCACACCGAGCCTTCTGGGGAAAAGTTCGGCACTGAAACACAACCTGCTGCCCTGTAAGATTGCCCTCCGGCCCTCGACTCACCGGTACAGATCCACTCGTCATCAGCCTCTTCGTAAGGAGCACGCGTATGAAAGCCGTCGCCGTGATTCCAGGACAATCCGATTCGATTCATCTTGCCGAACTGCCCAAGCCGTCGGTCCACGAGATTCCGAACGGACGCGGTGTGCTCGTGCAGGTGCTCCGCGTCGGTGTCGACGGCACGGATAAAGAGATCAACGCCGCCGAATACGGCCAGGCCCCTCCCGGATACGACTTTCTCGTCATCGGCCATGAATGTTTCGGACGCGTGCTGGAAGTCGGCCGCAACGTGACGGAATTCATGCCTGGCGACTATGTGGTACCGACCGTGCGGCGTCCCGGTGGAAGTTTCTACGATCAAGTCGGCCAGTACGACATGACCGTGGAAGACACGTACTTCGAGCGAGGCATCAACCTTCGCCATGGCTATCTCACCGAACTGTTCGTCGATGACCCTGAATACCTGGTGAAGGTCCCCAAAGGCCTGAAGGACGTGGCCGTGCTGCTCGAACCGACGTCCATTATCGAAAAGGGGATCATCCAGGCCTATGAAGCGCAACGACGATTCAAGATTTGGCGGCCGAAGAAGGCCGCGGTGCTAGGCGCCGGCACGGTCGGCCTGCTTGCAGCTCTCTCGCTGCGCATGAAAGGCCTTGAGGTCACCAGCTTCGGGAAGCAGAGCGGGCCGTCGCGGAACCTCGACCTCTTAGCGCAACTGGGCGTACGGTACATCTCGACGAATGATCTCTCGATCAGGGAAGCAGCGAAGCGGTACGGGCCGTTCGATCTCATGTTCGAAGCGACCGGATATTCGCCTGTGGTCTTCGAGGCGATGGAATGCCTCGGCAAGAATGGCGTGCTGGTCCTGGCGAGCGTCACGGGAGGCGACCGCGAACATGCGATCCCGGCGGACAAAATCAATCTGGATTTCGTCCTGGGCAACAAACTGGTTGTCGGGACGGTCAACGCCAATCGCGAATACTTCGAAGCGGGCGTATACGATTTCGCGCGGGCCCAGCTGGAATTCCCCGGCTGGCTGCCGAAGCTTCTGACTCATCCGGTGACGGGGCTGGAAAACTATCAAGAGATGATGTCGACGCTCACAACGGAACGAAACGCCATAAAAGTATTTGTCAACGTCGCCTACGAGTAGAAGCGATCAGCCTTCAGCTGCCAGTTTCGAAAAGCTACCTTCACGCTAAGAGCTGATGGCTGAAAGCCGAACGCGATAGAGTAAAGGCATGATTAGGAACATTAGACACGCTGTCCCCGCCGTTGCCGTCCTGCTAATGGCAAGTGTCGTGTCCTCCATCGCCGGAGAATACTTCGAGAAGGACGGCACGGCCATCGGCGGGTACGATCCCGTCGCCTATTTCACCGATATGAAACCGGTGAAGGGTTTGCAAGAGTTCCCTGCGGAGTATCAAGGCTCGACGTTTTACTTCTCGTCAGCGGCCAACCGCGACAGGTTCGCCGCCAACCCTGCTAAGTTTGTCCCGCAGTATGGCGGCTATTGCGCCTTCGGCATGGCAAAGGGATACAAAGCGGCCATCGATCCTGGCGCGTTCACCGTCGTCGGCGACAAACGCTATCTCAACTACAATGGGACGGTCCGTGCTTTATGGGTCCTCGACATCCAAGGCTATGTGAAAAAGGCCGATCAGAATTGGCCTGAGCTCAGAACATCCTCTCAAATTATCCACTAGTCCTCCCCGCTTCCCCTTACCGTAAGAAACCGCGCCTCCGATCGACAAAATCCCTGTGGGCCGGGCTGCCGGTCCGGCCGCTTCTTTCACACCGGGAGAACTGCCATGGCCAACATAATGGACGCGGAGACCACGATCGACGAGCGCCAGGACGAGACCGCCGCCTTCCCTCCTTCATCTGCATCACAAGAGCAAGGGCCTTCACTGCCAATCACTCCTTCCGTCAGAGTCGAACGTCTCTACCGCCATCGGCTCCCGGTTCGGATCAGCCATTGGCTCAACGTTCCCTGTCTCATCATCCTGATCATGAGCGGTCTGCAAATTTTCAACGCGCATCCGGCGCTCTACTGGGGGGACCGCTCCGATCGCGACAAGCCTCTCCTCTCGATCCGTCCGATGAGAACTGATAGCGGGGAGATGAAAGGCGTCACGACGATTCTCGGTCACCAGTTCGAGACGACGGGCGTGCTCGGTTATTCAAACGGGATGGGCCGCGCCTTTCCCGCCTGGGCCACAATTCCAAGCGCGAAGTGGCTGGCGATGGGCCGGCAATGGCATCTGTTCTTCGCCTGGGTCTTCGTCATCAACGGTCTGATCTTCGGGACTTATATCTTCCTCAGCCGTCATGTGAAGAAAGACCTATTGCCGACTGGGCGGGACTTGAAACACATCCCGCAAGCGATAAAGGATCACATTGTATTGCGGCATGCGAAAGGCGAGGAGGCAAAACACTACAACGTGCTTCAGAAGCTGGCCTATCTCAATGTGATCTTCGTCCTTGCACCACTGATTGTATTGACCGGTCTCACGATGTCTCCAACAATCGACACGGCCTTCCCCTCGCTCCTATCGATCTTCGGCGGCAGACAGTCGGCTCGCACCATCCACTTCATCGCCTGCTTCTCGTTCGTCGGATTCATCGTCATCCACGTCTTGCAGGTCATCCTGACGGGGTTCTTCAACAACATCCGCTCGATGATCACAGGATATTTCGTCGTCAAGCATGAAGGAGCTCAATCATGAAGCGAGATACCGCCCTGAAGCGACGCCAGTTTTTAAAGGGGGCAGCAGGAGCCGCCAGTCTGGTTGCCTTGGCCGGCTGTGACAACCTGACGCAAAGCAGTTGGTTCCCCGGCATCCTGAATAAGGCAGAGAAACTGACCGATCGAGTACAACGGGCCATTACGCCCGCCAATGCGCTGGCGAAGGAATATACCGAGGCGGATCTCTCAGCCGTCTTTCCCGCCAACGGCAATACCGACCCCGGCACGCAAGACTATGCCGAGATGGCCAAAGACGACTTCGCCGATTGGGACGTGCAGATCGTCGGCCTGGTACAGACCCCGATGAGCTTCTCCCTTGCGGCGCTCAAAGACATGCCTGCTCGAACTCAAATTACACGCCATGACTGCGTGGAAGGCTGGAGTGCCATTGGAAAATGGACCGGCATCCCGCTCGGAGATCTGATGCACAAAGTTCAGCCTCTCCCGAACGCCAGGTACGCCGTCTTCCACTGCGCCGACATCGACGACGAAGGTACGCCATACTACGAGAGCATGGCGATCCAGGATTGTTATCATCCACAGACGATTCTGGCGTACGAATTGAACGGCAAACCGCTCGATATTCCCCATGGCGCTCCGCTGCGGCTGCGTTTCGAACGGCAACTCGGTTACAAGCAGGCCAAATATGTGGAGCGTATCGAGTTGGTCGAGTCGCTCGACGGCATAGGAGGCGGCAAGGGCGGATACTGGGAAGATCAAGGGTATGAATGGTACGCCGGTATATAGTCCGGATGGTGAAACGAGCCGCCACCGGCGTTCTCGCGTCGCTCAGACCCTCAACGTACCCCAGAGGGTACGTTGAGGCCCATCACTCGATGCGGCCTTGCCTGGGGCAGGGCGTGTCTTGGCGCGCCGGGGTTGGGCGGGTGGGAACGTTGACTCGTTTGACCATCCTGTGAATTGTGTTCCTCGTAAATCCTGAGTCACCGAAAGACAAGATCCATGATGTGTCACTCATCGACAGCCTCGGGTGCTCAGTCGCTCGGGCCTTGCTGGAAGATCCGTTTGAGCATCCTTATCGGTGGAGCCTTGCTCAACTTATTGACCGGCTGTCTCTCGCCCATCGCCATGCATCGGGCGGTGATCGAGTATGACCGCACGGTGAGTTATGTTGAAGCGGATCTGTTGCTGCTGAACATCGCACGCGCCCGGTACCATCGGCCGGTCCATTTCACGGCCGTTTCGAGTGTGGCCGCGACGTTCGACTTCCGGACCACGGCGGGAATCAGGGGCGGAATCGGTCCGGCGACCGACTCAACCGAGCGGGCCCTCAATCTCGAATACAGCGCGAGCGTCGCGGAGAATCCGACGATCACGATCGTGCCGATTACCGGCGAGGAATTTACCAAGCGCGTCTTGCGGCCGTTGGACGAAGACAAATTCGAATTTCTCGTCCGCCAGGGGTACGACATCAACATGATCTTGCGCCTCATGGCGCGCGGGATTGCGATCGACGATGAACGCGGCCCGATCGTCCTCTTCAACGCTCCCTCGCAGGGCGACGGCTATCTGGAATTTCGTCGCAGGTTGCTCCACCTGGCCGGCTTGGACGAAGAGCGAAAACTCTTCGTCGGGCCGATTCTCTTCGAGGAAAGCCAGACCGTTCGCACGAATCGCCCGCCCAACCCGGACGAAGTCGTCGCGGCGCTGGAAAAAGGTTTTCGGTGGGAAGGCGACAGCGAAGGGAATGTGCATACGGTCCGGCGTAAAGCGGTAGGCCGGATCCTGATCGCCAATTATGATCCCAGCCGCCTCTCGAATGAAGAGCGGCGCCGGCTTCATGAGGAAGCGCAACGAATGCCGACTGATTCCATCCTGGTCGATATTCGACCGGACTTTCCCGGAGGCGACTATCCCTTGCACGGGTCTGTTCTGCTCCGCAGCATGAACGCAATTATCGGCTTTGTGGCCAAGAGCATCGAAGAGGAGCCGGAGATGATGGTGTCTCCCGATTCCAGAACCAAGACTGTCGTCAGAAATCCGGCCAGGACGCTTGAAATCGAAGAATCCGACTCAAAGCCGGGCGACTACGAATTCTCCGTGCCATTCGATGGCCGCTACTACTCGATTCGAAAGTATCCCGTCAGCCAGGGGATGGTTCCCAGCTGGAACCAGGAAGCCTTCGCCGTCCTGTCGAACCTGTTCCAGATGACGGTTACGGACCTGACGAAGTACCCGACGCCGGCCATCGCCATCGCGAAATAGATCTGTTGTGCGCCCCGGCGCGAAGTTTCTGTCGGGACGCTAGGAAGGAGGAGCCGATGATACAGCGTATCCTGACCGGAATCGGTGTCGTATTGATCGGTTTGTTTATCACGTGGGTCGTTGCGAACGCGGGAGTCGGCATGAAGGCGCCTGAGATCTCGAACCAGACGTGGCTCAATAGCGCGCCGCTCCATTTATCGGACCTGAAGGGGAACGTGGTGATGGTCGAGTTCTGGACATTCGGCTGCTACAACTGTCGGAATGTCGAACCGTACGTCAAGCAATGGCACCAGAAATATGGCGGCCAGGGCTTCGTGGTCATCGGCGTCCATTCCCCGGAGTTCTCCCACGAACGTGAGATCGAGCGGGTGCGGAGTTACATTAAAGAGCACGATATTCAGTTTGCCGTGCCGATCGACAACGATTTTTCGACTTGGAATAAATACGGCAACCGTTACTGGCCGGCGATGTACTTGATCGACAAACAAGGCGTGATTCGCCATATTCGCATCGGCGAAGGCGGCTATCAGGAAACGGAACAGCTCATCCGCAATTTGCTGGCCGAGCTTTCATAGAGGCGCAGCATGCCAAGACCTTCGCGACGGGCATTCCTCAAGGCTGCCGGAGGATTCCTGCTGGCTTCCACCCTACCCTCACCAAGTCTGGGAGGCCTTTTGGACCGCGTCTTCGGTCGCGCGGAGGCGAAGGCCACCAAGCCCATCACGTCAAACGAGGAATTCTATCTCACCTCGTATCGGAGCCCGCCGACGGTGCGCGTCAATGAGTGGTCCCTCTCGATCACGGGACTCGTTGAACGCCCGCGCACGCTGGATTATTCCCAACTGCTCGCGAAACCGACGGTTTCGCAGATCGTCACGCTTGAATGTGTCGGCAATACGGTGGCAGGGGAATTCATGAGCACGGCTGCCTGGGAAGGCGCCTCTCTCCGATCGCTCCTGGAGGAATCAGGAGCGCAGACCGATGCCTATGACGTGGTCTTTCGCGCGGCAGACGGCTACTCGGACAGCATCCGGCTTGATCGTGCCATACCCGGCGACGTCATGCTCGCGCATAGAATGAACGGCGTACCGCTGCCGCCGGGGCACGGATTCCCTGTTCGCGTTATCGTGCCGGGCCACTATGGCATGAAGAGCGTGCAGTGGCTGACGGAGATCGAAGTCGTCGCGCGGGACTACAAGGGCTATTATGCTCAGAAGGGCTGGACGGACGACGCCGTCGTCAAGACGACGTCACGCATCGATCTGCCAGGCCATGGATCAACGATTACGGGACTTCGGCACAAGGTGGAGGGACTCGCCTTCGCCGGCACGCGGGGCATCAGACTGGTGGAAATCAGCACCGACGGAGGGGAACGCTGGACGCCGGCAACTCTGGAAGCTCCTCTCTCTCCTGCTTCCTGGGTGTTCTGGCACTATGATTGGACCGTGCCCAAACCAGGCCGGCATACATTGCTTGCCCGCGCGACGGACGGAACGGGCACCCTGCAGACCTCGATCGAGCAGGACCCGGCTCCCGATGGCGCCACCGGACTGCACGAGATCACCGTCACAGTGGAAGCCTGAATCTCTGCCGCAGCGGGTGGCCCGCGACGGCAATACTCGTGCTACCGTAAACGGACCGCGCGCCCATCGACTTTCGTGTCGGCCAAGAATTTCTCGATGTTCTTCTCGACCACCTCGTTCACTAACTGCTGGGCATCTTCCGGGTCGAACCAAAACACTTCGTCGCTCCCGCTCCCCAACACCCGCTCTTGAATCGAGCTCTGATCGCTATGGTTGGCCACGCGTACCATCATGGTGTTCTTGGCGGCGATCTCGGTATAGCCAAATTTGCTGATGGCGTTCACCGACAAATCTTGAATGCTGCCGGAGATCGTCACATCGGGTTGTGAACCGCCGCCTTGACTGGCCAGACTTGCCTGCCACCCACGCTTGTTGAGCTGTTGCACGAGAGCCTTGGCCGCAGCTTCGCCGACCGTGCCTTTCGGCAGTTCGAAGTGGCTGGAGCCGCCCCAGAAATGGGAACGACTGCCGAGATGCGCCCGGTCCGACCTTGCATCGTCGAATGGCATGACGACGACCCGAGGTCCGGTTGCACTTGCCCCTGTCGCTGCAGGAGCGGCAGCGACACCGGGAATCATGATATCGACCCGCTCTCCTTTGGCGGCACATCCCGCCAAGACACAGATACAAACGGCCACGACTCCCGCAGTTCGATTCATCATCACAAGTCTCTCCCCTTTCTCGTTAAACCGGCCTGCACATACCTCAATTCATTCGCAGCAACAGCGAATTACTGTACAACGAAATGTGCCCGCCGATTTTTTTGATAACAATCCTCGTCACGCTCCTTGCAAAACGGTCTCATTTCTCCATAGCTGACGATCTTCAGGCGTGAAGCGGGAATCCCGAGATCCTCCAGGTAATGTTTCGTCGATCGGGCGCGTTTTTCTCCGAGCACCAAGTTATAGGCTTGCGTGCCCCGTTCGTCGCAATGCCCCTCGATGAGCACAGATTTGCCCGGCGTCTTTTTCATCCAGATCGCGTTGCCTTCCAGGACAGGCTGAGCATCTCGTCTGATGGCATAGCGGTCGAAGTCGAAGAAGATGTCGGCCACCGCGGACATATCGCCCGACAATGAACTGCCCGGCCCTTCACTTTGCGCCGACGGAGCCGCCAGCGGCGCGCGCGCTGTTTCAGTGGTCGATCGCCGTTCCTCCGGAACTGTGACCATGCCCTCCGGCTTAATGGTTTCCACGGGAGCTGCGGCAGTCGCCGGCGCGCTCTTCTCCTTCGTCGTGGAGGACGCATCGCCGGAGGATGATGCCACGCGCTTCCCTGAACAACCCCAGGCCAGGACCACCACGCTCAGGCACATCAAACCGAGGAATACGCTGGACAGGATCGAACGAGTCTGCATTCTGCACCTCTCCACGGTGAATTGCGCGCAGGATACCGTTATTGATACCGCTGCTTCTCCAACGTCGGCACGATCGAGCCCTGTACCTCGTCAGTAATGTTATAGCGAGTGTACGGATTCTCCACCATTTGATTTGCATAGAGCCGGCCGGTTGGTGCCGCGATCACCACATCCCAAGAAATTGATTCCTTCGGCTTGATCGTCACCTCCCGAGTTGCAGCCTCTCGTAGATAGGGATGCCACACGACGACACGATAGGTGCCGGGCGGAATGTCCGTCAGACTGAATCGTCCCTGCTCGTCTGTGATCGCGTAGTAAGGATGGTCCTTCACCAGCGCCCAACTTTCCATATACGCGTGGAACCCGCATTGCATCACAAACACCCGTCGTCCTTTGGTCATGTGCACGCGCTGGGTGATCGGCTGGCCCTCATAGTGCTTGGCGAAATGGGCGCTGAGTCCCGCCTCGTGCGGATAGCGTTGGCTGATCGGCAAGGGCACGTTAAACAACACCCGCGGTCCAAGCTGCGATGTTTCGTAGGCTTGGATGTCGTGCATCGCCGGATCCATATTCACGACCACCACATCGTGATCGTCACGCACCAGATTCACGAGGGGAAGAAAGCGACAGTCCTTCGCTTCAATGCGGGGAGGTTTGGCCTCCGCAAATGGCTTCCCCCGTGAGATAGACTCGATGTATACCACGACCTGACGAAACACTCCACCCTCTCCGATATCAAACGGTTGAAACAGCCGCCAGCCACGACCATCGGAGATCCGCCCGCAGTAGATCTGATCGGGCAAGGTCGTCAAATTGTAGCCTTTCGGCGTAGGCACTTTGCCGTTGAGCGTCACTGTCCCGGTAACCGCGCCGCCTTCTGTCACCGCTATTTCCTCGTAGGCCATTGCAGGGTCAAACACCATCTGCGAGAGGATTGCCGACCCAATCATCGCCACCAACCTGAGCCACATTGTATTCATCATGTTCCTTCACTCCATCGTTCATCGTGACCGAAGGCCTTCAGAGGCCAAACCAGCCGTTCACCTGAGCTTCGCGATCACTGCCGGGGGAGGCCGATCCCTGAGGCAGCTATCCCTTCCGCTCTGTACCGTGAGGACTGGTTTGGGGGCTCTGCAAGCGAGGGCTTCGAACAGGAGGGGAGCCTGTCCGGCCGGAAAATACATGCGAGCATTTCCGCTTCAACAACTCTTGATCCGTCGGCGTCACAACATACTCTGCCGCTCCCAGCTCGATCGATCGCCGAAGGTCTTTCAGCTGGTCGACACCCCCCGTTGTAATCACGGGGACATGGGGAAAGCGCTCGCGAATCGAAGCAATCCCCTTCATGCCGCCGGCCAAAAGCTGGTGGACATCGAGCAAGATCCCATCGATTCCATCTGGATGCGCCATTTGGGCGAGCGCGTCAGGCTCGCAAGACAACGTCGTCACCTCGTATCCGAGTGAACGCAGCATCTCGCACAGTTGGCCGGAGAGACAGCCGCCATTAATGACCAGCAGTCGCACAGGGACCACAGCGCCCTCGCCTTCTGTCAGCACGGGTGAGTTTCCCGGTAATCAACAGGTATTGATGAACGACATCCTGTTCCGTCGCCTTCTGCGAACCATATGCACCGCATGGACATTTCCTTATCCTTGACCACCCTCCTGATCGGTAAAATGGCGGTCATCAGAAAAACGACCCCCCGGACTCCGGCGCTTCTTCTGGCGGCGTCATGGATTTATTGTGCCCTCTGATCGATCTAGCGAATCTTGACACCGATCACAGGTCGTCCGCCAGTACCAGACATCTGATGGCATGAGTGCCTGTGTCGCTAAATAAGCCGTACAGGCTTGCCAGGAATCTTCGAACTCGCTCGTGGCAGGTGGCCGAACACGATCGCAACAACGGCATCGCAGGAGGACTGCACGGCCGAACATTTGCCACGGCGGAAGAGGTTCATCTGGCTCTAGTGACGACCTCATGCGGGCACCTTCCAACGAGAGCAGAGATATAGCTCTTCTCATATAGTACGTTCGTCTTTGTGTGGGAACTCGTAAAACCCGAAGCTGAATAAGAGAAACCTACTGGGGTGGAATATTCTCGACTACCGCCTCCCTAGGAGGCCGCAATGAACCCGTGCGTCAATGCGTACTTGATCAAGTCGGCGGTGGAATGGAGGTTCAGTTGCCCCATGATCTGCGCCTTATGAAACTCGACGGTTCTAGTGGACACATCGAGCAGCGTCGCGATTTCCTTCACGGTTCGGCCCTCGGCGAGGAGCTGCAAGACTTCTCGTTGGCGAAATGTCAGCCCCGTGCCCCGCGGCTGCGACTCAGGCTCTTTCGCCAGAAAGACATCGACCACATCTTGAGTGATCAGTGGCGTAATATAGGAATGGCCCGCCATCACAGCCCGAATCGCCTGCTCCAGCTCATCGACAGCCGACCGCTTCAATAAATAGGCCGAAGCGCCGGCCTCAAACGCCGACCGGACATAATCGCGGTCGGCATGCATCGTCACAAAGATGATCTTCGTTTTTGGCAGGAGCTTCTTCAGTTGCGACGCGGCATCAATTCCGTTGAGCAACGGCATCGACACATCAAGAATCACCAGGTCCGGAGAAAGCGCTCTCGCCGCATCGAGCAACGCCCGCCCGTCTTCCACCGTGCCGACAAGGTCGTACTGGCCCTCGAGAATACGGCGAAAGCCTTCGAGGACAAGGGCATGGTCGTCAGCCAGCAGGATGCGAGGCCTAGCCATGAGACTCTCCCTTCATCAGCGGAATCTCGACGCGAATATGCGTCCCCTTGCCCTCAGCGGATTCCACCTCTAAGTGCCCCTTCGCCAAGCGCACGCGTTCATGCATGCTTAATAATCCAAGATGCCCTCCCGCATTCGTTGGTCGTGCGGCATCGAACCCTCGGCCATTGTCGCGAATCGAGAGGGTGATGAGATCCTCGTCGCAGATCAATTCCACCTCGATGAGTGAAGCATCTGCATGCCGCGAGACGTTGTTCAGACTCTCCTGCACAACTCGGTAGAGGCAAGTGGAGAGCTCGGCAGAGAGCGCCGTGGTCGGATCCTTGTGGACATAGGATACCTTCACGCCAGCCCGAGCGGAGAAATCATCCACTAATCGGCGAATGGCTTTGACGAGTCCTAAATCGTCAAGGATCGAAGGATGGAAGCGATAGGCCATCTGGCGCACGTCATCGGACAACGCCGTCAGACGGCTTGAAATCGATCGCATCGTCGAGCGAAGTTCCTCGACATCGCCCGGCGGACTCTTTTCCACCTGCCGCAAGTCCATCGACAGCATGGCCAAGCGCTGATTGATGTCATCATGCAGATCCCGGGAGATCCGACGGCGATCTTCCTCCTGCGCGGTCAGCAGTTGTCCCGCTAACGCTCGCAAATCCTCCCGGCTTTGCTTCAACTCCTCCTGGCTCGCCTGGAGCACGGCTTCGCTGGCCCGTAGAGATGTCTCCGTCCCCATCCTTTCGTCGATTTCCGCCACGAGCGCCTGGTTGAGCGCTGCCAACTCCTGCGTCCGTTCCCGCACCCTCGCTTCGAGTTCATCATGGGCCTGCTGAAGCGCCTCCTCGGCTCTTCGGCGGTGAAGAAAGAACAGTACCGGGAGCCAAATCGCCGTCAGGCTGAACAGGCGATTCGTCACTCCCATCCAAAGCGGCACCCCTTCGAGCGTCGGGCTGAAGATCACGTCGGCCATGGTGAGCACTGAACACACGGCCGCAGTAATTACCGGAACCTTTCGATTGGGCAGGAGGAACGACAGGATGACGAGCCCACCGTACAGCACACCGTTGCCGATCCCGAGAGGCAGATACAAATCGAGTACAAACAGGCCGAGCCCCAGGCCGACGATCGTGATCAGGAGGACGTTATGGGATTGCTGTCGCATAGTCGCTCGTCAACCGCTATTATCATCTGGTCCGTCACGTGCTTCAAGACCCGCTGCCTGAACCTTGCCTTAGCGAGATCATGCAAGGCTAGCTTTATCAACGGAGAGTTGATGCACGCCATGCATGGAGAGGACGAGCAGAGAAGAAACGCCCTTATTGAGTCGCCTTCCGAAGCGGGGGTATAAGCAACACAAGGGCTGCAAGGGCGACGCTGACTCCCATGAGTGTCATCGTGGCTATCCGCAGCGTCGCATCCGCCTCTTTGCGGACCTCCCCCGCAATCCCTGCCACGACTT
>DATIFR010000089.1:0-5195 GCA_035455145.1 Nitrospira sp.
GCACGAACCCTTGCTCGTCACAGACAGTTTCCATGACTGCCAGCACTTCGGATTTGATGCTGCGATACTGCGCCTTAAGATCCAATAGTGGGATGTTCACATTTGCTCCGTAGCTATGGTTGTGATGCCGGGCCTAACGAGTTAGGCATCGGCTGCTGTCGCTGCTCAAAAAGCAGCCTATTATACAGAGATTGATACTGTTTGACCATTTCTTCAATGTGAAATTCTTTGGGGAGCACCGCTCTATGTTCCGCTGTCCCCCTCGCCCTCTGTGCCGGTTGCTGGAGAATCTCTCCCACCCCAGCCGCCAGGCTTTTTATATCCCCCGCCGCGCAGAGCCGCACGGTAGGCCCATGCGTCACAACTTCATCCACGCCGCCGACCTTCGTTGTGACAATGGGCAACCCTGCCGCAGAGGCCTCAAGAATCACCCGTGGGAGACCTTCCCAATGCGACGTGAGCAACAGTGCATCGAACGCGTTCATCGCCATCTCGATGTCGCGCCGCCATCCTGTCAACCGCACTCGGTTTTGTAATCTATACAGTTGAATGAGTGCTTCGATGCGCGGGCGTAACTCCCCGTCGCCAATTAAAACGAACCGAGCCTCCGGCATCACGTCGCATACCCGCTTGGCTACCAGGATAAAATCCTCCGGGGCCTTCTGAGGCTTGAGACAGGCGACGGTGCCGATCAACTGGTTATCGGGGCCGGCTCCGAATTCCTCGCGCAACCTGGCCCGCAAAGCCGGTTGAATCGGCATCTGAAATGGACGGGGATCGATTCCTGGTCTGATCACCGAGACATTCTGATCAAACAGCCGCCACCGCCTGCCTTTTTGGGCATCGACCTGCGCGACGGTGATCCAGTGCGTGGTGATCCAGCCCGTCATTCGCTCGAGTGCCATGAGCCAATACCGAAGCCATTTCGGCTGCGCCGGCGTGATGCCAAACCCATGGACAGTGTGGATGATGACGGTAACCCGTGCAAGCCACGCGGCCCATCGACCCAATATTCCCGCTTTGGAGCTATGAGTATGGACGATAGCAGGACGGAGACGGAGAAACAGCGCGACTAAGCCGAAGAGCGCGAAGAGATCGCTTACAGCATGAATCCGGCGGCCGAGCGATGGGACAATGATCGTCTGGACGCCGGGAAGACGTCGGGCCTCCTCGGTCAGCATCCCCCCGGGACCAGCCACAAGCACAGGACGAAACCTCGTCCGATCCAAATGCGACACCGCGTAGAGAGCGACTTCTTGAGCCCCTCCCAATTCAAGCTTCGTGATGACATGACAGACCGTCTCCACGGCGGCCGTCCTTAGGCTGGAACAGGCTGGGCGCCCTGTGCTCGTAGTTGTTCGGCCAACTGCTTGCCCTGGCCAATGGCATCTTCCATCGACGTATGCTCCCACCGCCCGTACCGTCCAATCGAGTAGATCCCCCGGCGTTCAAGTTCAGCCAAAATTGCCGGGAGCGCACGGGCACGATGGCGATCGAAATAGACATAGGCATAGTGGAGGTCTTTGACGTCGGCGACAATGATCTCGTCGTCCGGCCGCAAGATACCGGCCTGTTCCATACCGGATCTGGCTCGATTGATGAGCTGCTCTGTTGACTGATGCTCCGTCGGACGATGAGACATTTCGACATACATCGAGCTGCAACCAGTCCGCCCCAGCGAAGGAGAAAAGTTCATGGGGAACCCGACTCGATAGAACGGATATTCCGGCTCAGGGAAGTACAGCCAATGCTTGTCCGAGACCTGTTCGCGGGATACCCCCAGATTCACGTTATAGACGGAGACCCACCGCAAACCTTCCGCCGCCTCCTTCAAGTGGACGGGAAAGTCGAGACAGCGGCGCACAAGCTCGGGAACCGGGATCGTCGAAACCAGTGATCCGTAATGTTCTTCGCGGCTCTCCCCCCGTAGGCGGTCGTGAAAGAGCGCTCGTCGACGCTTCGTATCGACCTCGATCAGCTCCATGTTGTGTGTGACGCCATCAATGCCGGGCAGAAACGACTCCGGCAGCACTTTAATGCCGTCGGACGCCGGATAGAGAAATGAGGGGTTGTATCCGAACGCCTTGTCCTTAATGCCTAGCGCCCCATTGATCACGTCCTTCAACTCCGGCTTCGGCACCAGCCACGACACCCAATCCGAAGTCAGTTCGTCTAACGACACTTGCCAGAGTTTTTCGTTGAAGGGCATCATAAAGTGCTTGGCCATCCCTTCACCGAGATTATCGAGAATCCACTGTTTGAAGGACCGGTCTTTAGATGCGAGGGAGGAGGCCGGACGCGTCAGCGTTTCGATAAAGCCCATTAAACACTCACGGACGACCTCTGGCGGAAGACCGTGGGTATTTACCTGGAACGGGTACTCCGTATAAGTGCGATGGGAATAGATAAAAGATTTTCGCCCGTGCTTCTCGAGCTTCCCTGCCAAAAGGCGCTCGACCAGGGCCTTGATGTCGGGTTGGCGAAAATGAAGCAAATGCCCCGTGTAGTCGAAGGTGAATCCGTTTTTCCGATAAGAACGACAGAGTCCACCGACCTCCTGCTCGCGTTCATACAGCCGATAGGGAATCCCGGAGAGGTGGTAGGCCGTGCTGAGACCGGCCAAGCCGGCGCCGACGATCACGATCATGCTGCGTGAGTTCCTTCCTCTGCGCGAGATGCGACAAGCGACGCCACGGGTTTTCGCACATCGATCTTCTTCAGCATGAATGTGGCGATCAAGAGAACTGTCATCGTTCCAAGACAGAGGACCCACGCCATATCTTCGCTGACGGTCATCATCATGAGGCCGACACCCGCTACCACCGCCGTCGCCACATAACTCGTGGCGACAACCTGACGAACAGACATCCCCCAATGCCGCAAACGGATGGCGATGTGATCAGGGCTTCCCCAGAAGATCGGCAGTCCTCGCTGATATCGAATGTACATCACAAAAAGCGTATCGAATATCGGAATCCCTAAAATAAACACAGGAGTTAAAAGAGAGAGCGAATGGTCGCTGGGATACTTACCGATCATCGCCATCGCTCCCAGCAGGAGTCCGATGAACATCGCTCCCGTGTCCCCCATGTAGATCCGCGCCGGTTGCCAATTGTATTTAAGAAATCCCAACAGACTTCCGATGAGCGCCGCCAGCATAAAGGCAACGGCCTGATCGCCCTGGAGCAATGCGACGACGAGCAGACCGGCGGCACTCACGGCGCCGACGCCGGCTGAGAGGCCGTCCATGATATCCAAAAGGTTAAACGCATTGATCAGTCCGACCATCCATAATACGGTCAGCAAGAGATCCAGCCAGTCAGGCAAGGCCGCGATCTCGATCCTAATCCCGCTCTTGATCAAGACGAACACCGCAAGCAGTTGCCCCGTCAATTTTGTCCAAGGCGTCAGCACTCCGAAATCGTCTATGAGCCCCAGCATTACGACAATTGTTCCACCAAGAATAATGCCCAGAACGTCATGACGAAACTCGAAGGTAAAGGCCAGACTCATCAGAAATGCGAGATAAATCGCGAGCCCGCCGAAGTAGGGCACGGGTTCCTTCTGGTGCTTGAGCTGCCCGTCCGGCGCATCGACGATGCCGTACTTCAGTGCAGCCTGCCGAGCAATCGGCACGCCGTACAAGACGAATAAGAAAGCTAACCCGAACGTCAGTAGTAGAGTGAGCATGATCAGGAATGTTCACTGAACGTTTGAGGCACTGAACCTCCAACGTTCATCGATCTCGATTGATTTCCGATGGCTTGGTACTGTCCAGCCAGCCTAGGACCCCAGATATGCAATGAGTAGCGTTCTTCAACAGTTCTTCTGGCAGCCCCACCCATCCGACGTCTCAGCCCTACGTCACGGCACAGACTAAGAAGATGACTGGACCACTCGTCTGATGATGTGGCGAGGAAACCGTTTTCTCCCGGCTTGATGATTTCCTGGTTTACTCCAACGGCTGACGCAATGGCCGGAATTCCGACGGCCATATACTGCAAGAGCTTGAGCCCACATTTCCCCCTTGCCCACTCTGAGTCAGGGAGAGGCATCACCCCGATTTGGCATTCTTGAAGATCCCGAACTTCGTTGCATAGATCCCACGGTCTAAATTCCACCTCAACCCCAGCCAAAACCGCCGGCCGGGAACTGATGACTCGAAATCGAGCACCCATTTCTTTTTGTACTAACCGTAATGCAGGAGACAGGATTTCAAGATAAGAGAAGTTGTAGGCCAACCCAATCCATACGATCGTTATCTGCCCATCTGATCCCTCAATAGCTCCCCTTGTGATCCGTGCCTGAGGAATAAATCTCTCCGTATCCACAACGGTGGGAATCACCGTGACAGCGGAAGCATTGCGTCGAGCGTACTCCGATAATGTGGCATTTCCCACAATAACAGCGGCAGATATCTTCAAAAGGGCTGGCATCTTGCGCCCATGAAAACGAGTCAGATAGATTGCATCATCGAACTCCAGCACGAGCTTCTTGCCCGACAAAACCAGTAGTCGCTCGACCCACGGCGGGCAGTAAGGGAATAATTGATCTTCTACTACGACAACATCCGGCCTCCCCATCCTGACAAGATCCCAGATGCGCTTGAGAAATCTGGCCCCCACATAAAGCGTCTTCCCAAGTGTACGCAATGCCGCACTTTTGATTTCCAGCAACGTGAAGTAGGTTGGTCCCACGAGAGGACGTATCGAGCATTGAATACCTGCTCTTTCCAGATACGGCAGGAACTGATAAATTCTATAGCGACTACTCGGCCCCTCCTCCGAACTTTTCGAGAAATAGACGACTCTCACCGCCTTTTCCACCATTGGATAGTTTGAGCGACGAGGCCGTTTAATCCCGCAGCACGGTAATAATGCACCGCCCGCCGCGGGTAATAGGTCCATTGTGACCTCGCACCGAGTGGGGGCAATTCCATAGGAGAGCGCCACAGTGCCGCATGCTCCTTGTCCTTTGCCGGGCTCGGGGCGCGACACCATGCGACGACCGGTTCAAACACACGATTCCAGTTGAACTCTTCCGCGGTAGCGCGGCAATTATTTTTCCAAACCCGACGAGTCTCAGGAGCGTCGGCGGCTTGAACAATGGCTTCAGCAAGCATCTCGATGTTGCCGCAGGGAACCGTCATTCCCAAACGGTTCTGCTTGACGAGATCACTAAGGGGATCGCCCTCG
>DATIFR010000090.1:0-7763 GCA_035455145.1 Nitrospira sp.
CATGTCGATGTCTTGAGTGTTCCGATCACGATAGGCGGTAAATACGAGAAACCGACGATCGGGAGACCAGCGGGGCATCAAATTCAAGAATCCATCAGCGGTGAGTTGCCGCGCGTCGTACCCATCATAATCCATGACGAACAGCTCTCGCGCCGATCCCTGGGCGGACACATACGCAATCTTGGTTCTTGCGATACCAGGCTCTCCCGTATAGCGAAACACGAGTTCATCGGCAAAGCGATGCGCCATCAAGCGGACGACGGACGGGGACCCCGCGTAGCGTTTTCCACCGACAACTTCGTCGCTCCCGCTGTCATACACGAAGCCTTCCATGTTGACATCGTCTTCTTTCTCCCCTTTCTTGAGACCTGCTTTGCCCCAGACCAGGACCGACACCCCGTTATCCACGGCTTGCTTGAAGACGGCCTTCGATCCGTTCCCCAAACCATTCCCCAAATCGTGAACTTTGATCCCCAAGCTTGGAAGGTCTAGAAGCTCGAACACGAGGGAACGCTTCACGTCTTTTTTCAGCACTTCTTCGAGGCGCCCGCCGAGCCAGTCGGGACCTCCGCCATTTTCGATGCCCAGCACGCCGAGTGGAATCTTTTGGAAATCGGGTCGTGTTGCTTCCAGAAATACGTCTGCCGCGCCAGATTCCAGAATGCCGATCGCGCCGGCAAGAGCCACGGCCCCACCCAACACCAAGCTGACAAGCACCCGTCGTTTCATCCCGCGGTCTCCCCTACTCGAAATACCATTTCAACATCCTGATAGGCTTCGCTCATCTCCGCCGGAAAGGGAGGGAACGCCCGCGGTTTCAGAACAGCCCGCTGGCCTGCCATATCAAAATAGCTGTTCCCCGACGTCTGCTGAATGACAACGTCCTTAACGGTTCCATTCCTATAGAACCTAAACTTTACCACCGCGCTGTACATTTGACCCGTGACATCGATCGGAGGCGGCTCCCACTGGCTCTTGATAATCGACTCGATACGACCCCAATAGGGGTTGGTTCCCGATGAACCGGACGTCTTCAATTGGGTTTGGGGCGCCTTCGTTTGAGGAATCGCCGCTTCCTGCATCGGTGCCGGCTTAACCGGAACATCCTTTGGAATCTCTAATTTTTCTGCTGGCTTGAATGCTTTGACTTTCTTGAGTTCTTCCGCCAATTCACGATCCAATTCGTCACTGATCGACGTCCGCTGAGGAATCTTTACGGCCGGATCAGGCGTCACGTCCGGAACTCGCGGCAGGTCGGGAACTTTGACCTTTGTATGAGCCTGAGGTTGGGGTTGAGCCACTGATTTCGCTGGGGTCAGTTCCCCGAACTTCGGCGCATCGGGAGGCAACTCGAGATCCTTGAGAATGTCCTTTCCGACACTGCTACGGACAGGCTTGGCCGCAGGAGTCACAGCCGGTGTCACAGACTTGACCGGTGGGGCAGGAGCAGGTGCTGGTGCTGGCTCTGCTCGTTTGGCCGTTTCAACGGGCTTTGACACTTCCACAAGCTTGGCCGGCGCAGGCAAACTGACCAGAGATACCTCGACCGATGCCAACGGCCGCTCTCCGTGCGGAGCGAGCCGGAGTCCCGCCACCACCAGCAATATCGCACAGTGCAGAACCAGCGAGATCGTGAGGGTCCGGCCCATGCGGGCAAAGAACCGATCCTGCTCCTCCTGATCCAACCAGAGAGCCGACTGCACATGTGCGGGCGCCACCATACGTCCGAGCCCCTCATTGCCTCCGATATCAACTCTTTCGAGAAGGTGTTCGCGGAATCGATGGTCCTCCAACGCGCTCAGGCCCCACCGGTTCCGTCACCATTCCGATCTTCTCGATTCCAGCCTTCTTCACTCCATCCATCACCTGGACCACGATGCCATAGGGAACATCACGATCAGCGCGCAGGTACAGGGACACGTCGGCATGTTCGTGTTTCAGGATCTTCAATTTTTGTTCGAGCTGTGCGACGCCGATCGGATCCTTGTCTAAGTAGAGCCGTTGATCTTTTTCGATTGTCAGCACTGTCCGCATTTCAGGCTTGATCGTGTTTGATGCAGACTTCGGCAGGTTGATATCCATCCCCCTATAGAGCATGGGGGCCGTGACCATAAAAATCACGAGCAGCACGAGCACGACATCGACGAGCGGAATGACATTGATCTCCGCCATGAACCGCCGCTGTCGCGACTCAAAGGTCATCGCTGCGCTCCGACAGGTATAGGTTTGGCCTTGGCCGGAGATGCGGACAACGACGCCATCAATTCAATCGTGACCGTATCCAACCGGAACGAGGTGCGGCGGATACGCGTGAGAAAATAGTTATAGGCGATGACCGCCGGAATGGCCGTGAATAATCCGGCCGCGGTCGCGATGAGGGCTTCCGCCACTCCGGGAGCCACGGCCGAAATACTGGCCGTTCCTTGTGCTCCGATCTCGCGAAACGCATCGATGATCCCCATCACCGTCCCTAGCAAGCCTACAAAGGGAGTAATGTTGCCCGTCGTCGCCAAGAAGGGGAGATAGGATTCGAGTTTGGACAGCTGGCTATGAGAAAGGTGCGCCGCCGTGCGTTCGATGATGTGACGATCGGCCGATCCTGATCCGCCGCCGTCTTGCGCTTGTCCGTGCAACCCCGCCAGACGATCCATCACTCCTTCGAACAGCACGGCTGCCGGACTCGATTCCATGCGGCGAACCTGGCGGCAGAGATCATCCAAA
Source organism: Nitrospira sp. (assembly GCA_035455145.1). Lineage (GTDB taxonomy): Bacteria > Nitrospirota > Nitrospiria > Nitrospirales > Nitrospiraceae > Nitrospira_C. Next base: position 2,722 of record DATIFR010000090.1, read on the forward strand.
TCCTTCGACTTCGCCAACAGCGCCATGAACCGCTGGTCTTCCTGATCTGCAGCACGAAATGCGCGCCATTTGGCAAAAATAATTGCCCACGACACGACAGAAAAGATGAACAGAAGCAGGAGGACAATTTTCGAGACCGCACCGAGCGAGCCCAACAGTCCGGTTAATCCGATCTGAAACATTGGCTTACATCCTCTTCCGGCTGCGTGGGCAAGCCACACGCCTACGTACGGAGTCTAACAAATGCTGGGGAAAATGGCGGGGCCGACGGGATTTGAACCCGCGACCTCCAGATTGACAATCTGGCGTCCTAAACCAGGCTGAACGACGGCCCCTCTTGACTCTACTTATAGCGGAAGATCTGATTGACAAGACTATTTGTAGCGGTTTGTCCCGTCTTGAATTTCAATTTTCTGTTTCTATCCTTGATTCCGGCCACCCACTCGTCACGCGAGGTTGGTAGGCGGAACAGGGATCGAACCTGTGACCTCTGCCTTGTAAGGGCAGCGCTCTTCCAACTGAGCTATCCGCCCGATTTTTCAAGCAAGCTGGCCGATGCTACCAAGTCCACCCGGCCTTGTCAACCGAATCTCGCACTCTTCTTGCAGATTCTTTCAAAGTCTTCATTTTCCTTCTCTCTATCACCCCATCTTTTTTCGCCTGCCTTGGCGCGGGAAGTACGTGGCATGAATTTCCTTGAGCCGTTCCCGTTCGACGTGCGTATAAATTTGAGTGGTCGCGATACTTGCATGACCCAGCATCGCCTGAACAGACCGAAGGTCTGCTCCGCCTTCCAACAAGTGGGTCGCAAAGGAATGTCTCAGGACATGGGGAGAAATTCGTTTCGTGATACCGGCCCGTTTCGCTCGTTGACGAAGATTCTTCCAAAACGCCTGTCTGCTAAGCGGTCCGCCGCGGCGGGTGACAAAGACGAACCGCGACAGCCGCTGCTTCAAAACAGACGGCCGAATCTGATCCACATATTGCTGGAGAAGGCGGCGGGCCGGTTCGCCCATAGGGACGATGCGCTGTTTCGAACCCTTCCCCGTCACCCGAAGAAATCCTACTTCGAAATTCACCTGCGCAGTCTGCAAGGATACCAATTCCGAAACTCGCAAACCCGTCGCATAGAGCAATTCCAGCATCACCCGGTCCCGTTGATCTTCCAACCCGGGATGGGACGGCGCCTCCAGCAGTGTAGTGACTTCGCGCTGCGACAGCGTGTTGGGTAGCCGCATCCCCCGATGCCCTACCGTGACACCGCTGGCAGGATTGTCGTCGATCATGCGCTCCTGCCGAAGGAACCGGAACCATCCACGAACCGTCGACAGACAGCGTGCCGAGGACACCTGAGAGAGTTGCGCGGTGTTCAGTGAGCCGAGAAATCCTCGCACGGTGTCTGTGGTCACCTGCCGAATCGGAATACGGCTTTGCTGATGAAGATAGGCCTGAAATTTGGCGAGGTCGCGTCGATAGGCTTCGACGGTGTTGCGGGAGAGGCCGCCTTCTACTCGAAGATGGTTCAAATAGCGCTCGACGAGCGGATCCGTCTCCATCACGCGATGATAACGAATCACTCCCATGAAGACAACGCGCAGGCAGAGATAACCTTGACACCCTACCGGGATTCCGATACTAGTCACTCTTGACGAGTGAGTTCGTGACACCATCGACACAGACATGGCCAGCCGGTTCACACCGCGCCTATGTACCAGTCCCATGCCATTGAAGCTCGCAACAGCCCGCCTCACCTTCACACTGACATTTTTTTGTGTCGGCCTCGGCTCACCGTGGCCCGTCTTCCATCCTACCGTCGCAGAAGCGGCTAAAAACACGCCGGCCAATCACCCGGTTCTCAACCAGGCCAAGCGATTGATCGACGCAGGCCAGGCGGAAGAAGCCATCACGATGCTCCGCCAATTCCTCAATACGAACCCCAAGCAAGATCTTCTCGACGACACCTATCTGCTCCTAGGGGCGGCCCTGTATGCCGCCCAACAATATGGAGAGGGCCTCAAGTTCTTACAGCAGCTTCAAGGAGAGTTCCCCAACTCAGAAGTCATCGACCGCGGGAAGCTGATGCTGGCTCGCACACACGCGGCCATGGGAAATCCGGATCTTGCTCTCCCCATCCTGGCCAATCTTCGCACGCTGTCCCAAGACGACATCACCAAACGGGAAGCCGTGCATCTGAGCGGTGAACTGTATTTCCAAAAGAAAGAACCGACGCGCGCCATTCAGGCCTGGCTCGATGAGATCGCGCTCAGCCCGGAGGACCAAACCGACGAAATCCGTGCCCATATCCGCGAGGTGATCAACGGATCCTTCGACAAGAAAATGCTCGATCGTATCAGGGAGGCCTATCCAAAGAGTTTTCCGGGTGATCTTGCCTCGCTTCGCTTGATCGATCTCTATGTGGGCCGCGGAGAAGACCACCAAGCCGCCAGGCAGATTCAACGATTCCTCGCAAATTTCCCCGCGCATCCGCAGGCGGCCAAGTCGTCCGACCTACTCGCATCGTTACAAACCAAACTCAAATCTTACCAATTTGTGATCGCCGCGGTACTTCCGTTGTCGGGGAAACTCGCCCCCTTCGCCAACGACGTTCTCAGCGGAGTCCAGCTGGCTGTCGAACTGAATGGTGATCGAGCGGGAGGCCCATCTGTCGGTCTCCTCGTGAGAGACTTCGAATCCACCCAAGCCTCGTTCTTGGACGACTTCGGTGGCCTGCTCAACTACGATCGCCCGATTGCCGTCATCGGCCCGCTACTGTCGAAAAATTTGCCCGTGATGGCAGAACTGGCCGAACGTTCACGCATTCCGCTCCTAACCCCTACAGCCACCCTGCCGAATGTCCGACGACTGGGTGCGTTTACGTTTAGTACGGCCTTGACCTTCCAGCTACAGGCCAAACGGATCGCCGCCTTTGCGACAGGCGAACAGGGATACCGACGGTTCTGCATCCTGCATCCCGATACAGCCTATGGGCGTGAACTGGCGCGCTTATTCGCCGAGGAAGTGCGCCTCCACCAAGGCGAAATCATTGCGATCGAATCCTATAAAGAAGGCGAGTCCGATGTCGGCAATCAGCTCAAACGGATGAAGGCTGAAGATCTCAAAAAATACGGCCTCGCGGTGCCGGTCGATCCGACGAAAACCGGTGGGAAACTGACGAAGCTCGATAAGAAAATCCTCTACACGCCGGGCTTCGACGCGATCTTCATCCCGAGCCGCGCCTCAGATGTCGGGTTAATCACCGCCCAACTGAATTTCCACGACATGAAAGTGCCGATCCTGGGCAGCAACGGTTGGAATGCCCCGGACTTCGCCCGCACAGCCGATCAATCAATTGACGGCGCCGTGTTCGTCGACGGGTTTTTTGCGGACAGCCCGAATCCCAACGTGCAGGATTTCGTTGAGCGATACAAGAAACGCTTTCAGGCGACGCCGACGCTCTTTGCCATGCAGGGGTACGATGCGGTGAAGTTCGTCATCGAAGCGGTGAGGAAAGGCGCAACCTCCGGTGAGGCCGTGCGGGACTATCTCATGTCGCAACAAGATCTTCCTGCACTGGGAGGACCGGCTTCGTTCGGACAGGACGGCACGCTCAATCGACCGCTGTTTCTCATCCAAGTCAAACGAGGGCGCTTCACACAAGTCGACTAGCGCTACACCGGCATGAACGATCTACCGCAACTGCTTTTTTCCATTTCCTACAAAGCGCTTCCGCTCCTCTTCGCCATGGTGCTGCACGAATACGCCCACGGATGGGTCGCCAACAAATGCGGTGATCCCACCGCGAAGCTGCAGGGACGACTCACGATGAACCCCTTGGCCCATATCGATCTGTTCGGCACCATCATCATGCCCCTCCTCTGTTTGATGCTGCCGGGGAGCTTTCTCCTCGGCTGGGCCAAACCGGTTCCCGTCGATGCCAGAAACATGAGGCAGCCACGCCGCGACATGGCCTTGGTGGCTGCGGCAGGGCCAGGGATGAATCTTGCGCTGGCTTTGGTGAGCGCGCTCCTGCTGGCCGTCTTGTTGGCAATTGACCCCTCGCTCTCGATAGACAACAGCTCCGCCGACAAAACGGAGTCAGGCGCCACCCTTTTCCTCTTGCCGATCGCGGTCATGGCGCTCTACTCCGTCCTGGTCAATGTGTTCTTGGCAATATTCAACTTGATTCCCATCCCGCCGCTCGACGGAGGACGCATTCTCGTGAGCCTGTTGCCGCCGCGACCGGCGATGGCCCTCGTGCGGCTTGAACCGTACGGCATGTTGATTCTGGTCGGCCTCCTCGTATTCGACCGCGATCTTCGCGTGATCCATACGATTACCAATACCTTCGCTTCGGGCCTTTCGGGTACAATCCTTTCCACCGCGATCGGCCTCGGTGCAGGAGCGTCCCAATGACGATGTCACGGAAACGCGTGTTGAGCGGCATGCAGCCCAGCGGGCTCATGCACCTCGGCAATTATCTCGGCGCCTTGGAAAACTGGAAAGCGCTGCAGGATCAATACGAGTGCTATTTTTTTGTCGCGGACTGGCATGCCCTCTCGACCAATTATGCCGATACCAGCCGCATCCGTGAGTATGTGCGCGAGTTGCTCATCGACTGGCTCGCCGCCGGGATCGACCCCGCCCGCGCGACCGTTTTCATCCAGTCGCGCATTCCGGAACATGCGATCTTGCATTTGCTCCTTTCGATGATGATCCCGGTGTCCTGGCTGGAGCGGAATCCGACCTATAAGGAAAAGCAGGAAGAGATCAAAGAAAAGGACCTGAGCACTTACGGGTTTCTCGGCTATCCCGTGCTTCAAGCTGCCGACATTCTGCTGTACAAGCCCGATTTCGTCCCGGTCGGAAAGGACCAGCTCCCCCATCTCGAACTCACGCGCGAAGTGGCAAGGCGGTTTAACGACCTTTACAAGAAACCCGTGTTTCCCGAGCCAAAAGAGCACCTGACAAAGTTTCCGAAAGTCCTCGGCACTGATGGCCGTAAGATGAGTAAGAGTTACGGAAACACGATCAATCTCTCCGAT
>DATIFR010000091.1:0-6307 GCA_035455145.1 Nitrospira sp.
TTTTTTCACGCTCCGTGCTACACGTCGAAGTCTTCAGTTTCGTCTTCGTCCGAGGAGGCGTCGGTGTTGCCTGCCGCCATTGCCGCGTAGTGCTTGGCCCAGGTCAAATAGAGATTGCCGCTATCGCGCATCGTGTCCGCCGCTTTCACGAGTTTCTCGGCCAGTTCCGGATCTTTCCCTGTGGCTTGAATCATGGCGGCCCGCCGTTCAATCGCTTTGGGGTACGCATTGATGAGTCCTGCGATCTCACTGAGGAGTTCATCGAGCACATTGTCTTCGCTTTCCATGGGTTACCTCTTATCTCAACAAAAAACCCCATAGCGCGGACGCCATGGGGTTTTTTGCTCGAACTGTTTCAGCTTAGCCCTGGTAGGCTTGCCCCAAGGCCGCGGACTCGCCCTTGTGATGCATCAGCTGTCCGGTTGCACTGACGGCCTGCATTTCAATCGCCATGTGTTTGGCCGCGTTGCACACGACCACGCAGAGCTCGCAGCCCTTGCAGCGATCGATGTTGACCTCGGCCACCATCTTGGTCGGATTGAGGTCTAGGCAGTTTGCTTCCGGGCAGTACATAATGCACAGTCGGCAACCTTTCTTGGCCGTGCATTTCTCGTCGATGACTTGCGCAACGTTATACATGCGACGTGGTTCCTTCTCTCTCGTTAAGCCGCAACGGCAGGATTGCCGACTCGCAGTTCAATGTTGTTCTTCTCGGCCCATTCGCTGGCGATCTCATAGGCTCTCTTGACCGTCGCCAGATTCTTCGCCAACAACATTTCTTTCTTGGCGAATTTCTTCTTAATGGCTTCGTCCAGGGATGCCGTACCGCCTGAAGCCACGAATTTCTTTCCAAAGCGCTCTTGGAGCGCGCCGTCGAGCGCCTCCATGGAGACGCATTTGGTGATGCCCGCCACGGATCCGATCATCGCCATATTGGTCGATAACTCAGTGCCGGCAACCTCGATTGCGAGCTCGGTTCCCGCAATGTAAAACACCGCGACGTTCAAATCTTTGAGACGTTGAATGTCTTCTTCCGAGAGCAGAGATTGATCGGAGTTGATGATGACGACGCCCCCTTCCTTCACGCCGGAATAGAAGGGCATCGTGTAACTCTTGCCCATGGTGATCACCTGAGGATGAAACACCTCGATCACGTCCGGGAACACCAACTCGCCACGGTCGTATATTCGCTCGATTCCGATACGGCAGTAGCTCTCTGCCGGCGCCATGCGCTTCTCGGCACCGAAAAACGGATTAGAAATCGAAAACTTCCCGTCCCGGTTGGCAGCCATGGCCAAGACATGCGCCGCAGTGACGGCGCCTTGCCCGCCCAGGCCCGACATCCGGATGTTGAGTCTCTTCTTAATCATGAATGACCTCCGGCTTCTTCAGGCTTGTCCTGCCAATTGCTTGGCGGCGGTTTTCCGTTCCTTGTCCTTCGCGGCGATCTCAGCCAAGAGCTGCTTGGCTGGCTCGCTGACATATTCCTTGTACGCGAACCGCTCGGTCGGCTTCTCCGAGTCACGCATTTCCTGCAGCCCTTCCATGCTGTTCTTTCCGATTTCGAGGATGCAGGGCGTGTAAAGTTGGAGATAGGTCGGGCCGATTTCTCGGGCGATGAAGACCGCATTGCGGATCACCTTCTCAATGAGAGACGGCTTGCTAACCGTGCACTGGACTACGTAGTGACAACCAGACTCACGAGCGATTTCCGGCAACCGGACCTTGTCGAAGAGTTTCCCAACTGGCGCCATTTTTGCCACGAAGCCCTTCTGCATGAGCCCGCTCTCCTGGCCGCCGGTGTTGGCGTAGAGCTCGTTATCGAAGCAGATGGTCGTGAATTTTTCCTGGCGAAACCAAGCCTGGAGTGTCATGTCGAGACCGATATCCACGGTCGCGCCGTCTCCGGCCAACACGACGACATCTTTTGTCCGGTCGGGGAAACGGACGCTCAAGGCGCGCTTCAATCCGGACGCGATGGCATTCTGGTTGCCGAACAGGGAGTGAATGTTATGAACGGCCACCATCGGGAACACCAAGCTGGTACAGCCGGTGGAGCCCACCATGACTGTATCTTCCGGGTTCGGGAGCGAAGCTAGGATGTAGCGGAACGCCATAGACTCCGGGCAGCCCGCGCAGAGCGAGTGTTGCTCGATAAGTTCTTTGGAATTACCGATGTCTTTCCAGCCACGATCCTCTTTGCCGTAGGTCGCGCTCTTGACGAGGTCCTGATAGTCCGACGGCATGATGTCGTAGAGGTCTTCTGAAATCTTGATTTTCTCTTTGCTCATGTATTCCTCCTCAGATTCGCAAGTGCATCGCGAACTGGTTCTGGATGTTTACTGCTCAGCTTCCACGACCGGCCAGGGAGAAGGTCTTCATCCCGAGGGCCGTCTTGATTTCCTGCACGATGATCTCCGGCGGCATGGTCATACCTCCGCACACATGCGGTCCGGCATGGACCCGATGATGATTGGGAATGGTTGCCTTGATCTCTTTCGCCAGCCAGCCGGTCACGTTGAACTCCGGTACGAAGATGTGCTTCGCGTTCTTGGTGGCTTCGCGGATTTCTTCCTCCGGCCACGGTCGGAGCGTCTTTACTTTCACGAGTCCGCAGCGAATGCCTTCGTCTTCCAGCAGGCGGATCGCTTCGCGTCCCTGTGACACGGCCGTGCCCGACGCCACGATCATGATCTCTGCATCGGTGTTCTCGGTATCGATCAAGCCGTTCAGCCACTTGATCGAGTGTTTGCGGGATCGCTCGACGGCCGCCCAGATTTCCTGCTGCCAGCTTGCGTGGGTGGCATAACTGATGTAGTTGCTCTTCATGATGAATGGATCGCGCATCATTCGGACCGGTGGACATTCCATATCCATGCAGGGAACCGGCGAGCGATAGGGATCATATGGCGGCAGGCACATGTCGGCCGGCGTCAGATTCACGACGTCCTTGGTGTGCGTCACAAAGAAGCCGTCGCAGCAGAGCGCGAGCGGCAGGTGCACGTCCGGTTCTTCCGAAACCATGTAGCCCTTGAGAATCCAATCGAAGAAGTCCTGCGCGGTCTCCGCATGCCAAACAAGCATGCCGGTGTTCAACAGATAGGCGATTTCGAGCGTGTCAGGCTGAATCGACAGCGGCGAATTGATGCCGCGGCAGGTGACGATCATTTGGATCGGCAAACGCGCACCGGCCCACATGGGGAAGTTTTCCATGGCGCGCATCGTGCCCGGTCCCGCTGTGGTCGTGAAGACGCGGGCGCCACCGAATGCGGCGCCGGCGCATTGCGACATGACGGCGAATTCGCTCTCGCCGCGGAAGTAGTCGCCGATATAGCCTTCGGCGAAGAGTTCACCGATGAGTGCCGCGGCTTCGCTCTGGGGAGTAATCGGGTAGGCGATCATGACGTCACAACTGGCTCGCCGGACCGCTTCCTTGATGACTTCGCTGCCCGTATAGAACGACGGCGTACGTGGCGCTTCGTTCATCATCTTCCAGGTGTCGGTATACGTTTGGCCCTTCTTATTTTTTGTGCCGATGACTGAGTGTGTATCCGCCATGGACCCAGCCTCCTTTCACTGCGTACGGTGCTTCAAACGGTTTAGTTCGAAGCTCCGCTTTTGGCTGACGTCAGCCGTGGTTGGACTGTCCCTTTCAACTTTTTCACCCAGTCAGCCAGCTTCATGATCTTTTCGACAGACGCGTCGCGGAAAGACAGCATGGCGTCTTCATGCCCGGCCTGGGCGCACATCGCAATCGTATAGCACGAGGTTCCGCCTCTGATAATCTTGAGCGAGAGGTTCGCCTGGTGACAATGCACCCCAACGAACATGCAGCAATCGATCTTATTGTGCCAGATGGTCAGGTTGGGATGGTTTGGATTAATTTCGACTTCGGGATTGATCTTCGGATACTTGGGGCGATAGTCCGGCATGGGAATCAGCATGGGCGTCTGACCTGGCTGCACGCACTCTTTCAGCGTGTTGTAGAGGTGCCGGATGGCCGTGGCTTTCTTCGCGGCTTTCTCATTCCAGGCCCACAGGACCAAAGGGCCTGGGAAGATCGTCGGCACCTTGGCCATCAAGAACTGCTTGGCGGCTTCTTCGTACGCCTTTTCTTCGGGGACGATCACGCCGTTGATATGTGCTTCACCCGGGTTGGGCAAGCAAATACCCATGGAGGCCGCTGCAGGAGGAAGGAAATGCTCAGGTCCTGGTAACACACGATATTGACTCATTACGACCTACACTCCGCGTAAGGGGTTAACGACGTGAGAACTTAGATTTTTCAACCGAATCCATCTATCAACAATCTATGCTTTTCACGGGGAATCTGCAACCTCGCAGAAGGCCCAACTTCTGGAAATAATGGGCTATCGGGCAAGCGAGAATTAGGCCTTTTGTCCTAATGTGCTGGAGAAATTGCCCACTCAAAACAGCACAATCTTGCGACAGGTGGGGCATTATAGGAGGGCCATTTCCGTGAAGTCAAACAGACTTCCGTAGGGGAGTTTTGCGATGGAAGAGTGACGATGAAGGCGGATAATGGCTTGAAATTTAATGGCTTAGGGGGGTTGCCGGCGTGGAAATTGCTCATCTAGGGCAGTTGTTCGCACGCGGGGATAGAGCCAAGCACGCAGGCTCGCTCAAGATCGTCCTTGGCCATCCGGCCTTGAAGCCGATTGCGATAAATATTCGCGCGAGTCACCAGCGCATTTGCATTCGTCGGATCGACGCGAATCACCGTGGATAGGTCCCCGAGCGCTTCTTCCTGCCGGTTCAGTTTTAGCAGAATCTCGCTTCGAAGGAGTAACGCCTCTTTTTGATAAGGAATCCAGCTTTCGGGAGTCTGTGCGTCGAGCAGCCTCTTTAAGGTGGCGAGAGCCTGGTGCCAGTGTTTTCCTTCCGCTTGTCGCCGTGCCTGGGTTGTATAGACTCCGATGAGACGCTGTCTGGCGATATCGAAAAACGGATCGAGAGCCAGGGCTTGTTCATACGAGATTGCTGCGTCATCCATGTGCTTCAACCATGTCTGCGCATCGCCTTTTCCAACCCAGCCCCAAGGATTCTTGCCATCGAGTTGGACGGCACGATCGAAGTCACCTTTGGCCTTCTCCACCTGCGCCGCGTAGTCATCCGGATTCCCACGCTGTGAATAGGCCACTGAGACCAACCGCAAATAGGTTTGTCCTCTCACGATTAACGGCTCTGCAGAGTCCTGATCCAATTGAGAGGCTTCAGAGGCCAGCTGAATCTTCTCTCGTAGATCTTGAGTATGGAGCGCAGCTTCAAGCAGACTCTTGGCTCGCTGGGCCGGCATGGATTTTCCGCTCGGGTCGATGGCAAGCATTCGGACTCCCGTCGGCTGTTGCTGGAGTTCTTTGAGTTGGGCGCGCAGGTGCTGATTTTCATTCTGGAGCTGGCGAAAATGTTGAGCCAGTTGCGCCTCGGATTGCAGCCGACGCACGGCTTCGGCGAGATTGTGCAAGTCGACGGTGGCCCGTATCCGCACGAAAAATACGGGGCGGTCATTCTCGAATGAGCGGTGCGATTCGAGGATTTCGGTTTCGGTGATCGCCGCGGCGATCGTCCGAATTTCCAGCGACGTTGCGCGGGTGCTTTGTCCTTGCGATTCTTTCTCGAAATCGTGAAACGTCGATTCCAGATAGACGCCGGCCTCTTCCACCGCTCTGCGTTGGGCGCGCTGTAGCACCTTTTCTTCCGCGCTTGCCAACGTGTCCCCATCGGCCATTACATACTGAGCCTCGGCCACAACAATCTTCCCGGCGGCAGCAACGACTGAAGGATTTGAAAGCAGGAGGAGAGAAAGGCCAGCGGCGAAGAACGTCCAACCTTGGAATCTCATGGAATTAACTATACCGCCCGTCCGGGGCCTCAGCAAGGCAACGAAAGGTGGGAATCGCTTCTCGCGCGATGTGAGGAGTTGAGGGAATTGTCCGTGTAAACGGGGAGTTGCGCTCGCCCTGGATTGGGGGCCAATCTATCGCGGCTTGGGAAAGACCTGGGTGAAGGGATGAACTTCGACTCGCTCAAACACACCATTGACGGTATAGGGGTCTTCCTGGGCAAAACGCTGAGCCTCCTCCAATGAGTCTGCTTCAATGACAATCAAGCTCCCAGTCTTATCGGTAAGCGGACCAGCCAGCACCACCCGGCCTTGCTGGTCGAGTGGATCCATCTTGGCTAGATGGGCTGGGCGATAGATTTTTCGTTTGGCTTCGCCATCCGGACCGTCAAAACCGAGAATGACAAATTTCATGGCTGAAAATGTGGCTTTCCTGGGTTACTG
>DATIFR010000092.1:0-12462 GCA_035455145.1 Nitrospira sp.
GATCTGCAAATTCTGCCAAAGCCCCTGGGCGGCCTCACTCCTCGTGTTATCTCGGACTTTGTCACAGAAGCAACAGACCGACAGCATCGATTTCATCTTACCTAACCCGTGCATGTTCTTGCACGGTCCTCCTTGTGTCAGAGGCCCACCAAAGAACCAAACCTGTTGTCTTTCGTCATCGCCACGAGCCACTATCACTTGGCGGCAAGAATTGTTTGCTCTGCCCGAATCCAGTCTTCCATATCATAACCGTCCACGCGACCCCGCTGTTCGTAGAACTGGTAGGCCAGGAAAGCGATACGACTATAAACGCCATCGAATGAGTCCGTCTCGGACTGGCGCGAGGCTCCGACTCTTGCTGTCTTCGCACCGTGCCCGGAAGGGGTCGCATGGAACTTCTGCGGTTTGGTACTGAGTTTCATAACCGATTTCTCCTTTTGCTATATCTCGGCCAGCACACCGTTATCGGAACCGACCTGTGAGATCGGCGCAAAGGGCCGATTCAGGCAGGTCAGCGGGAAAGCCGGTTGACGGCCGATCTGGCGAAGAGTGTGGACGATCCGTTCTGGCTTACCCCAATTACTCCAGAGCACTCCGCTCATCTCGATGACTGCAGCTTGGTCAGGCACATGTTGAAGCAACTCGGACGAGAAGTGATGAGCCGGCATGTCCCGATAAACTTCATCAAGGATCCGCACCTCCTGGGGAGTTCCGATTGAGTGACTGAGACGTTCGAAATGCGGCATGATGTCCGGAAAACACTTCCATCCGAGCTCCCACAATAATGCGGCCTTGGCTACCACTACAGACGAGTTCCACAAAGCTCCTCTGGTCAACGCCGCGTCAGCCTGAGCTGCGGTCGGTTGCGGCAGGAACGAGTCGACAGCCCGGATCTGATACTTGGGGGATCCATCGAGCTTTTTACCCGGTATAATCCAACCGTATTCCAATTCGAGACCATCCGGGGAACCACCGAGGAAGACCAGGCGGTCTGGGAGCCATTCGGCAGTCCAGGCAGCACGCTGGACCAATTCGAGAAATCGCTCCTCAGGATACACAAAATGATCTGATGGATAGATCACGACGATTGCCTGAGGATCGCGGGCTCTAATGTACGTCAGAGATAAGAAGATTCCCGCGGCTGTGTTCCGGTTCTTCGGATGAAAGAGCACGGTACCGACCGCCCGCCCTTCAAGCTGAGACCATGCTTCTGGTCTGTGTTCACGCGGAATCACCGTGACAATGTGCTCCGGGCGGCTGAGTCTGGCCGCTCGATCTAACGTATGCTGGAACAGCGACCGCGTGCCGACAAAGGTGCAATACTGCTTTGGTCTTGGGTGACCTAACCATCGTTGAATGAACGGCCGGACGCATTCCGCCTCACTTCCGGCCATGACAATGGACCACCGCCGGCTCAAGTCCTTCACGCGCCCAGCCATCCCATCGCCTCCTTCTTGATCCATCGCGAATAGCCTCCTCTAGCAGGATGTTGAAAAAGTCCACCAGCTGCGTTCTCGCCTCGCTCAGAGACTCAACGTACGGAACAGAGTACGATTCGCCTCTTGGCTTGCTGCGGCCTTGCCGGACGGCCTTTTTGACCATCCTGCGAGCTGTTCTGGTTCTGTCAGGAACATTCCCATCAATATTTCCCACAGGGGTCGATAATAGTTTTTCAACAGCCTCCTAGGGTTCGCCACACCTCGATGTCCTCGTCAGAGCCTGCTGGTTACCTGTGGCGCCCAGACGCTACAAGCGACCACTCCATAAATCACCCGTTGCCAAGCACGGATGAGACTGGCTGTCCGGATTCTGCTCGAAGGGGAATCGCTCGCGGGTCATCCTTCAGGCAATCATGACAGTACGTGTGGGAGAAGTTGATGTCGTCAGGCCTCACCTTGTGCGCCACCATGTAAATTCTCAACTCCTGCCACAGCCCTCGGCCGGCCTCAGTCCCGGTGTCATCTCGAACTTTCTGGCAGAAGCAGCAAACGGGCAGTATTTGTTTCATGTGTTCCTCCATCCGACAGTTCATCATTTGAATCTCCCCATGACCGGCCTGCGTCTCATCGACGGACGATGCGGGCTGACCGCAAGGATCGACACTCTGCGACTGACGCGCCGCCCGCATGGGAGAACCTTCCCCTGTGGGCTGTTCATTCGATTCTGTACGATCACGGGATCCACGATCTCTCCGCAGACCAGGCAACGAAAGGCGCGAAACCGGTCTGCCTTCATCCCACATTGCCAGTCCTGAAACTCCTCGGCGTGCATGAGCCCTTCACAGCGGGCACAGTTCATGATGCAGTTCCTCTGACAGTCGCGTGGGCACGATCGACTCGGCCGGCTGAACGGTGACCACCTGTTGTACCGGTGACGGGAGCACTCGGCCGATAAGCCTGCGCCAATGCAATCAGATACCCGAACCGGGAAGGATGCTGCAGTGTGACCTGGGCATTCCGGCTGAGCCGGTCAACGGCGCTGAACACCTGGTTCCATGTATAGGCAGGTAAATGGGTGACGATCTCCTCGAAGGAACAGGGTCCTCGACGTTCTAAATCCTGCAGAATGTCCTTTTCGACCTCACCTGTGCTTGCCATGGTCACCTCCCCGGCGCCCTGCGCTTGATGGTTCGTGCAGTTGCAACATTTCCGCGCATGAACGATGTCTTCGCAGCTGCATCAGGTCTCATGGATGGCATTTCTACCTGACCGGCCGAAGCTGCGCTATCGGTCATGGTCCGATTCTGTCATCGAACTCTCAAATGGTCTTATTGTCGTGGTTTGCACTACAAGACGAAGAGCGGACAGGCGAACGGGGGGGAACGTCAGGAAACGAGCCCGCGTTGAAGGGCGTAGCGGGTCAATTCAGCATTATTCTTCATGTTCATTTTTTCGAGAATGCGCGTCCGGTACGTGCTGATGGTCGTGACGCTGAGATTCACAACGCCGGCGATCTCAGAAACGGTTTTCCCTGAGGCGATCAAACACAAGACTTCATACTCACGATCAGACAGTTGTTCATGCGGCGCGCCGGCCTCCCCGACTTTCATCCTGAGAGCCAACTTTTCTCCCAGCGACGGACTCACGTACTGTCCGCCTTCCAGCACCTTCTTCACGGCCCGGACCAATTCCTCAGGCGCGCTGGCTTTTGTCAGATAACCGTCGGCGCCTGCCTTGAACATACGGATCGCATATTGGTCTTCCGGGTGCATGCTCATCACGAGAACGGGAAGCTTCGGGTGTTCGGCTTTTAACTGTTTGAGCGCGTCCGGTCCGCTTCTCCCGGGCATACTGATGTCCATCACCACGATATCCCATTTCTTCTGTCTGGCTAATTCGAGCATCTCGTGCGCATTGCCACCCTCGCCGAACTTCACGGTGCCAAATCCCTCAACGAGGATATCCTTCACCCCTCGACGAAAGAAAGGGTGATCATCCACAACAAGGATTCTTAACATGGGAGAACTCCCAAGCCATTACGCCGCTGGCGTCCGGACGGGTAACCGCATCGTAATCGTCGTACCCTTCTCCGGACTTCCCGTGATTGTGACTTCCCCGCCTAACAGAGCTGCTCGCTCTCGCATCCCGAGCAGGCCGAATGACCGCGGATCGCTGATTTTCTGATCAGGAATGCCTTTCCCGTCATCACTCACCGACAGGAGGAGAGAACCGCCTTGCTCCTGTAAGGAAACGCGCACGGCGGTCGCGTGAGCGTGACGCGCCACGTTGGTGAGTGCTTCCTGGCAAATGCGGAACACCGCGGTCGCTCGCTCCGGCTCAACCTCGATGTCCTCTGCGGTGGCGGTACAGGTACAGGTGATGCCGGTCAGGCGCTGAAACTCTTGACTCTGCCATTCAATCGCCGCCACCAACCCAAGATCATCCAACACCCCGGGCCTCAGCTCGCTGACAATCCGTTGGACATCGGTAATGGTACCTTCGACTTGCTCGATCATGGCCCGAATCTTCTCACTCAGTTTGCGGCGAAGCCTCGAACCCTCCACCTCGCTTACAATCGTGTTCGCTTGAGAGAGGTCGATCTTGAGACACGTGAGCCCGACCCCCAGCTCATCGTGCAACTCGCGTGCGATGCGAGCGCGTTCTTCCTCTCGAACCACTTCCAGGCGGCCCGACAAGGTACGCAGGCGGTCCAATGACTGCTGCAGTTGCTCTTCCGCTTCCTTCCGCTGGCTGATGTTTTCCACCGTGCCTTCATATCCGACAATCGCTCCGTTCCGGTCGCGTACCGCGCGCACATTCTCTGAAACCCATATCACACCGCCGTCCTTACGACGGGCTTGCGATTCGAACCCGATGACCATCTCCTCCTCATGCATCCGGCGAAGAAACTCGTCCCGTCGCCTGGGTTCGACATAGACTTGTTTCGCGATGTCGGTGACGGCGGATATCATTTCCTCAGGCGACTCGTATCCATACAGGCGTGCGAGCGCGGGATTCACAACCAGATATTTCCCGTCGATCGTGGTGCGGAAGATCCCTTCCACCGCATTTTCAAAGATGCTCCGATACCGTTCCTCGGCTTGTCTGATCGCCTCTTCTGCCTGTTTGTGCTGCGAGATATCCGTAAAGGACACCACTGCGCCTTTGATTATGCCCTCCTCGACGATCGCAGAGGAGGAATAGTCAACCGGGAAGTGGGACAAGTCCTTGCGCCAGAACACTTCGCCGTCAACATGACTGGCCCGGCCGCTTCGAAACACCTGGAAAATTTGACACTCGTTGACAGGGTACGGTGTGCCATCGGCACGATGATGATGAATCAGGTCATGCATATTCTTTCCGACGACTTCACTCTGTTCATAGCCCAACATTTTCGCTGCTGCTGTATTGATGAAGGTGCACCGGCCATCCAGATCAAGTCCGTAGATGCCATCGCTCGTCGACTCCAACAGCAACAACCTGTCGTTCAACAACTTCCGGCGCTCCTCGTCTGCCCGCTTCCGCTCAGTGATGTCGGCGGTAATGCCGCAAATGGCGTAGAGTTTCCCGTTTCCATTGTGCAGCGGAAACTTGAACACAATGCTCGTATGAGGACCATCATCTTGCAGCGCAACCTCTTCGAACTGCAGCGGAACTCCCGCTCGAAGAACCATGAGATCGTTGGCACGAAAAGCGGCCGCCTGCTCTGATGGGAAGACCTCCTCGTCCGTTTTGCCTGCGATTGCCTCACGGCTCATATGGAAGGTGCGTTCGAATTGACGATTGACATCCAGATAGCGGCCCTGCGTGTCTTTCAGAAACACGAGGTTCGGGCTGTTATCGAGAATGGCCCGGAGTCGCGCTTCGCTTTCCCGGAGTGCTCGCTCGGTCCGTTGGCGTTCACTGATATCCCTGAACATCACCACCGCGCCGACCATCTCGCCTCGCTCTATGATCGGAGTGCTGCTGTACTCAACCGGGAAACTCGTCCCATCCTTTCTCCAGAACACATCATCGGCCATGTACTGAACCGTTCCATCACGAATCGTCCGGTGGATCGGGCATTCTTCTACGGAGTAGGTCCCCCCATCCTGTTTCGTATGGTGCACGATGTCATGCATGCAACGGCCGACCAGTTCCTCGCTTGAAGACCCGATCATTCGCGCAGCGGCGGGGTTCACGAATATCGCATGTCCCTGCATATCGATGCCGTAAATCCCATCATGGGCTGAGGTCAACAGAAGGACATAGCGATGCCGGAGCCGCTCGAGAGCCTCCTCCACCCGTTTCCGTTCAGTAATATCACGCGCAATTCCCAATACGCCGCAAGGCCGCCCGTTCTGGATGTGGGGCACCCCGACGAATTCTCCCACGACATAGCCGCGATCCTGTGAGCGAATGCGGAAGACACAGGTGAGTGCCTCTCCTGTCTCCACGATGTGTCGGAAGATATCTATCGCGAGAGGCAGATCCTCAGGGTGAAGAAGTTCCCCAAATGGTCGTCCGACCCAGGCATCACTGGTCCATTGTGTAATTCTTTCAAACGCCGGGTTCAGCGAGGTGATGACCCCCTCTTTGGAGAGCGTGAAGATGACGTCCCGTGCCCCTTCGACGAGGGTGCGGTACCGTTCTTCTGAGTCGCGGAGGGCTGATTCCGTCCGATTTCGTTCGGCCGCGTAGCGCAGCGAGCGCATCAACAGATGGCCGGTCACCTGACCTTTGACCAGATAGTCCTGCGCACCGGCCTGGATCAACCGCATCCCCAGCGCGTCATCCTCGATGCTGGTCAGGACGACGATCGGGATGCCCTTCGCCGCAGCACGCATGCGAATCAGCGTATCCATCCCGTGGCTGTCGGGCAGCGAGAGATCCAGCAGGACGGCATCAAAACCGGCTTCGGCCACATGCGTAAGCCCCTTCTCGAGCCGGTCCGCGTGCACAATCTGAAATCCCCGGGTAGTGCTGGAGTCTTTCACAAGATATTCCTGGAGCAGGCGAATATCACCGGGATTGTCCTCGACAAGCAGAATTCGCATGGAGATCCCTTACACTGACCTGTGTTTCCCGTTCTTCGGCAGCACGACAATCCCGAGCCAGAAGTCCTCAATCGACTTCACTACCGTGATGAACTGGTCCAAATCAACGGGCTTGGTGATGTAACAGTTGGCATGGAGGTGATAGCTTTTCAACACATCCTGTTCGTCTTTCGACGTCGTGAGAACAACCACCGGAATTCGCCTCAGGCTCTCATCGGCCTTGATCTCGGCCAGCACTTCCCGGCCATCTTTTATCGGAAGGTTCAGGTCAAGCAGGATCAGGTGTGGACGAGCCGCATTGGCATGAGGGCCCTCCCGGCGTAGATAGGCCATCGCTTCGAGGCCGTTCTTCATCACGGTCAGTTTATTGATCACCTTGGTCTCTTTGAGCGCTTCCATGGTCAAGCGCACATCGCCGGGATTGTCTTCAATTAAGAGAATCTCGATCGGTTTCACAAGTTCGCTCACGGACATGTTGCTGTGCCTCCTCTGTCTTGATGAGAACGGTTATGTATTGAGAAAAGGGAGCTCCAAATCGATTGCGCCGGTCAACTCATGCTGTCTCTCCTCTGTTCGATTGGGATAGTGAAAAAGAAGGTTGCCCCTCGGCCCGGCTGTGATTCCACCCAGATATTTCCGCCATGGCGTTCCACAATCTTCTTGCACAGCGCCAGGCCGATGCCGGTACCGGGATATTCTTCTCGGTCATGCAGGCGCTGAAAGATGACAAAGATACGGTCTGCGAACTGAGGATCCACTCCGATGCCGTTATCACGGACCGAGAACAACCATTCATCGTTCCGGCGCTCAGCCGCCACGTGAACACTGGGGGGCTCTGCTCCATGGAACTTGATGGCGTTGCTGACCAGGTTCTGAAAGAGCTGCGCCAATTGTCCACTGTCGGCCATCACCTTGGGAAGAGCATCACGGGTCACGACGGCGCGACTTTCCTCGATGGCCAGCCGTAACGTGCTCAGCACACCCTCCAGCAGCTGATTGCAGTCGACCAACTCAAAGGCTTTCGCTTGGCTGGTCACCCGCGAGTAGGCCAAGAGGTCGTTGATCAGCCGTTGCATACGGGTGGCGCCGTCTACCGCATAGGCGATGAATTCGTCCGCATCAGCATCGAGTTTGCCTTTGTAGCGCTTTGCAAGCAGCTGCGTATAACTTGCCACCATGCGCAACGGCTCTTGCAAGTCATGGGACGCGACATAGGCGAATTGCTGCAGATCGGCATTCGACCGGATCAGCTCCTCATTCACCTGCCGCAGTTGATTCTCGGCTCGTTGAACCTGCTGCAACAGCAACGTCTGATCAATGGCCTTGCCCGCATGAGAGGCCAGAGCAATGATCATTTCCTCGTCGAGTTGGGTAAACTCGTCGGCGCCCTGCTTCTCCGTCAGGTAAATCCGTCCAAAAACTCGCTCGTGGGTCCTGATGGAGACGCCCAGGAAGGAACGCATCGCCGGATGATGCGATGGAAATCCGATGGCAGCCTGGTGTTCCATGAGGTTCTTGAGCCGAAGCGCGCCTTCTTGATGCGATAACAGCCCTAAAATGCCTCGCCCAGTCGGGAGAGCTCCGATTGCAGTTTTCGTTGCCTCATCCATCCCCGAAGTGATAAATCGAGCAAGCTTTCCCTGTGCCTCGTCAACGATTCCCAGCGCGGCATAACGAGCTCCTGTCACTTCCCTCGCCCCGTGAAGGATCTGCTCGAGAAGGCGGTCCAGCTCGGGACTCGCCGTCACTTCCCGAACTGCCCCGACAAGGGAGTGGAGGGCCCTCGCCCGCTCCTCGCTGATCTGAATGGACTCCGCCAGATCCCGCTGGGCTACAAGCAGGTCACGTTGTTCTTGAGCCACTCTGCGCGCCGCCCATATCCCGAATCCTGTCAATGGGGCCACCAACAACAGCCCCACTCCTCCGACCGTCCAGATTAATCGATTGATCGGGGCATAGGCCCGATCCCGGTCCAACCGTACCAGGAGCGTCCAGTCGAACCCGGGAAACTTGTTGTAGCCTCGCGTTCTGGCGTATCCAGTTACCACGGGAACCTGCCGGCGCTGATGCAGTTCTTCCACAAAACCCGATTGGCTGCGGTCCGCGGCTGCCCTGACCACGGAAGGTAGTGCCTCCTTCAGAGCACCGCCGGTCATGCCATTCGCTTGTTCCTTCTCACTGATGATGACCCCTCGACTATCCAGCAGCAGCCAGTCGAACGCTTCTTCCCTGTATCGCAGCGCTCCCTCCTGCTGAAGAATGGCCCGTAGGTTCTCAAGCGGTACCTGAGTCGCCACCGCTCCTTGAAATTCTCCGTGTGGCCCGAGGATCGGAGCTGAGAACCCAACAGCCATGACTCCACCAGACTCCCCTGAGGGTCGCGCCTCCGCGAGATGGATCTTTCCCGTCTGTCGCACGATTTCAAACCAGTCTCGTTGATCGGCGGACACGCCTGATCCGGAACTCTCATCGCTTTCCGCATTCTTGCTTCGCGAGACGGATAAATCTGTGGCCGCGACAAGTCGTCCGGAAGCGTCGGCAACCCCAATCCAGGAGTAATACCAGTAGAGCCTTCTGTATTCTTGTAATCTTTTCTCTTTCTCATCCCGGCTTCCTTGGAGCAGTATTCGGTCGTTGGCAAACACCTGGATGTCGCCAAATCGTTCAAAGAGCACGCGGTCAAGCGTGTCCGCGGCCTGTGCTGCCGCTCTCGCCAGATCGGCTCCTCGTTCGCTGACCAACACAGCTCGCAAAACTCCCAGTGCATGGAGGCCAAGCCCAACTGCAATCGCAAAGCACAACAGAAGCACTGCGGGAAGAAAGCGACCGTATCTGGTTGGATTCATGGTCTGATACGTCCCGAGAGTCCGGTCAAGCGTTCTCGGTCTCCTTACGCCTTCAATCCGCTTCCTGTTGCGGCAGAACGGAAAGGTCTATCGGCACCGGTTAACACAATGACGTGGCGCACATCTGACCAGTGCGAAGGCAGGCTCGGGAAGGGACCTATTCCTCGAAGGACCAAGATCCGTGGAAATGGACCGCAGAGAAAGAGGGAGCCGATGCGCTTATTGATCCTGCGCAAAGTCCGCATGCCAGTACTTAGAAAAAGGGGCTTTGATCACTACCGAGAGGTAATGTGGCGAGAGAATAGCAGTCTTCATGATCTGAGACAATAGACACCTCATTGAGTCCCACCACCAACCGCCCATGAAGTCATTGGAGGGACTGTCACCTGTGTTTTTAAGGAGCACCCGCCAATCCGGCCCGCTCAGCTACGGCAAGACACGCACGATTCACGCCTCATGGTTTGATGTAAACCCAGCCCTGTTCTTGACGTTCCATCAGCCGGACCATCGCCGGCACTGTATCCTCAACCTCCCCGATCAAATCATCTCGGGTGATCTTCATGGCCTTCATCGTGTTGGAACAAGCGGTATAATGAACTCCATAGTCCGCTTTCAATATGGCTAGCTCTTGTCCGAGAGCGGTCGCGTTTTTCGTGAACAAGGAGAGCCCAGCTCCGTGCACCACCAATTCGAGCTGGAGCTGCTCACGCCCCAATTCCTGATAGAGATGACGGATATTGTTCAATGTGCCCTTTTGCATCTTTCCGTCGCCAGAATTCAGATGCATCACGACACGATGAGACCTGTCGGCTCCGCCTTTGTCCGAGAACCCCTCAGCCTGCACTGACGGAACGACCATCACAATCGCGACCAGACAAGCTGCCGGGACAATCCTGTTCCACATGTGACACTCCTCTCGCGAACCTAAGATGATCCGCCGCTGAGCTGTCGACTCAGTTGCGTCAATGCCCAGAGCAGGAACACACCGTACACGCAGCCGAAGAACCAGGGAAAGCTGACGGCGCGATGGGCCCACCACTGCCGGTGCTGGCGAAACGCCCAGTTCGGCTTGAAGACCGGCGGGTCATTCTGCAGATCCTCAACCGGTTGCTGTGTTTCGTGGAGCCGATAGAGCCCCGTGATGAGTTTATGTTTGTTCCACTCCTGAGCCTGTTCAATGCCCCTCAACTGCCACTCCCACAGTGCATTCTGGCCTGAAAAACGACCGAGGACGATCGCCATTTGGAGACAGAGGAGAATTCCAAAGACGCACAAGAGGAGAATCAGCACGGTCAAGGACAAGGCCGGCGACTCCCTGGACACAGTCAGACCGATGACCGCGACGAAGATGGAGTTGGCGGTCAGGTAGTCGGAGAGCATCGAGTGATAATCCCTGACCCCGGAAGTCCAGAGCGTCAGCAGATGATCGTAGGACTGCTCGAGATTCCGCTCCGCACCATCTTCACGATCAGACATGGGTCCCCCGTCCGGACTCAGCCGTGGCGCAGATAGTCCCCGGCCAATCGGTAGGCATTGTGTAAATATTGCGTCACCATGCGCTGGCTGTTGAAGAATCCGGCGTTCACCGCGATGGCATGGCGCATAATCTCCATGAAGCGCTCGTGGTCTTGATAAAAACACGGGATGACCTTCTCCTCGAGTTTGCGATACAGATCCACAGCATGCTCGGCATCCACGTCGACTCTGGGTTTGGATGAATCGACCCGGTCGCCGATCGACCATCCGGTCACGTCTTCCACGTGGCCTTCGATCCACCAGCCATCGAGCACGCTGAGGCTCGGGACTCCGTTCACCGCTGCCTTCATCCCGCTGGTCCCCGAAGCCTCCATCGGAGGAAGGGGCGTGTTGAGCCACACATCGACCCCGGCACACATCAACTTGGCCAGGCTCATGTCATAATTGCCGAGGTACGAGACCGCGATGACGCCTCGCAACGCCTCACGGATCTCATGAATGTGATGGATGACCTGCTTGCCGTCCTGATCGGCTGGATGGGCCTTGCCGGCGAAGACGAGTTGAAGCCGCCCGACTCGTTGAGCAATGGCCTTGAGTCGTTCGATGTCCCGGACAATCAGATCCACGCGCTTGTAGGCGGTCGCCCGACGCGCGAAGCCGATCGTGAACACGTCGTGTTCGAATCCGGTGTTCGTTTCCCGATTGGCGTACTCGATCAAGGCGCGTTTCGCTTCGAGATGCGCATCCCAGATCTCCGACGCAGGAATGCTCACGGCATATCGGAGCGAGAGTTGATCGCGGCGCCAATCCGGAAGATGCCGATCGTAGAGCTGTTGGAACGATTGTGCCGCCCACGTCGCTGCATGGACGCCGTTGGTAATGCTGTGGATCGGATAGCCGGGGAAGAGGTTGTGCGACACCTCCCCGTGCTTCATCGCCACTCCATTGACGTAGCGAGAACCGCGCAACGCGAGCTGGGTCATGTTGAGACGACTGTCCTGCCCACAGGCCTGGAGCCATCCGCAGCGGCGTGGTCCGAGCACACGGTGGGCCAGATCGGGAGGAAATTGATCGTGCCCGGCAGCTACCGGAGTATGGGTCGTGAAGACGCACCGTTCGCGGATCGCGTCGATCAGGTCGCTCGGAACCGCATCACCCTGGGCGCGGGAGGCCAGCTTGTCTTCCAACAGCGCCAGCACGAGCAAGGCCGCATGTCCTTCATTCAGATGAAACCGACGGACATCGCCGTACCCCAACGCCTTGAGCATCCGATAGCCGCCGAATCCCAGAACCATTTCCTGACAGAGTCGATAATGGTCGTCTCCCCCGTACAGCACATCGGTCAATGTCCGATCCCACGGTTGATTGTCGCTTAAGTCCGTGTCGAGAAAATACACGGGCACTTCGCCTCCAGACTCGCCCGTGACGCGACAACTCCAAGCCCGAACCTGTACGATACGATCTTCGATCTCCACCGTCACGCGCTGATCCACCGGCTTCAGGAAATCATTGATCGGCCAGGCAACCGGCTCCTCGGTCTGCCAGCCTTGCGCATCGAGGCGCTGATAGAAATAACCGCGCCGGTGGAGGAGTGTGACCGCCACCATGGGCACATCCAAATCGGCGGCGGACCGGATCGTGTCGCCGGCCAGCACGCCAAGCCCT
>DATIFR010000093.1:0-5948 GCA_035455145.1 Nitrospira sp.
CCCAAACAGCACGACATCCGGTTTATCCAGGACGATTGGGAATCGCCGACGCTCGGCGCCTGGGGGCTCGGCTGGGAAGTGCGCCTCGACGGGATGGAGATCACCCAGTTCACCTATTTCCAGGAAATCGGCGGCATTGAGCTGAGTCCGATTACCGGCGAGATTACCTATGGCACGGAACGCATTGCCATGTATTTGCAGCAAGTGAACAACGTGTTCGATCTCGCGTGGACCGATCAGATCAAGTACGGCGACATCCACCACGAGACCGAAGTGCAGTTCTCGCGCTATAACTTCGAACAAGGTGATGTCGGCATGCTGATGACCGCGTTCCAGGCGTACGAAGCTGAATGCAAACGGCTGCTCGCACAAACCGACACACGGCTCACACTGCCGGCTTACGACTACTGTATCAAGTCCTCGCATGTGTTCAACTTGCTCGATGCGCGCGGAGCGATCAGCGTCGCGGAGCGAACCGGTTACATCGGCCGTGTGCGTGCGCTGGCCAGGCAATGTGCGGAACGATATATTGAAGAGCGCGCAGCCATGGGGCATCCTTTGATAGAGCGGAACGCAGCCGCTGTCGCTCGCCCTAAGGCCGGTTCTGGCCGCAGGTAACGCACCACCCATGAAGAAATCAACAGTAAAGAAGTCCCGGCAGAAGACTGCGCGTTCCACCGCTGGCGCGGAGTTGTTGTTGGAAATCGGTTCGGAAGAACTTCCTTACGAATTTATCGCTCCTGCGCTTGCATCACTCAAAGAGCATGCCGCGCTCCTATTCAAGGAGGCCAGACTCACGACCGGGTCGATTCAAACCTATGGAACACCCCGGCGGTTGGTGTTGGTGGTCGAAGAACTTAGTATCCATCAGGCGTCTGTCGTGAAAGAGGCGATGGGCCCGTCGAAAGCAGTGGCGTTTGGCCAGGACGGCCAACCGACCAAGGCAGCGATCGGGTTTGCCGCCGGTCAAGCTGTGCCGGTTGAACGTCTGCAAGTTCGCCAAACGCCCAAGGGCGAGTATCTCTTTGCGGTGAAGCAGGACGCGGGTCGTCCGACCAAGACGGTCTTGCAGGAGCTGCTGCCGCAACTTGTCGCCAAGCTGTCCTTTCCGAAAGCCATGAAGTGGAATGAGGCGGGCGTGCGTTTTGCCAGGCCTGTCCGATGGCTTGTGGCGCTCTTTGCCGGCGGCGTCGTCCCCGTTGATGTGGCAGGAATTAAGAGCGGCAATCGGACCTATGGTCACCGTGTGCTGGGGGGCGGGAAACCGATTACGGTGCGTGACTATCAGAGCTATCGTCAAGGGCTTGAACGTCAGGGCGTCATGGTTGAGCCGGATCGCCGTCGGGCCGCGGTCCAAGAACAGTTGGAACGCCTCTGCGCCAAGGTCGGAGTGCGGCTGAACGTTGATGAGTCGTTGCTGGATCAAGCGGTATTTACGACGGAGTGGCCCTATTCGGTAGTCGGAACGTTCAAGCCTGAATATCTGGCGATGCCGCCGGAAATTTTGATGACTTCAATGAAGGAGCATCAGGGGTTCTTCTCGGTGCGCGACAGGAAGAGCGGATCGCTGGCAGCGCATTTTATTGCCGTGGCGAATAACCAATTGAAAGACATGTCCTTGATTCGAGCGGGTAATGAACGGGTGCTGGCTGCCAGACTGGCGGATGCCAAGTTTTTCTTCGACGAAGACCGCAAGTCGAAGTTGGAAGACCGCGTGAAGAAGCTTGGCGGTGTCACGTTCCAACAAAAACTCGGCACCATGGCACAGAAGCAAGAGCGCATACGGAAGCTGGCTAATATGATCGCGGCACGATTGTCGGTCCCTGAGGAAGTCGTGCGGGCCTGCGATCGAGCTGGCGCTCTTTGCAAGGCCGATCTGCTCACGGGGATCGTGGGGGAGTTTCCTGAGTTGCAGGGTATCATGGGCGGCGAGTATGCGAAGCATGATGGGGAGCCGGGGGCCGTCAGCCAGGCCATCCGTGAGCAATACCTTCCACGAGCCCTCGAAGGCGCTTTACCCGAGACGCTGGCGGGCCAGGTCCTCTCAATGGCCGACCGATTCGACTCGATTGCTGCGTTTTTCCACGTCGGGATGATGCCGACCGGATCTGAAGATCCCTTTGCGCTCCGTCGCCACGCCACTGCTATCGTGCGGATCATTTTGGAAGCCAATCTGCGTCTCGATCTGGGACCCGTGATCGATCAGGCCCGAGCGGCCGTGCGCGAGCAGGGCTTTAAAGCAGCCCAGGATACGGAGGCGCAAGGAAAACGACGCATCACAGAATTCGTCTTTGAGCGCGTGCGTCACTATGGCCGGACCGTGCACGGACTGCGTGATGATGTGATGGATGCGGTGCTGCGATCGGCTTCGATCTCCGACGTTGATCTGGTCGATCTGCTCTTGAAGATGAAGGCGCTGCAGGGCGTCACAACGAGGCCGGAGTTCGATCCGTTGATCGTGGGGTTTAAGCGGGCTTCCCGCATCGTCGAGAAGGAGCAATGGGATCGGAAGCCGGTCGATCCTGGTTTGTTTAAAGATCCCGCCGAGACTGAGCTCTATCGACAAACGGGGGCGTGCCGCAAGGAGTTCGATAAGCAGATGGGCAAGGGCCACTATGATCATGCGCTGGATGCTCTGGTTCGCCTCAAACCGGCAATCGATGCCTTTTTTGCCGGTGTCATGGTGAATGCAGAGGAGGCGGTGCTCCGCAGCAACCGGCTTTCACTCCTGAAAGAAGTAGAGGAGTTCTTTAGGTCATTCGCCGACTTCTCGAGGATTGTGGTACAAGGGAGTTGAGCGGAGCATGTAGGCCGATGGCCCAGGTCGAACCACTCGCGACGGATCTGCCTCCGGACGACGAGCGCGCGGCAAAAGTACGCCGGTTTTCAATGGTGGTGACGGTGGGGATGATCGTCATCTGTAACATGCTCTTGTTGTTCGGTGTCTGGGTCAGTGGCGTCAATCTCGATGAGTTGGTCAAGACTCCCGATCTGTTTGATTCTAAGCAAGATATTTGTTTGCGTTTGACGTGGCAGCAGGTGGCCGGGGCTGCCGAGCCGGTGCGACTCTGTTCGGAATGGATTAACCTGGCCGATCCGTCCGGCAAGCCCCATCTGCTGGCTAAAGACGTGAAGGTGAGGCAGGGGCCGGACGGTCGGTACTATTTCGATCACGCGGTTCGGGCGGATTTTCGATTGTTAGGGCTCGCGCTGTTTGTTGGAGCCGTACTGTTGTTCGGGATGTGGGTGCGGCGCTATCTGGTCGGCCGCTATCGGGTACAACTCGGCATGGCAGCGCCCAACAGTTCAATATGTCTCCCCTGAGGGTGGAGGAGAAGGAGAGGGCAGGCGTGGCAAAAAAATACGTCTACTATTTCGGCGACGGCAAAGCCGAGGGCACATCGAATATGAAGGAATTGCTCGGCGGCAAAGGGGCGGGGTTGGCGGAGATGACCAACCTGGGCATCTCGGTGCCTCCTGGGTTCACGATCTCAACGGAAGCCTGTGTTGAATATTACAAGCAGGGAAAGAAATATCCTCCGGGCATGTGGGAGGCCGCCCTCCAGTCATTGAAGCGCGTCGAACGCTCGATGGGGATGGGTTTCGGTGATCCGGAACGGCCGCTGCTTGTCTCTGTCCGATCCGGTGCCCGCGCGTCGATGCCCGGCATGATGGATACGGTCTTGAATGTGGGTCTCACGACCAAGACGGTCGAGGGACTGGCGGCAAAAACGCGGAACGACCGGTTCGCCCAGGACAGCTATCGCCGGTTCGTCTCCATGTACGGGAGCATCGTCATGGGGGTCCCGCGAGAACATTTCGAAGCCATCCTAAAGCATAAGAAGGCCGAAGTCGGCGTGGCGCATGAGACACACTTGGATGCCCGGCATCTCCGCGAGTTGGTGGCGAGCTTTAAGGCTCTGGTGAAAGAGGAAACGAAGAAAGAGTTTCCGGACGAGCCGCTCGATCAGTTGCGTATGGCCGTCAACGCGGTGTTTTCCTCCTGGTTCGGTGCGCGGGCGATCACCTACCGGCGGCTCTACGGCATTCCCGATTCCTGGGGTACTGCGGTGAACGTGGTGGCGATGGTGTTCGGCAATATGGGTGAGACGAGCGGAACCGGCGTCGCCTTTACCCGAAGCCCGAGCTCAGGCGACAAGGCGTTCTTCGGTGAATGTCTGATGAACGCACAGGGCGAAGACGTTGTGGCGGGGATCAGAACGCCGTTGCCGGTCAGTGCGCTCGCGAAGAACGTGCCGGAAGCCTACAAGGAGTTGGAGCACACCTATAAGAAGCTCGAAAAGCACTACCGCGACATGCTCGACCTGGAGTTTACGATTCAGGAGGGCAAACTCTACATGCTGCAGACCCGCGTCGGGAAGCGCACGGGGATCGCAGCGGTCAAGATCGCCGTCGATATGGTGAAGGAAGGGCTGATCTCCAAAGCGGAGGCGGTGCAGCGGATTGGGCCTGATCAGTTGGCCCAGTATCTCTATCCGATCTTCGATACGAAGGAAGAATCCAAGTCCAATCCGCTCGGCAAAGGGTTGCCGGCCGGTCCCGGCGCGGCTGCAGGGAAGATTGCTCTCACGCCGGATCGGGCTGTCGACATGAAGGCGGCAGGCAATCGTGTCGTGTTGGTTCGGCAAGAGACGAGCCCAGATGATATTCACGGCATGAACGCGGCGGCCGGATTTCTGACCGCTCGCGGCGGGATGACCTCGCACGCTGCGGTGGTGGCCCGGCAGATGGGCAAAGTCTGTGTGGCCGGATGCGATTCGGTGGAAGTTTTGGACAGCCAGACGGTGAAGATCGGTGCCAAGACGTTCAGAGAGGGCGATTATCTGTCGATCAATGGATCGACCGGTAACGTCTACGAGGGAGACATTCCGGTCGTTGAATCCGAAATCATTCAAGTGATCCAAGGGAAGTTGAATCCGAAGAAATCGGACAAGTATCAGCGGTTCGCCACGATCTTATCCTGGGCCGATAGTTTTCGAAAGCTGCACGTGCGGGCGAACGCCGACGTACCGGATCAGGCAAACATCGCGCGGGGGTTCGGGGCGGAAGGGATCGGCCTCTGCCGGACGGAGCATATGTTTTTCGCCGAGGATCGTATTCCCATCATGCAGAAAATGATCTTGGCGCGGACGAAAGAGGAACGTGAGAAATATCTCGATCAGTTATTGCCGCTCCAAAAACAAGATTTCGTCGGGCTCTATCGCGAGATGAAGGGCCACCCCGTCACGATTCGTTTGCTCGATCCTCCGCTGCATGAATTCTTGCCGAAGCGGGAGGAGTTGATGGTCGAGATCGCCCAGCTCGAATTGACGGGGAAAGACGCGGCAAAGCTCGAGGAACAACGTCGGTTGCTGGCGCGCGTTGAAGAACTGCATGAGTTCAACCCCATGCTCGGGTTGCGCGGCTGCCGGCTCGGCATCACCATGCCGGAAATCACCAGAATGCAGGCGCGGGCCATCATGGAAGCGGCCTGCGAAGTTACCAAAGAAGGCGCGAAGATCGTCCCGGAAATCATGATCCCGCTCGTCGGAATGGTCTCGGAGATGAAGTCCCAAAAGGACATCGTGCGAGAAGTCGCACAGGAGACGATGAAGAAGTACAACGTGAAGCTGTCCTATCTCGTCGGGACGATGATTGAATTGCCGCGTGCTGCCGTGACCGCCGATCAGATCGCCAAAGAGGCCGAGTTCTTTTCATTCGGAACGAACGATCTGACACAGACGACATTCGGATTCTCCCGGGACGATGCCGCGAAGTTCATCGATTTTTACAGGACGGCGAACATTATGGATGCGGATCCCTTTGCCGTTCTCGATCGGGAAGGTGTTGGATCGCTGATGAAGCAAGCGATTGCAGCCGGCCGTACGACGCGCCCCGGCATCAAGCTCGGTATTTGCGGCGAGCACGGGGGTGATCCCAGTTCCGTG
>DATIFR010000094.1:0-4640 GCA_035455145.1 Nitrospira sp.
CGCGGACCAATCCGCTTGACTGTCCGCCGCCGGGGGACTATATTCTCCGTCTGCCGCTTGTTCGTTCCCTGGTAGCTCAACCGGCAGAGCGGGTGGCTGTTAACCACTAGGTTGCAGGTTCGAGTCCTGCCCAGGGAGCCAAATGTCCCGGTGTACGAACCGAGGCCCGGTTCGGTAACCCGTACCAGATCTCGACAGTACGCCGATCATGGATAAGCACCTTCTTCACCAGTTGCCGGAGAAGGTGCTTCTTTTTTTGGTTGGTCCCGTTCTCCATCGTCTCGTCGAACTCGTCAAGGAGCTTTGAAAGGAACTTCCGATCGAGAGCCGGGAGTTCGAGCCGCTCCTTCCGAGCGTCCAGATCCTGTTTCTCGACCTCCAATTCCTGCACCTGCGCTTGGAGATCCCGGACCTTCTGGGAGCGCTGGACCCGCCAACGCAGTTCACCAGGATATCAATGCCGCCCCAGCTCTTCAGAAGTTTATCCACGACCTCTTGCACGCCATATACTGTACCGATGTCTGCTTGGACAAACAGCGCCGGCTGCTGTCCTTCGGGGAGGGGTGAACGCGCAGTAGTCGCGACAGAAGCGCTGCCCATTGTCAGCCTGCGTACGATGGCCTCTCCCATGCCTTTGGTCCCGCCGGTCACCAGGACCCGTTTGCCTTTGAATTCATTTCCGTCAACAGGAAAAGGGTAGGTTGCTGTCATCATCCAATCTCAAGTGAGGTGATTTTGTCGTTTGCGATCGTGAACGTGTAGTCGAGTTCGATCGGGCTTCCGGGGAAGTCACCCGTCAACCGGGCATGGAGTTTCACGAACTTTGCGCTCACCGAAGTATTGAGCGGCTCCATCACATACTTGTATTTCCTTTGGGTCTTCTTCGCCCAGGACCTTATCGCATCGAGCCCGCGATGATCGCGCCCTTCGTCATGCACCAGGGCATCGTCCGTAAAGCAAAGGGCGAGCATGTCCGTATCCTTTGCTTCGACTGCGGCGAGATAATTGGTGACTGGTTTAGGTAGTGTGAGCGGCATCGCTTTCTCACTCGGTCGAAATCGCGTGCTTGCCAAAGCCCGAGCCAGCTTTTCTTTCCGGCTGTCAATGACATGCCACAGGTAAAACATCTTCTCCTTGCGATGCCACTGAAAATGGGCAAGATTCTCAACGATACCCGCCGCCAGGTGCCGGTCTTCCGGGGGGGTGGTGGGGAAACCCGTGGGGGTTCGAGTCCCCCCTTCGGCACCATAGCAATTCAAAAAGGGATTTCGGCCTGACGCCGAAGTCCCTTTTTTTGTGAAGAACGCAAATGTGGCTCATTTATGGCTCGTGGGTCTTTTCCGTCTCTCACGCAGTCTCTTGAGACTCAACAGGTCGGCTGTCCCGCCCGTGGCATCTAAAGAAACACCAGGCGAGCAGCAACCGAACGAGAAGCTTCACTCGAGAGAGGGGGGAGAAACGATGAGTCGAATATCAAAAGAAAGTATGGGCAAAGCCTTGGAACAACTCAAGACGATTTCGAATGAAGACTACGCCAAGGTCAAAGGGCTGGCTAGCATCGTCAAGCCGTTACGAAGCGTTCTTCATAAGACTCCGGATGACTACGGGATGATCGGATGGCAAGACATCTATTTTCCATCAGATGACGGCACTCCTTTGGAAGGTTGGTACATTCCCGCCAAAGGGGGCGAAAGCGACAAGTTAATTCTATTCAACCATGCGCTGCCAATGAGTCGCGCGGGTTTTCAGGGGCACTTCGGAGAACCGTGGAGCAGTTTTGACGCCGTCGAGATCGATTTCGTGATCCAGATGAAGCACCTGACCGACGCCGGGTACAACGTCCTCGCGTACGACTTGAGAAACCACGGCACCAGCAGTGCCGCAAATGGCGGTATCTGTGGAATAGGCAGATACGAATGGCGGGATTGCGTGGGAGTCAAGAAATACGTGGACAGTCAACCTTACGTGGACAGTAATCCTGCGCTCAGCAAAATGAAGCTCGGGCTTTACAGTCAGTGCACGGGAGGCAACGCGCAATTCGAAGCCATCTACAGACATCCCGAGCTGTTTGACGACATTTTGTGCATGTGTTGCCCGATGGTTGTTTCCATGGGGGCGATCTTTTCGGCGTTCTCTGAATTGCAGGGAATCAGCCAGTACTTGGAACTTATAGATTTCGAGTTGATAAAGATGGGCGCTTACACGGCCGCCGAAATGAATCCACAGCTGTTTGCCTCGGCCGTCAAGATGCCCGTGCTCATGTTCCAGGTGTTGAAAGACGCTTGGACACGGAATCCTGAAGATGCACAAAAGACCTTCGATCTAATTTCAAGCACGGACAAGGAATTGTTCTGGATCGAAAACACCACAAGACGCTTCAGGGATGGCTACAACTACTTCGGTCGGAATCCAGAACGAATCATCGCGTTCTTCGACAAACACATGAAGGAAGCCGCGACCGTGGAGCGGGACGCGGCATAACCATTTGCTGAACTTGACCGGGGTGGTGGGAAACCCGTGGGGTTCGAGTCCCCCCTTCGGCCCCATTGCAATACTCAAAGGGATTTCGGCTCGCCGAAGTCCCTTTTTTTTATGAAAACGGGCAGAGTGGCTCAAAAGGGACTCGCGGGTTTCATGGTGGCGTTTCGTCTGCTCCTGCCGCGGAGCCAATTCTTCGGTTAGACGTAAAAATGAACAGAACTCGAATCGATCATATAACGAGAAGCACCACATGAATTAGATTCAATTTTATACGGGGAGCCCGATCGGTTCCCACGCTGTTACGTGTACGTTTTCGAACTTGCGGGCCCCGTAAAGCCGCAATGGGATGACAAATGGCTCGGTCATCGGCCGCCTCTCATAGAGGTCAAGTGGGTCAGGGCTGCCTTCGTCCGCCCGCGCAGGCGGCGATCAACGAAAGGTCAATTATGGCGAACAAAACGCTGCTTTTGGTTCTGCTGTGTCTCGTATCCAGCCCACTAATGGCTCAAGAGCCCAGTGTTACGCCGCTCATATCGAAAGATCTGACGGACCGCCCCGGCAAGGAAGTTCTGATGATCATAGTGGAGTATCCTCCCGGCGGGTCGGACCCTGTACATCGGCACAATGCGCACGGGTTCCTTTACGTGCTGGAGGGCTCCGTCGTGATGCAGGTGAAAGGCGGAAAGGAAATCACCCTGACACCAGGTGAGAGTTTTTATGAAGGACCCGACGATGTTCATGTCGTTGGCCGGAACGCAAGCGGTACCAAGCCAGCGAAATTCCTCGTGTTCTTAATTAAGGACAAAGGAGCTCCTGTGCTAGTACCAGTGAAGTGAATAGGGAATGAGCGCCGTGCCACCTCTGAGGAGGAACTACATCCTACTAACTCTCCGAGAATGATCTCGGACTTCACTCGCCCGTTGCGGGCGCCCAGCGAGAGGTCAACTTATGAAAATCGTAGTCATTGGCGGCAGTGGTCTTATCGGAACAAAACTCGTGAACAACCTTCGTGAACACGGCCATGAAGCGGTGGCAGCATCACCAGCTTCTGGCGTCGACACGCTTACCGGTGCAGGACTCGTCGAAGCACTGACGGGCACCCAAGTTGTCGTCGATGTAACCAACTCGCCTTCCTTTGAAGACGCAGCGGTGCTGAGGTTCTTCGAAACCTCAACCCGCAACCTCCTTTCCGCAGAAGCGGCCGCAGGTGTAAGACATCACGTTGCTCTGTCGGTCGTCGGCGCTGACCGTATTCCCGACAGCGGTTACATGCGCGCCAAGTTTGCTCAGGAGAAATTGATAAAGGCCGCGACGGTGCCCTACACAATTCTTCGCGCGACGCAGTTCTTCGAGTTCATCGGCAGAATCGCCGATGGGAGCACCGACGGCAACACGGTCCGCCTGAGTCCTGCCCTCATGCAGCCGGTCGCGGCCGATGACGTCGCCGCCGAACTCGACCACGTCGCGTTGGGTGAGCCGGTAGATGGCATGGTCGAATTGGCCGGACCCGAACCGATCCGGCTCGACGAACTCGCCCGGCGACTCCTGAGCGCAAGACACGACGCGCGACAGGTAACCACCGATGTTCACGCGCGCTACTTTGGCGCAGAAGTGAACGATCAGTCGCTCACGCCCGGCGATAACCCGCGCGTCGGCCCAACTCGCTTCGACGAATGGCTCAGCCGCCTTGCGGCCTAGCAGCCCGAAAATTCGATTCAGGAGGAAATCATATGAGCACGATTACAGTGAAAGATGGCACCACGATCTACTACAAAGACTGGGGCACCGGCCCGGTCGTCACGTTTTCGCACGGCTGGCCGCTGAGTTCCGACGCTTGGGACGGCCAGATGCTTTTCCTCGCACAGAACGGTTTCCGTGTGGTTGCACACGACCGGCGCGGCCATGGCCGGTCTAGCCAGGCCTCGTCCGGGAACGACATGAACGGATACGCCGACGATCTGGCAGCCGTTATTGAGGCGCTTGATCTCACGGAAGTCACGCTTGTGGGCCACTCCACTGGTGGAGGGGAAGTTGCGCGCTACATCGGACGCCACGGCACGAAACGGGTTGCCAAGGCGGTCCTCGTCGCCGCCGTGCCGCCGATCATGCTCAAGTCCGCAGCCAATCCGGAGGGTCTCCCGATGGAGGTGTTCGACAAC
>DATIFR010000095.1:0-2932 GCA_035455145.1 Nitrospira sp.
TCCCAGGGATCGGGACGCCGCAACCAATTATCCGGCTGCTCGCATTGCCAGCCGTCCTTGATCGTTTGCTTGAAGATCCCGTATTCGTAACGGAGCCCGTAGCCCATACCGGGAAGCTGCATCGTCGCCATCGAATCGAGGAAGCAGGCTGCTAACCGTCCAAGTCCACCATTGCCCAAGCCTGCATCCGGCTCCATCTCGACCAGCGCGAGAGGGTCGAGGCCTTTCTTTTTTGCTCTCTCGGCTATAAAGGGGGCGAGCAAGGCATTCACGATGTTATTGGTCAAGGACCTTCCGAGAAGAAATTCCATCGACAGGTAATAGACCCGCTTGGGATTCTTCTTGGCGTAGGTGTCTTCCGTCCGGATCCAGCGTTGTGAAATGATGTCGCGGATCGAATGTGCCGCTGCTTCAAACTGTTCACGCAGATCGGCCTTCTTGACATCAACGACGTGGTCGAACGTCAGATGCCGCTCGTAGAGCGCGTCGTTCGTACCGGAAAATTGGATAGGCCCAACTCCGTATTGTTGAAGAATGTCCTTCAAGTCACCTTGTTTCATACAACCTCCGCGGTGCAGTTCAAGGAAGCGGTGTCTTTGCCGACCTGGCTTCCTTTTCCCGCTCCCAAATCATCAAGCAAGCAAACACATTCAGTTACGGCTCAGACGTTGTCTCCCTCCGTCGTGGTCCTCCGCCTCTTTTCCGCTTTCACCTTGCCCCATTCCCAGTCGGTGATTTCAGGCATGTCTTCGCCATACTTGGCGATGTATTCTTTGTGCTCGAGCAGCTTGTCGCGGATCGCCTGCTTGGCATAGGCTGCACGGGACCCGAGTTGCGGCAGACGATCAATCACGTCGCCGACAAGGTGAAACCGATCGAGATCATTCATCACCACCATGTCGAACGGCGTGCTCGTCGTGCCCTCCTCCTTGTAGCCGCGCACGTGCAAGTTCTTGTGGTTATTCCGCCGGTACGTCAGCCGGTGGATTAACCAGGGGTAACCGTGGAAGGCAAACACGATCGGCTTGTCCTTGGTGAACAGCGCATCGAAGTCCTGATCGGACAGGCCGTGCGGGTGTTCGCTCTGCGGTTGTAGCTTCATCAAATTGACCACGTTGACGACGCGGATCTTCAGCGTCGGAAGATGCTGGCGGAACAAATCCACGGCGGCCAGAGTCTCCAGTGTCGGCACATCTCCGCAACAGGCCATGACGACATCGGGATCTCCCCCCTTATCGGTGCTGGCCCATTCCCAGATTCCGATGCCCGCAGTGCAGTGTCTGATCGCCTGATCCATCGTCAACCATTGCGGAGCCGGCTGCTTGCCCGCGACGATGACGTTCACATAATTACGGCTGCGCAGGCAGTGATCGGTGACCGACAGCAGCGTGTTCGCATCCGGCGGCAGATAGACGCGCACGACCTCCGCTTTCTTGTTGACGACGTGATCGATGAAGCCCGGGTCCTGGTGACTGAACCCGTTGTGATCCTGCCGCCAAACGTGTGAGCTGAGCAGATAATTGAGCGAAGCGATCGGTCGCCGCCACGGAATATCGTGGCAGACCTTCAGCCACTTGGCATGCTGGTTGAACATCGAGTCGATGATGTGAATGAACGCCTCGTAGCAGGAGAAAAACCCGTGCCGGCCGCTCAACAGATACCCTTCCAGCCACCCCTGGCACTGGTGCTCACTGAGCATTTCCATCACGCGTCCGTCAGGGGCCAAATGGTCATCGTACGGATAGCGATCCGCCATCCAGGCGCGATTGGTGACCTCCATCGCATCCTGCCAGCGGTTTGAGTTGTTCTCATCCGGACTGAACAGGCGGAAATTGCGGCTCTCCATATTCAGCTTCATCGTGTCGCGCAGGAACTTTCCCATCAGGCGGGTGGATTCCGCCGTGATTGCCCCCGGTGTCGTGACCTTGACGGCGTAGTCGCGGAAGTCAGGCAGACGCAGGTCCCGGAGCAGCAAGCCGCCGTTGGCGTGAGGATTGGCGCTCATGCGGCGCTCGCCCTTCGGCGGCAGATCAGCAAGCTCGGGCTTCAACCGGCCGGTTGTATCGAATAGCTCCTCCGGCTTGTAGCTCTTCATCCACTTTTCGAGAATCTTGATGTGCTCGGGCTTTTCGTGCATTTCCCCCATCGGCACCTGGTGGCTGCGCCAGTAGTCCTCGGTCTTCTTGCCGTCGATTTCCTTCGGGCAGGTCCACCCCTTGGGCGAACGGAGAATGATCATCGGCCAGCGCGGGCGCTCCTTCACACCGTGTGTGCGCGCCTTGGTCTGGATGCGGCGGATTTCTTCCAGACAGGTATCGAGAGTGGCAGCCATCAGCTGGTGCATCTTGGCCGGGTCCCTGCCTTCGACAAAATGGGGCGAGTAGCCGTAGCCGCGGAAGAGCTGATCCAATTCTTCGTGGCTGATACGGGCCAGCACGCAGGGATTGGCGATCTTGTACCCGTTCAAGTGCAGGATCGGCAGCACGGCTCCGTCGGTCGCCGGGTTGAGGAACTTGTTGGAGTGCCAGGACGTCGCCAATGGTCCGGTTTCCGCCTCGCCGTCGCCGACGACGCAGGCAACGACCAGGTCGGGGTTGTCATACGCAGCCCCGTAGGCATGAGAGACCGCATATCCCAATTCGCCGCCTTCGTGTATCGAGCCGGGAGTCTCCGGCGCCACGTGGCTGGGAATGCCTCCGGGGAACGAGAACTGCTTGAACAGCCGCTTCATACCCTCTTCGTCCTGCGGGATGTTCGGATAGACCTCGGAGTAGGTGCCTTCCATGTAGGCATTGGCGACGATGCCGGGACCGCCGTGGCCGGGACCAATAATGTAGATCATGCTGAGATCCCGCTTCTTGATCGCTCGATTCAGATGGACATACAGGAAATTCAGGCCCGGGGTGGTCCCCCAGTGACCGAGGAGCCGAGG
>DATIFR010000096.1:0-4020 GCA_035455145.1 Nitrospira sp.
ACACGCGCGACCTGCAACTCCTCTCGCTCCGCCTCTTCCTTGAGGCGGGTAAAGATCATGCGGCCGGCTGTCGTCTGGAGCACGCTGGTCACCACCACATCGACATTCTTGCCGATGTAGCGCCTCGCATTATCCACCACAATCATGGTGCCGTCGTCGAGATAGGCGACGCCTTGACCCGCTTCCTTCCCTTCTTTCAGCACAAAGACGCGAATGGTTTCCCCTGGCAGCACCACGGGACGCAACGCATTGCAGAGTTCGTTGATGTTCAGGACCCGCACTCCCTGCAGTTCGGCCACTTTATTCAAGTTCAGGTCGTTGGTGACAATTTTGGCATTCAGTTTTTTCGCCATCACGACCAGTTTGGCATCGACTTCTTTCACGTGCGGGAAATCTTCATCAATGATCCGCACATCCACATCGCCCATCTTCTGAATCTTGTTGAGGATATCGAGTCCGCGTCGGCCCCGCGCCCGCTTCAACGAGTCGGATGAGTCGGCGATATGCTGCAATTCGTCGAGAATAAAATGAGGGACCAGAAAGGTCCCTTCCATAAATCCGGTTTCGCAGAGATCCGCCACCCGCCCATCGATGATCACGCTGGTATCGAGGACTTTCGGACAGACCGTGTTCCCGGTCAACTCGAAAAACTTTTGCTCGCCGCTGGGGAACTTTTCCTTCCCGAACCGCGCCCCAAACACCAACCCGAGGTACGGGAACCCCAGTAGAAAGACCAACCCCCCGATGTGAAACAAGAAGGTTTGGACGTCGAATATTTCGCCCCCAACCCACTCGATCAAACCGGTTAAGAGCAAGCCCACCGCCAGACCGGCGGTTCCCCCCACAATAATGCCGAATGACAGGTTTCGTAATGCATATTCCCCGGCGACAATGAGCCCTCCCGTCGATGCCCCGATCCCAAACCCGTACAACCAATAAGACGCGTCAGCGCCTTCGGCCTTGATGAACAAGGCCATGCCGGCTAACGCACTGAGAAGGACGAATATGGCTCTCGATACCATACCTTTACCTCCTCCCTCGATTGCCCCGCTCTCGCGAGGCGATGGAGCGATCCCTACGGGCGCAACGTCAGATAGATCGTCTGGCCCTTTCGTTTGAGCAGCAGGAGGACCGCCTGGTCTTTGGTGAGGCCTGAGACTGCCCGCTCGTAGGATTTCAACGAGCTCACAGGCTTGCGATTGACTTCCAGAACCATGTCGCCTTCTCGTACGCCCATTTCCTCGGCCGTGCTGCCGGGTTTCACCCGAACGATGATGACCCCGCGTTCTGTCGTCTTCAAGCCATATCGAGCGGCCAGCTCTTCATTCAGCTCGCGGACGTCGAGATCCGACAATACTCCAGTTGGCGCGGTCGATTCGCCGCCCTCCTCGACGCTGGGCTGCCCGAACGACTTCGGTTGCTCCGCGATGGTGACCTCGAGCTGCTTCGGCTTCTTGTCGCGAATCAACTTCACGGTAACCTTTTTCCCGATCGGCGTTTGCGCGACGGCATTCCGCAAATGTGTGGGAGAATCCATCGGCTTCCCGTCGTATTCCGTAATCACATCGGCGCGCTCAAACCCGGCTTTCTTGGCCGGGCTCTCGTCCATAACATCGCTGACCAGCACCCCCTTGGTATCCGCCAGTCCGAACTGCGTCGCCAGTTCCGGCGTCAGTTCTTGAATCGCAACGCCAAGCCAGCCCCGAACCACTTTCCCTGTCTTCACCAGCTGATCCATGATGGTGCGGGCCAGATTGCTGGGAACGGCGAATCCTATTCCCATGTTCCCGCCACTTTGGCTGAAGATCGCCGTATTGATCCCGACAAGCTCGCCCCGCACATTGACCAGGGCCCCCCCGGAATTGCCAGGGTTGATCGCGGCATCGGTTTGAATAAAGTCTTCATATTCGGCAATGCCCATGCTGGCTCGACCCACGGCGCTTACGATGCCCATCGTGACGCTCTGCGTCAAACCAAAGGGACTCCCGACCGCCAAGACGAACTCGCCCACTTCAAGCTGATCGGAATCAGCCAGCGGGATCGTGGAGAGCCCTGTCGCCTCGATCTTCACGACCGCGATATCCGTCTTGGTATCGGTGCCGATCAGTTTGCCCTTGAACTCTCGCTTGTCGGAGAGAATTACCCTGATCTCGTCGGCCTTATTCACCACGTGATTGTTGGTGATAATCAACCCGTTCGGATCCACAATCACGCCTGATCCCTGTCCCCGTTCTTTTCGCTCCCGCTGCGGAGCGTCACGTTTGAAAAATTCATCGCCGAAAAACTTGCGAAAGAACGGATCGTCAAACGGCGAGGATTGCGGGCCTTCTCCCGCTTTACCGCTTCTGGTCGCGGCAATATTGACGACGGCGGGCTTGACCATCTTGGCAATTTCGACGAAGTTTTTCGCGTTCCCTCCCCCCATCGGCATCTGCGGCGCTGTGGCAACGGGACGGACGATGCCGTTCGGGATGGGATCCGGTCCGGCCGTGCCGGTCGGCAACCAACCCATGTCGGACGCCACGACGACGCCGATGACAATCCCGACAGTGATGAGGATGAACGGAACGAGCCAAGAACGACCGTGCTTCATACGTGACCCTTACTGAATTTTTCCGGCGTAAATATCCATGATCGTATTCAGGAACTTGATGGCTTCGGCCTTGGGTCGCTGGAACGAATTTCGGCCGATGATCGAGCCGAATCCTCCGCCTTCTCGGATCGCCCGCGCTTCTTCGAACACATTCTTATCTTCACTCTTGGCGCCTCCGGAAAATATGACGATCCGCTGTCCATCGAAGGCACTCTGCACGACATGCTTGACCCGTTCGGCCAGCGTCTTAATCGGAATCTGTTCGGTTTCATAGACTTTCTTGGCGGCGGCCTGTTCGAGGTGCGCGGACGGAAGCTTGACCTTAATGATATGCGCGCCGAGTTGAGCGGCAATCTGCGCGGCATAGGCCACGACGTCCATCGCGGTCTCCCCTTCCTTACTCAATGCCGACCCACGGGGATAGGACCAGACCACGACCGCCAATCCGTGATCCTTGGCCTCCTCCGCGATGGCACGGACCTGCTCATACATGGCGTTGCAATGGGAGGAGCCGGGATAAATCGTAAACCCCACGGCGGAGCAGCCTAAGCGAAGCGCATCCTTGACGCTTCCGGTCACCGAAGGCAGCGGATCCTTCTCATCGTGGAGGACATCATGATTGTTCAACTTCAAGATGAGGGGTATTTGTCCAGCATAGTGGCTGGCACCGGCTTCAAGGAACCCCAGCGGCGCCGCATAGGCATTGCAACCGGCATCGATGGCCAATTGAAAATGATAGAGCGGATTATAGCCGGGTGGATTGGGCGCAAAACTCCGCGCGGGTCCATGTTCGAATCCCTGGTCAACCGGGAGGATCACCAGTTTGCCCGTTCCGGCTAATCTACCGCTCCGCAACAACCGGCCGATGTTGGCTTTCGTTCCCGCATTGTCGCTACCGTATCCACTTAAGATCTCTTGCACGCGATCAGCCATGCTCAACCTCCTGTAGATTCGTGATACGTGAAACGTTATTCGTTAAACGTCAATCGTCGAGAACCTGGGCCATCCAAAATTTGTCTCGTTTCACGTGTAACGATTCACGATTAACGCCTTTGTTGGATGAACTCCTCCGCTTCGGCGACGTCATCCCGACTTCCAATGATCAACGGTACTCGCTGATGCAACTTCTTGGGTTCGAGATCCAGAATCCGCTTCAAGCCGGTACTGGCCCGGCCACCGGCCTGTTCGACGACCAGGGCCATCGGATTGGCTTCATAGAGCAAACGAAGCTTACCTTCCGGCTTTTCGATTTCACCTGGATACAGATAGATCCCGCCGCCGAGGAGAATCCGGTGGACATCAGCAACAAGACAACCGGAGTACCGGCCGCTATAGGGACGCCCTGTCGATTTATCCTGTTTCTTGAGGGAGTCGATGTACTGCCGCGTCCCGGCCGGCCACTTATGGTAGTTCCCCTCGTTGATCGC
>DATIFR010000097.1:0-17787 GCA_035455145.1 Nitrospira sp.
TGAGGTTTCGGCGCCGGACAATCGAACCATTGCCGCACATCCAACGTCAGGCCCCGCCCTTCGAGAAAATTCAGCATCGACCGGCGGAGACCTTCACCGAGCCAGTTCGGGGTTTGACCAAAGCGATCCTCGTGAGTCAAATCGTTTTCAGCGAACCCCTCAAATGCCGGTCCGAGAATGCGGATGCCGTGACGTGCCGGCTGGAGCCCGACCGGACTGTGCGCCGTGGCAGTAAAGCGATGCCAAAAGGCGGATTGCATCAGGCCTGCCGCAAACAATTGCCGCACTCGCTCGAGCGAATCGATGGTTTCCTGAATGGTCTCGGAAGGGCATCCATACATGAGGTAGGCGTGAATCAAAATTCCGGCATCGTTGAAGGCTGCCGACACAAGTGCGGTATTGTCGACGGTGATGCCTTTCTTGATCTTCTCCAGGATTCTGTCGGAGGCGGCTTCCAGTCCGGCCGTGACGGCAATGCATCCTGAGGCAGCGAGGAGCTGGCACAGGTCAGGCGAAAAGGCTTCTTCGAACCGGATGTTGCCCCACCATGTAATGTCGATCCCTCGCTCCAGCAGGCCGAGCGCCAGCGCTTTCAAGGCTGCGGGCGGCGCAGCTTCGTCGACGAAGTGGAATCCCCGCCGGCCGGTTTCGGCGATCAACTGCTCGATCTG
Source organism: Nitrospira sp. (assembly GCA_035455145.1). Taxonomy (GTDB): domain Bacteria; phylum Nitrospirota; class Nitrospiria; order Nitrospirales; family Nitrospiraceae; genus Nitrospira_C. The sequence goes on from DATIFR010000097.1 coordinate 672, forward strand.
TCGGATCAATCGAACGGTCGGCGTCATCTCATAGCGGCCGATGTAATCCAGCCCCACATCGCAGAACGTACATTGCTTCCAGTAGCAGCCGTGGGCCACGGTCAGTTTGTTCCAGTGCCCTTCGGACCAGAGACGATGCATGGGGTTGGTGCTGTCGAGGATCGTCAGATAGCGATTCAAGTCCAAGCCGCTATAAGTCGGGCAGCCGACTTCGTCCATACTGAAATCCCTATCGGATGTATCGTTCGTGTAGACCACGTGATCCTTCTCACGATGGAAGGTTCTGGTCAATTTGGTTTTGGGTCTGGTGCCAGCCAGATGCTCAATCAAGGAAAGTAGGGGCCGCTCGCCATCGTCGAGTGTGATGAAATCCACATAGTCGAACACGCGCTGGTCTGATACGCGCCGCAATTCGGTATTGGCGTAGCCCCCGCCGAGCGCGACGACGATATCCGGTCGCTGAGCCTTGATGGCCTGGGCAAGGCGAAACGCGCCGTAGAGATTGCCGGGGAACGGAACGGTGAGGCCGATCAGAGAGGGTTGTGCCCGCTTGATGTGTTGCCACAGTGCTTCGAGCATGAATCGATCCGTCAATGTCGGCTCGGCGTTCAGTGCATCCAGGATCCGGTCGAAGGACGAGGCGGCTCGCGCGATGTGCTCGGCATAGCGGCTCAGGGCGAAATGGGGCGACACGACAGCCTGGACCAAGTCAGCCAGGTCTTCGAGGTAGAACGTCGCGAATTGTGTGGCGCGGTCTTGTTCCGGCGGCTGTTTACGCGTGCGTCGGTGGAAGCGCGGACCGCGGGGAAGAAAACCGGGAGAAACAATACGCGGCGCCAACGCCGGGTCGCGTGATTGAAGATATGCGATGACCGTATCAATGGTAGTCATGTACGACTGTTCGGCTTCGAGCATCGCTCTGGCTTCGGGCGGCAGATCATCTCTACGCATCCGTACCTCGGCAAAGACGGAGGCAAGTCCCGGGTGACTGAACAGTTTGAGGACCATCTCAATGCCGATGTCCGCTTGCGAGACTGGTATGTGATGCTTGCGGAGAAAGCCTGTGAGATAGGCCGTGGCAGGGTAGGGCGTATTCAGCTGGGTCAAGGGCGGTGTGAGCAGAAGAACGGTCGGCATCGGCATGCGCTCACATAACATACCGGTTTGAGGGATTGCCAGGCTGGTTATGTCATCGATAGCAGAAGACTATTGGAATATCTTCCGAGACCTGCGCTACCGTGATGTCTTGCGAGGAGAGGGATTCCTGTGAGTGATTCCTACATTCTTTACAGCGATTTCAACTTTCCGTTCTGTTATGCTCTGCATGAACGGCTGTACGACATGGATCTACTTGGGCATTGCGAATGGCGCGGCGTGCAACATGCGCCGCATCTGCCTCGGCCGATGAAGCCCTGGGAGGGACCGCTGGGCGCTGAGTTGCGACAGGAGGTTGCAGTGGTGCGACTGGTAGCGCCCGGTCTTCCAATTGCGCTGCCGTCGGGCAAGCCCAATACGAAACCGGCGATTGAACAGGCTGTCCAATGGCTGCGGCGGGATCGCAGTAAGGGGATGGAGTATGTTCGGCAGATCTATCGAGCGTTGTGGTGTGACGGACGAGACATCTCAGATCCGTCTGTATTGGCACATTTGGCGATGGCGCCATCGGTCGGCGAAGTTGATGAAGAGAGTCGTCGCATCGTCCGGGAATGGGAAGCGGCCTGGAATGCGACGGGCCAGGCCGGGGTTCCTTTGATTGTTTCGCCGGCCGGCGATCTGCTCATTGGCTCTGTGCCGGTTGAAGAGATCCAGCGGTTCTTTGTTTGAGTTTCACGCTGTGCCTTGAAGTAGACGAAGACGATCCCGGCATATCGCCGTTTCGTTCGACGGGGCACTATCCCATTCGATCCTTAAACGTCAGTTCGGCGATGCCTGACTTGTCCAACTCGCCTTTCTCAGCAGCCACGAGCCGTTGGTACTGGTCAAAGGTGGCCTGGGCGAGGGGCAATCGGAGCCCGGCGGATTTGGCGAGGGCGAGAGCGATGCCTGAATCCTTCGCTGCATGGGCGGCGGAGAAGTAGCAGTCGTGGGCTCGAAGCTGCATATCCTCGCCATCCGTCTCCAGCACGCGTGAGGCCGCGCCGGTTTGGCTGAAGACTTCACGTAGCATCGTGAGATCCAGCCCAAGCGCCTCACCGAGGCCCAAGCCCTCCGCAAGCGCGGCCGTGTTGCAATTCATCACCATGTTGACCAGCGCTTTCACTTTGGCTGCCTCGCCGCTTTTTCCCACATAGCGCAGGTTACTGCTCAGAGACTGAAGGATCGGCTTGGCCCGATCGAACGCGGTTTGTTTTCCTCCGCAGATGAGATAAAGCGTGCCTTGACGCGCCTGGGTGATGCTGCTGGCCATGCAGGCTTCGAGGCTCAAACCGCCATATCGTTCCACCAACGTTTCGACATCGATGTGTATCTGAGGGCTTACCGTCGCGCAGTTGAGGAAGAGGCGGCCTTTCGCATGGGTCAGCAGGGTCGTGGCGTTTCCTTGTTCGTAGATCTCGAGCATCGCGGCATCGTCCGATACCGCGGTGAGGACCACATCGGATAATTCAGCTACTCGCGCAGGAGTCTTTGCGTCTTCACACTGTAACTCGACGGCAAGGCTCTTGGAGGCAGCGGCTTGCTGATCGTAGACCGCTGTGACATGGTAACCCTTGTCTTTCAAGCGCCTGGCCATGTTGGCGCCCATGCGACCGACACCGACGAAGCCTATGCGGATGTCCTCTGTCATGGGACGACTCCTTCACGTTTGCGGGACGGCTGACACGCACAGAATTACCTTGTGGTGGTATGCCTGATGCCGTCGACACCGTCAAGAGAACAGTCCGGTCTGATGGAATTGTGCGGATTCGCGGGTACATGGTAGGGTTCGGTCGGCGGAAGGAGTCTGAACTCATGCAGGACAATGACGCTGCGACCATCGATGAAATTTTCCGTATCTGTCGAACCATCGCCGTCGTGGGGGCATCATCCAATCCCGCGCGTCCCTCGAATCGAGTGGCCGGCTACATGAAGGCCCAGGGCTATCGGATGATTCCCGTCAATCCGAAGGAACAGACCATACTTGGCGAACAGGTCTACCCCTCGCTGACGTCGGTACCTGACGCGATAGATCTCGTGGACGTGTTTCGTAAGGCCGAGGAGGTCTTGCTCATTGTCGAAGAGGCCATTACGAAAGGCGCGAAGGCTATTTGGTTGCAGGAGGGAATTGTGAACGAGGCCGCCGCTGTTCGCGCCAAGCAAGCAGGTCTGCTGATCGTGATGGATCGCTGCTTGTTGAAAGAATACCGCCGTCGACTGTAACGACACGGATTACGCCGCCACAAACTTTAGCGCCGCACCGTTGATGCAGTATCGCAGGCCGGTTGGTTTCGGTCCGTCCTTGAAGATATGGCCTTGGTGGCCTTCGCAGCGGGCACAATGGACTTCCGTCCTGGGGAAGATGAGTTTGTAGTCTGTAGTCGTCTCGACTACTTTCGGGTCGATCGGCTGCCAGAAGCTTGGCCAGCCTGTTCCGCTGTCGAACTTGTGCTCAGAAGAAAACAGGGGCAGGTCGCAGCCTGCGCAGTAGTAGATACCGGCTTTCTTATTGTCGTGCATGTTATTGGTAAAGGGCCGTTCGGTATCTTCGTGCCGCAAGACCCGGTAGGCCTCCGGGCTTAAGAGCTTCTTCCATTCTTCGTCGGTTTTTACCACTTTAACAATCGGACCGATGTTAATATTTTGCGGCATGGGTTTGCTCCTTTCCAGCGGGACTTCCCCAACGTCAGTCGGGAAGCCGGAGTCATCCTTACATACCGGTCGGCAGATGGGCAAGACGAGGGGGACGAAAGAAGGGGAGGGACTCCGGAGGTTGGTTCCGGAGTCCCTGGATTTTAGGCTGACGCAGACAAAGGCTGCTCAGGGGCTGAGGCTCCATGAGCGGCTCGGTCGTGATCAAAGGCAGCGGGAAGAACTTCCTCGATCCGCTCGACCGGAATGAAGGTCATATCGTCCCGCACTTCCTGCGGCACATCCTTCAAATCCTTCTCGTTGGCTTTTGGCAGGATCACCCGCCTGATACCGGCGCGATGAGCCGCCAGCATTTTCTCTTTGATCCCTCCGACCGGAAGGACCAACCCGCTCAGACTGATCTCGCCGGTCATCGCCGTATCGCTGCGGACGGCTTTTCCTTCGTACGAGGAAGCCAGCGCGGTGGCCATCGTGATCCCGGCTGAGGGGCCGTCCTTCGGGATGGCACCGGACGGCACATGGATATGCACTCCGTTACGTTTGAAGCGGGAGATATCGAGTCCCATGCCTTCGGCGTGTGACCAGAGATAGCTTCGCGCGGCGCGCGCAGACTCCTGCATCACATCGCCCAGCTGGCCTGTGAGGGTCAGTTCATGGCTTCCCGGCAGCAGAGTCGTTTCGATATAGAGGACATCTCCTCCGGTCGGAGTCCAGGCCAAACCGGTCGCAACGCCTGGAGGCAAATGTTTACGAGCCTCTTCCGGCATGAACCGCTCCGACCCGAGCCATTCCGACAACTGGGCCGGTTGAATGGTCGCCGCGGTGCGTTCCTGGCCCTCTGGAAGTTCCGCGAATGCCAAGGCCACCTTTCTCGTGAGGCGACCGAGCATCTGCTCCAGCTGGCGCACGCCCGCTTCCCTTGTATAGCGGCTGATCACGAGGTTCAAGACCTCGTCAGAGAGCAGTGCTTGGCTGGCATCCAGGCCCGCTTCCTTGAGCCGTCTTGGCCAGAGATAGCGACGGGCGATCTCGGCTTTTTCCCGCTCGCTGTACCCCTGCACCCGGATGATTTCCATTCGATCGAGCAAGGGTTGGCTGATCGTGTCCAGCGTGTTCGCGGTCGTAATGAAGAATACCTTCGACAGATCGAAGGGGAGATCCAGATAATGGTCGCGGAATGTGTGATTCTGCGCTGGATCCAGGATCTCCAATAGCGCTGCCGCTGGATCGCCACGGAAATCGCGTCCCAGCTTATCGACCTCGTCCAACATCAGCACGGGATTGTTGACATTGGCTCGACGCATGGCCTGAATGATTCGGCCGGGGAGCGCACCGACATAGGTTCGGCGATGGCCGCGCAACTCCGCCTCGTCATGCACTCCGCCCAGGCTGAACCGTTCGAAGGTCCTTCCCATGGCTCTGGCAATCGATTGGCCCAGACTCGTTTTCCCCACGCCAGGCGGTCCCACTAAGCAGAGGATCGGCGCCTTCGCCGTGGGATTCAGTTTCAGAACGGCGAGATGCTCCACGATCCGTTCTTTCACCTCTTTGATGCCGTAATGGTCTTCTTCCAGCACCTGGCGAACTTTGGCGAGGTCGAGGTGCTCCTCGGAGGCTTTCTTCCATGGCAGTTCCAGAACCAGTTCCAGATAGGTTCTGAGTACCTGGTGATCCGGCGATGAAGGCGGAACCTTTCCAAGACGCGTGATTTCTCGTTCGGCTTCTTTGCGCACATGGTCGGGCAGGTCGGCTTCCTGAATCTGCTTCTTGAGGCGAGCGACCTCGTTCTCTTCGTCCTCGCCTTCGCCGAGCTCCTGCTGGATCGCCTTGAGTTGTTCGCGAAGGACATACTCACGTTGGTTCTTGCCGATATTGGCCTGCGCCTCGCTGGCAATCTTATTGCGAAGCTGAAGAATCTGAATCTCTTTCGAGAGCGCCGCGTACAATGCCCGCAGAAGTTCCGTCGCGGAGGAATGTTCGAGCAGCTTTTGCTCCTCCTGGACGGTGAGATTGAGCAGAGAGGCGACGCGATAGGCCAGTGCGACAGGGTCGTCCTCATTGTTGAAGGCTGCGGCCGCTTCTTGAATGCCCGGTGCCTGAATCAGCCGCGGAAGGTCTGTAACCAGTTCCTGGATGGCCCGGTGAAGAGCCTTGGCCTCTGTGTCGACATTCGTGGGGGGATCGAGTCGGCGGGCCTGTGCGAGAATATAGGGCTTGGCTTGCTCCACCTTGAGCAAGGCAACCCGTTCGAGTCCCTGAACGAGGGCGTGGATGTTCCCATCGTCTGAACGTCCTAGCTGTTTGACGGTGGCTTTCGTGCCGATGGTATAGAGGTCGTTGAGTCCCGGCTCTTCGGTCAAAGGATCACGTTGGGCCACGACGAGGATCGTCTTGTCCTCCGTCTGCATCGCAGCATTCACTGCGGCGACCGAGCGTTCGCGGCCGACCGTCAGGGGCATCATGATGCCGGGGAAGAGCACGGTGCGTTTAATCGGTAGGACCGGCAATGTGAGAGTTCTTGTCTCGGTATTCATGTCAGCATCCCTTCGCTCGGTCGGTAATCAGACGGTACATGCGTGAGTCGTGAAGAAGGAGATAGGTTCGACCAAGATCAAGTCAAGGGGAGGACGCAACGCGACTGGATTAACCGTTCCTAATCATGGAGATGTCTGACTGCAAGACGTTGTTCACCGATCGACAAATAGTCCGCCCTTCGGGTATCGCAGCACGCGGTTATTGCGAGGTGATTCGTCGACCGGACCGGTCGAATTCTGCGGCAGAATGAAGGTGTCCTTTCCATTGAGGTCAAAAAATGCGGCAAGGCCCTGCTCCGATGAGCGGCCAAATCCGGACTTGACCCGGTACTGATCGTTACCTCCTTCTTCAATGAAGAGACCCCAGCCAGAAAGATCAGCGCCGCCCAAACCCGTCGAACGCTCAAGGTCGTACTGATCCTTGCCGTTGCCGCTCTCGAGGAAAAGACTCACTCCATAGTCCCAGGACACGCCGCTGTTGTAGAAAGGCCCGGTTGAGCTGTAGCGATCATCGCCGTGACGGTCAGTGAACAGCGCGACCCCGTAGTGTGCGGATGAACCTTGTCCATAGCGAGCGGCGTGATACTCGTCGTCACCGTCGAGATCGAGGAGCATGCCGGCTCCGAAGAAGTAGCCGTGGCCCTGCGAGAAATTGGCACTTTGATAGTCGTCGTGTCCTTCAATATCGAGTAGCAGCCCCCATCCTCCGGCGAGGCTGTGGACGAGCCCCTCCGGTCGTTTGGTCAGCATACGTTTCCCTGAACCGGTGCCCAACCCGAAACAGTCGTACTGGAAGAGGGGGTCACCGGGCTTACCGTTCGGCGCGTCTTCAGCATTGTAGGCACTCGGGTACTTGTTGCCGCATTGGTATTGATCGTCTCCTTGCACATCAAGGACAGCGCCGACTCCTAATGGGCCACCAAAGCCGATGGAGAACCCGTGGCTCGTGTACCGGTCGTTGCCGCCCCCATCGAACAGGAGACCGAGGCCTCCTACTGCGGCGCCCTGCGTGAATCGACTTCCCATGTAGACATCATTGCCTTTGGCATCAAAGAGTATCCCGAGTCCTCCGAGTCCTGCTCCTCCGGATCCCATGTCGAGTTGATAGACGTCGTCGCCTGACTGGTCGATAAGGAGCCCGACGCCGAGGCGTCCCGTGGCAAGCCCCAGGACTGCACCTTGGTACGTGTCGTTTCCGCTCACGTCAATCACCGTCGCATTGCCATGCTCCGGATCAGTGGAGGCGGCGATCATGCCCCGATAGAGATCGTCGCCTCCCACATCGATCACGAGTCCAAAGCGATTGTCCAACTCGTAGGTATTGGGCCCCGGCCCGCCGATGACGATCAGGCCGTAGGGAGTCTCTTCGGCATAGAGAATATCGCCGGTGATTCCGGCAGGAGTTTGCACTGAAGGCACAGTTCGGGGAAACACGATGTGTACATACTGTTGCCACGGGACATTGGCCAATCTGGCTAGAACCTGCGCTGCGGCAATGAGATTCGCATAATCGACATGTTCCTCGATGAGTTCAGTAAATCGCGTATCGGCTTTGGCCCGGGCGATGGCCTGGTCCGAGGAGGTCGAGATCTGAGGAGTAAACTGTTCGACGAGGTTCTTCCCGTGAAGAAACAGGAAGCGTCCCTCCTCTTCCGTGAGATTCTCCACGGCCTTTTCCCGATGCCGCGAAGCGAGCTCCAGTGTTTCCAACATGAAGGTGGCAAGCTCTTGAGCGGTGAGTTTGGATGGCAGAGGGATCGATTTATGAAACGCCGAGGTCCGGTCAACCCCCGCCTCGAGAATATCGAGGAGACCGGGCAAACTCACCGCTCCTCCTTCTGCCAGCTCTGCCACGAGCAATCCTTGCGTTTCCAGAAAGGGCAAACCTTCCCATGGCTGCTTCAGCGAATCGACGACGAGGCGACGTTTGAATCGAGCCGGGACCGTTTCTACTGTTTCATGGGCTGCGATGAAAGCAGACTGAGCAACAGGGACGAGGCGATCGAGGTCATGCCGAACCGTCGGGGTCACACGCTCCAAAGCCGATTCGCGCATGCGGCTGGTCGGCGTGGCAGTTGCCGGGGGGCCAAGAAATGAAAAGAAGCCTTGAACCATGCTACAGCCGGGCAAGGAGACAAGGAACACAATTGTCACTGGCAGGAGCCATCGGCTAGTCATGGTCATGGAGAATAGCGTGGACGGTTATGGATTGCCATGGACAGAAGAACGATTCTTCCGCATCGACCCCTGCACGATGATGAACTCATAGAGCCGGCATTCCAGTGCTCCATTGAAAAGAGGTGTGCGTTTGGTCGGAGCCAGACCGATCAACTTGGGAACGCGAGCATCTCCCGTAAAAACGTACACGCGCCATCCTGCAAAACGTTGTTTGAGCCAATCACCGAGCCTGGGATAGAAAAATTCCAACTCATCCGGCTGACTCAGGCGAACACCGTAAGGGGGGTTGATCAGCATGATGCCCTGTTCGGTAGGGGCTTCAAGAGCAAGGATATTGCTTTGACGGAGTCGAATGTCGATGGCCACGCCGGCTCCTTGAAAGTTTCGCTGGGCGATCTTGATGGCCGCGGGATCTTGATCGGAAGCATAGATGGCGACAGGAGTTTCGGGTTTTTGCTTGAGGCGAGCAACTTCACGGAGATTTCCCCAACGTTTGGCGTCATGAAGAAGTAACCGCTCAAACGCAAAAGTCCGCGAGAACCCAGGCGCGATGTGGCGGGCCATTAACGCGGCTTCCAGCGGAATCGTGCCGCCTCCACACATGGGGTCAAGCAGCACGTCGGTGGGAGTCCAGCCGCTCAGCTTGATCAATCCGGCCGCGAGATTTTCACGCAGCGGAGCGTCGACCGTCGCTATTCGATGCCCCCGCTTGAAGAGCGGTTCGCCGGAGGTATCGAGATAGAAGGTGACGGTGGTGGCATCGAGAAACGCGTCGATTTTGATATTGGGCCGTTGGGTATCCACCGGCGGACGTTTGTGGCGAACGGAGACGAACTTGTCGCACACCGCGTCCTTAATCCGGAGCGTCACGAAGTCCAAACTCTTGAGCGGGCAGTGACGGGCGCTGACCTTGACTTTAATGGTCTGCGACGGCAGAAACCAGTCAGGCCAGGCCAGCGAATACGCAGCACGATAGACATCCTCTTCCGAGCGGTAGGGGCTGTGGCCGACCTCCCAAAGCACGCGGCTGGCGATGCGACTGTTGAGATTGACCCAGTACATGCTGGACCACGGAGCATGAAACGCGATGCCACCGTCGGTTTTGGTGGTGGCCGGGACACCAAGACCGTGGAGTTCGTCTTCCAGGACGCTCTCGAGACCTCGCGGGCAGGGTGCAAAGAATCGATGTTTTGTGCTATCCATCGGTTGAGCCTGTGGTATTACTGGGGTGCGCTATGAATTATTGCAGCGAATGCGGGAAGCCGGTTTCGAAGAAGATTCCCCCGGGTGATAATCTGCCCCGGTTCGTCTGTAGCACCTGCCAGTCTATTCATTATCACAATCCCAAGATCGTCGCGGGCTGCATTCCTGAATGGGAAGACCAGATCCTGCTCTGCCGACGCGCAATCGAGCCCAAGTCCGGGCTCTGGACGTTTCCGGCGGGCTTCATGGAAATCGGCGAGGGAATCGAACAGGCCGCACGACGGGAAACCATGGAAGAGGCCCAAGCGCAAGTCGCCGGCATCCGGTTACATTCGGTCCTGAGCCTGCCCCACATCGGTCAGGTATACATGACCTTTGTGGGAGCCTTGCTCGCAAAGCAATACGGAGCAGGATCGGAAAGCCTGGATGTGCAACTGTTCGAGCGAGCCAAGATTCCGTGGGGCGAGATCGCCTTTCCTGTCGTGAAAGAGGCGTTACGTCGATATTTAGAAGATGTAGCGCACGGCCAATTTCGCCTCCACGTCGCTGACATACCTGATCGTTCAGTCTGACGAGTGTACCCCCGAACATAGATGGCCGGTTATGTCCGAAGCTGGTTTCGATGCACGATCGCGTGGATCTCGAGGAGATGTTCGACCTGATCGATCGCATAGAAGAGGCGCCATTCGCCAACCGCGTACTTGTGTATACCGGGTAAGGCTGCGTCGACGTTTTCGTGTCGGAGGTTCTCGACGTTGGACGCGATCCATTTTGTTTTATCAAAAAGACGTTGCGCCATCGGTGTGCCGATGGCGGCGAGATCCTGGACGACGGCGGGCTGAAATGTCAGGCGATACCAGGCCATCGAGTGTTACCAGTGAAGGCCGAGCTTCTCGGCGATCTCTTCCCCCGACAATCGCGCGTTGTTGGCCAGCGAGGACTTGAGTCTCGTTCGAAGCGCTTCCCCAACCTCAAGGCCGAGGTCCGGGTCGCCGATCAATTCACGCAACCGATCATCAACGAGACCGCGCACCAATTCTTTGAGCTGTTCCGGCGAGAGAGAAGCAAGGTCCATGAAATGGAAGGATACGGAGGCAGGGGATGAAATGCAATGTGCTGAACCGGATCAGTTCGAGGGTGCCGCGGCTTCGAGCCGTTTAATAAACCGGCCGAGCCGATCCTGTTCCGGCTGGGCCACGATCAGGAATTCGACGCCGATACCTTGAGCGCCGCACCATCGGACCGCCGCATTCTCGATCATGATGGGATTGGGCTCGCCCGGCACGTGAAGGAGGAGCGTGACCTGCATGCCGGTAAACGGCGAGATCATGCTCTCGACGCGACAACCTCTGGCAGAAATATCACGAATCGATCCATTGTGACGGAACTGATCTCGCTGGACCAAGGTGCTGGGCATGGTAACGGCAAAACGTCTGTGCTTTCGAGTAACCATATTTCAATCGTTTCCTCTAGGTTAAGCGGCTGCAGCCTCTAACCCCTCCAGAAACTTTGTGAGACGATCCCGTTCTAATTCTTCCATTCCGAGAAATTCCGCTCCGAACTCGTATTCCATCGTCCAACGTACCGTCGCCATTCGAATGGTAATGGCGAAGGTCTGTTCAGGAACTTTCAGATAGATCGCGACCATCGCCCCAACTAGGGGGGGACAATCCGTGACGATCTTGCATCCTCCCATTCCGAGGTTGTATACGATCCCCACGCCGGCACACTCACCGGCAAAGGTGGCCGGGAATTCGACTAGGTATCGGTCATGTTCCCGCTGATCCTTGACGCCCATATCACTGCTCCAGTGATTATGCGGGAAGGGCCAGCATGAAATGCGTAAGACGAACGACTGGTACTTCAGAGTGAAAGCCTAATGGTGAAGGGAACATTTGTCAAAGAAATCATTGATTTTGTAATGGAAATACAACCATTTGTGATCGGCGGCCGACTATGAAGCGATTAGAGGACAAGGTTGCGATTGTTACAGGTAGCAGCAGCGGGATTGGCAAGGCTATCGCACTTCGTTTTGGCGAAGAGGGAGCAAAGGTTGTGGTGGCGGCGAGGAGGAAATCGCTCTGTGAAGAAGTGGCCAGAACGATATGCCAAAAGGGTGGCGATGCCTTTGTCATTCAAACAGATGTCAGTCATGAACAGCAGGTCGATGCGCTGTTCGAAAAGACCATTCAGCAGTATGGTCGTGTCGATATCGTCGTCAACAACGCGGGGATTTTTGGAGGGAGACGGATCGCTGAAACGACGACCAAGGCGTTTGACGATGTCATGAGTGTGAATCTCCGAGGAACCTTCTTCTGTTGTCGGGCCGCGTTCAAACACATGAAGAAGCAGGGCGGGGGAGTCATTCTCAACATGTCCAGTGTTGCTGGTGTGCAGGCCTGGGCAGGAACGGGCGCCTACAGCGCCTCGAAACACGGAGTCATGGCGCTCAGTCGATCGTTGGCGGAAGAAGGTCGGCCGTTTGGCATCCGGGTGAGCGCGATCTGTCCCGGGGGAGTTGCAAACGACTTGGTCGATGCGTCACAGAAAGAGATTCTGAGGAGTGAGAAGATCAGCCCGTTCGATATCGCAGAGACCGCAATCTATCTCGCCACTTTGGGGAAATATGCTGTCGTCCACCAGATCGTGGTGGACCGATGGGCGGCAGATTGGTGATGTCTCCCCTATTCGCTTCGCTTACCAGTGGCGACCCCAACGCCCGTGATAACGGGGGCCCCAATACACCCGGCCGTAGAAAGAGGGTGGCCCGTAGATCCAGGGGCTGCCCAGATAGAAACCCAATCCAACTGGCGGATAGACATAGGTGAAGGCGTAAGGCCCTGGCACGACCACCGTCGTCGGGCGTTGCGACAATTGCTGTTGTATGCCGGCCGTCGCAGCCGCCTGTCGATCAATTTGACCTTTGAGTTGTCCGACGGCTTCCTGTTGCGCGCGTAATTGGCCCTCGAGTTTGCCGATCTGTTCTCGCTGTTGCTCAATGAAGGCATTAAGGCAGCGGGTTTGGGCTTCATCGCTGTAGTTGGAGCATTCCCAGGGAACCTGGGCTTTGTTGGCGAGAGCGGGAGTTGCCGTCAATGCTGTAGCACTCAGGCAAACTGCTGCGAGCAACCAATGGTGATGAGATCGCAACGGTGAGGCTTCCATCCCTGTCATAAGACGATTCTTGGTTCCCCTCCTTGCTGAATCTATACACACGTTACCACGCGAATCGTGCTCTGAACAGACCCTGCAATCTCAACTGAGATGGCGTTCGGAAGTGCCCCCCTGGCGGTTTGATTTTATGACAGTTGCTTCATACAATGCGGGTTCAAGAATGCGTATAGTATGACTCTACGACACAACTCTCGTAAGAAGGCAGGCCGAAAAAGGAAGCCATCTCAAAGGCCGTTCATGCCGGAGACTGGCATGAAACGACGCTTCCAACGACGGTTGCTTGCCTGGTACGAGAAAAACGGCCGCGATTTGCCCTGGCGAAGGACGGCGGATCCCTATCACATCCTGGTTTCGGAAGTGATGCTGCAACAGACGCAGGTGGATCGTGTCGTGCCGAAGTATCATGAATTTCTCGAACGCTACCCCAGCTTTGAGGATTTGGCCGACGCGCCCGTGACTGAAGTAAAGCAGACCTGGTACCCGTTAGGATACAACATCAGGCCTGAACGACTTCACGGTATCGCTTGCGAAACGGTTGCCCGGTACGGAGGAAAACTTCCCAGCGATCATGAAGAGCTGCTCTCGTTTAAAGGGATCGGACGCTACACAGCTGGAGCGATCCGTTCCTTTGCCTTCAATGAAGACGCGCCGATTCTGGATACGAACGTCATGCGGGTGTTGCATCGGGTCTTTGTTGCGAAGGGTGATCCAAAAACCCGGAAGGCAGGATTGTGGGAGCTTTCCGAACATTTGATTCCACGAGGCAAGGGCTACGATTTTAATCAGGCCCTCATGGATTTCGGGGCAACCTGTTGCACGGCACGGAACCCGGAATGTTCCCGCTGCCCAATGAAGTCCTTTTGCAGGTCGTATCCATTTAATCCCAAGCCACGGGCCAGATCATGAAGGTTGTAGAAGTCGCCGCAGGATTGATCCGCCACAAAGGCCGTTATCTGATCGCCAAACGAAAACCGGGCGTGCATCTGGCCGGCTTTTGGGAGTTTCCGGGAGGGAAGCGGGAACCGGGAGAGACATTGGAAGAATGTCTGCAACGGGAATTGTTCGAAGAATTGAACATTCGCATCGATACCCCCATTCCCTTTCGGATCATCCGGCATGACTATGCCGAAAAGGCGGTGGAGTTGCATTTCTTCCATTGCAGGATCGAAAAGGGCTTCGCGTCTCCGCTCGACTGTGCCGAGATACGGTGGGTCTATCCGCATGAACTCGCCGGCTTTCAGTTTCCTCCCGCTGATCGACCGATCATCGATGCCTTGCAGCGCGAAGGAGTGAATTCATGAAAGTCGTTCTCGATATTGAAACGATTCAGGCGCCCAGGGAGGAATGGGAAAGGCTTGTCGGCAAGCCTCAGACGAAAGGTGACGCCGATCCAAGCGGAGAAGGGTTCGATCTCTTTGCTGCTGGGGCAGCCGAAGAAGAACGACGTGCCGAGGACGAGCAATATGCCAAGTCTGCATTCGACGGCACGTTCAGCTCGATCGTCTGCATCGGCCTGCTGGAATTTTCCGATCAGATGGAACCGCGAGGAGCGGTGGCGTGGTACGGTGGCAACGAACGGGAGCTGCTTCGTCAATTTTGGAGTCGTCTTGCCCAGGACCGCCCGAGCCTCTTCATCACCCATAACGGATTAGGCTTCGATCTCCCATTTATAAAGAAGCGCTCGATCATCCAGCAGGTAAAGCCCAGTCTGGAGATCAATCTGGCCAAGTTCAGAACCGAACCGGTATACGATACGATGGCGATTTGGAGTAATTGGGACACGCGGGGTTGGGTCAAGCTGGACGTGCTGGCTCGCGCGTTGAACGTGGAGACCAAGTCAGGCAGTGGAGAACAGGTCGCGGCGATGTGGGCAAAGGGTCATGGGCTTGAGCTGGCCCGGTATTGTCTCCAAGACACGTATGTGACGTATGCGTGTTATTGCCGGATGAGTTTTCGGCAGCCCCTATCTCGAGAAGTCGTGTTGCTACAGCCGGAACTTCTAGAGGTCGGCTGACTGTTTTCAGCGCGTCGGTCGTGCCTCCGCCCGCTTTTTCTTGGGGGCCTGCTTGACGGAGGCTTTCAGGGCTTTGAGTTCCTCGTCACGCTCCCGCAGTTCTCGTTTCATCCATTCAGATTCCTTGCGCAGCACGCTGATCTCGGTATCCTTCTTAGCAATCGTTTCCTTCGCCTTGCTGAGCTGGTCGATCTCCCGTTGCTGGAACTGGTTCTCGTCGACGAGTGAGGCGGATGCCGTTGGAGCCTGCTGAGTCTTAGCCGAATCAGCCGTCAGGATCGTCGCGGTCTTTTGTGATGTTTTTGCCACCGGCATGGCCGCCGGCATAGGGGCCTTTGCCAAGGCTTGGAGGTCGATGACATGGGCGGTCACGCCCCCCATCCCTCCTGCTGCATAGGAAGGCGCGTATTCCGTGCGCGCGGCTGATTCCGGCGCGAACGTTGTCGAGCCGGCACCCTTTGAGATTGTGAAGTGGATCAACCCTTGCCGGACATAGATGCTGCCCGCGGTGGGCTCAGAGCCTGACCCTGCCGATGAGGATACGCGGAACCCGACGAGTTGTTCGGGTTTCGCTTTTGATAAGCCTTGTGCGAGCAGGGGAGCAAGAAACTCCGCATCCTCATCGCTGAACACTCTCATCGGCTTGCTGCCACCGGCGGACATTCTCGATGACCCGTCGCCGTAGACTCCCTTGACGACTTTCATGATCGTGAGTTGATCGATCACGGCTGGGTGACTTGCTTCAAAAGACCAGTCCATGACTTCTTCCAGGTACACGCTGCCTTTGGCGTTTTGAGCGATTTTCGATGTGCTCGAACAGCCGCTCATGACAAGCGCGGCTCCGAGGCAGACATGCATCAGGAGAGTCTTTGTCGGAAACGAGCGGGTCGGCATAGGGGGGGTCTCCTTTTCCGGAATGAGGATTGGAACGATAACGAGCAGATGAATGTCACGTGCGATTTCGTTGAAGGTCTACCAAATTCCCAGACCCATGAGCGTCATGCTGAGTGCCAGCCATCCGAAGAGGCCCATCGCAATGATGGTCTCAAGGCTGACCGAAGTGGAAGATTCCTTCTCTGTATTTTGAGGCTGGTTCGAGGCTGAGTTCATAGCGACGCTCCATGATGGGTAGGGTTAAGCTAGTATAAGTCCCTCTAAAGGCAAGCAAAGATTGTGCCCCTAGCGCTTGCTCTTGATGGCTGGTGATATCAGTAGGGAATGGGCTCAGAAACAGAAAACAGAGTTAGTTTGACGAAGGAGCTCAAGCGGAAGAAGTAACTTGAAATATAACTCATAACTCATTGTTAATTCGTGGCCTAGCTTGCGTTTTTTAAAATGATGAGTGGAGTGCCAAGGTCGGCATCGAGATAAAACGTGCAGGGCTATCGACGTGGAAAATACCAGTAGAGGATAGGGGGGAGATATAAAGAAGACTGCTAGGGAGTGACGATTCTCGTGCAGCTCCGTTCGTTTTTGCATGCGGGAGGACGGAACGAAGCACATTGGCTAGAGTTGCTTTGCCGCATCATGCCGGTCTTGCATAAAGCGTCGATGCCGAGGCGTCATAGACTTCCAGCGAGAGGATCTGACCGGGACTGCATGGCGCTGCAGCTTTTTCCCACACAACCGTGATGTTTCCGTCCGTTTTCCCCATTGCTTGCAGGTGAGACTTCTTGGCGTCGCCTTCGACCAATACGCGCAACGTAGTTCCGAGGTATTCGCGATTCCGTTCAGTGGAGATCCTGCGTTGGAGTTCCACAAGTGCCGTCACTCGCTTGGACTTTACCTGGTCCGGGATCTCATCGGCGAATTTTCTGGCCGCGATCGTGTTCTTCCGTTCCGAATACAAGAATACGTACGCAGAATGAAATCGGACTTCTTCGAGCAGTGCATAGGTATCGCTAAACTCGGCATCGGTTTCCGAGCAGAAGCCTGCAATGACGTCGGTTGTCAGCGCGATATCGGGATTCATCGCCCGAATCTGATCGACGAGGGCCAAGTATTCCTTCCTCGTATAGGTGCGATTCATCATCTCCAAAATACGATCGTTTCCCGATTGCAGCGGTAAATGAATGTGTTTGCAAATGTGTGGGTGTGTGGCCACAGCCTCCAGCAAGGCAGGAGGGAAATCTTTGGGGTGGGGAGAGGTAAAGCGCACGCGTTCGATTCCCGGCACATCGGCGACCGCTGTGAGCAATCGGGCAAAGTCCCATTCACCGAAACGATA
>DATIFR010000098.1:0-1610 GCA_035455145.1 Nitrospira sp.
CAGGAGGGTAATGCCGACAAACACGTTGCTGAGTGTTTCCGACCACACACCGGCCCTCGCGAACAAGGGGGTGAGCACGAGGCCCGCAGGAAGGGCCATAAACGTGAAAATGATACTTACGAGAGCAGGGAAGACTATCAACACGATAAGGACTTTCATGCTGCGGTGCTCATTCATCGCTTCCTCATGCGGTGGCGTCCGGTAGGTCCGCGATTGCCTCAATCGTGCTTCCTAACGTTCGGTATCAGCCGTGGCCGAAGGCCATCGGTTGGATGCGATCGTTAGACGAGATACCGTCAGCTTACCCAGAATCCTTCGCGCGCAACTATAGCCCATTGCCCGTTTCGCCGTTCAAGCACGAAATCGCTACCAGATCCCCCGAGCGCAAATCGTTGTCCGGGCATTGGCGCAATGAGACCGCCCGCGGCAACGCGCACTCTGTCCGCCCCCTCCCAGCGCAGGTTGCCACAAGATATGTTGACTGCCTTGAGCAACGGTTGACTGGCTTGGTCCGCCGCGAGTTGTGAACGCTTCTTAAGGTTCGCAGAGCGATGCGCAGCATGAGCCAAATCCTTGAGATGGGAAATGTAGGCATCTGAGGGGTCGTGCCCGTCGAGACTGATGAAGTAATGCTCATCGACCCAAGAATAAGGAATCAATTCGACGAAGACAGGCCCGCACACGTCTTCGAGTGACGTCCATGAGCTTGACACCTTAAGCGGGCCTGCGCAGGCTGCAATAGTGGCGAGGAGCAGATACGCGGCTACGGCCGCTCGAGGAGGCATTTACCATCCTCCGTCTAACGCCTTGCGCATGACCAGCGTGGCGAAGCCGCGTCTGTGTTGATGCGCTTGTTGGGCCAACCCCCTTACGACAGTTCTACTTTGAGCTTCTTGCCGACGGCCGAAGCGGCCCGCTCCAAGGTCGAGAGCGTCACGGAGCCATTCGCAGGATCCAGCAGGCGATCGAGCGCTGGTCGACTGGTCTTCATGCGGTGAGCCATCTCCGATTTGGTGAGGCGGCGGCGGTGCATTTCCTGGGCGATCTGGAAAGCGATCACTCGTTTGACGGCCGTAGAGTCCGCAGCCTCAAGGAGGCGTTCAGTTCGCAGGAAGTCGTCAAAGTCACTCCCCAGATGCTTCTTCTTCATCCCATTACTCCTCGCGCAGGGTTGCCAGACGCTGCCGAGCCGTCCTGAGGTTTGACAGCGGCATCTTCTGCGATTTCTTGACGAAGCCGTGCAGCAACACCATCACGCTACCGTCGACTGTGAACAAGACCCTCGCGATGCCCTGGGTGAGACGGGAACGGACCTCCCACAAGCCGGGCTCCAGTTTCCGGATAAGGGGCATTCCCAGCGGCCAGCCGTACTGCGCCGTCTTAATATCCTGACCGACGACCCTGCGATCCTCCCGCGGCAGGCCCCTGAGCCACTCGCGCACCGGTTCATTTCCGGCCTCGGTGCGGTAGAAAACCACGGACAGAATTGGCTCTCTACTCGTTGGAGGCTCCGTCATGGATGGAGTGTACCACAAATGGTACGTACGTCAATGGCAGCAAGCGGTCCGGCAGAACAACTCTGTGCCTCCGGCCCGATGGTCGGCCCAACG
>DATIFR010000099.1:0-5205 GCA_035455145.1 Nitrospira sp.
GAATTGATTGTGTACGGGCATGCGCGGGTTGACCCGGGAGGGCAAAAAGCCGATCCAACGATACAGCCCTTCCACGGCAATCGGCAGCCCAGTTTGCGCGCTGATCGCCGACGCGAGATTCTCATAGTCCTCCCGGGCAGCCCCTTGCTTCTGCAGCCACAGTGAATCGACAATCGCGTGCAGAAAACGGAACCCCTGGGCTTCCGCAATTTCTTTCGCGCGCAAGAGGACCTCGCGGCTATAGGCCGTGACCGCCTCGTGCGCCTCGATTTTCCCGAACCGAGCATTCTTGTAGCCGAGATAGCCGAACGACACGACCAGCAGCCATTTCAGCGCAGTCTGCCGTTGATCGATGACGTGCCGTACCATGACATTCGTGATGGTCTTCAGTTGCTGCTTGTACCGCGCACGCTTCGCTAGAAGAGGCTCCAGCGTTTGTGGAACCAAGCCCTGCCTCTTTCGGCAGGTATGGTGATAAATTTCCGGTACGCGCGCGGATGGGTCATCTTCGCAACAGACACAGTTGACCGTCTCCGGCGACACATTGAACCGCGTCATGATGGTGGGATACATGGAGGCAAAATCGAGTTCGCCGACCTGCTCGTGATAGCCGGAGAGCGGCGCATAGGTGAGGCCTCCCTGATCTGTCTCCAACAGTTCAAAGGCGGTTTTGAAGGCCTCCGCCTGCTGCTTGCGATAGGGAATCAGAATTCCACCCTGATGAGCGCGCTCCAATTGCATCGAGGTGATACCGGTTCCGGTCGTCGTGCGCGCCATCTGCTGAATCGGCACCTTCGTCACCCTCGCCTGCTCGAACAGGCCGGCCAATCCGGTTTCCGCGAGTGCAAAGGAATTATGCCGATCGAGATGGAGCCGTCCGTACAGTGTTCGTGCACCGGCCTGGGCCAGCACGCGCCCATAAGAAAAATAGGACCTGGCTGATCGGACTGCGACCGATTGCGCGGTGTCGCGATTGAGCTCCAGTGACATCCCCACTGACTGCGCGAGATGTATCAGCCGCGGCAGAATGTAGGAATCTCCCCAATCGGTCAGCAGCACATCCGGATCGTACCGGCGCAGGAGTCCATTCACCGTCTGCACAAATTCCGTCGCGTTATCCCCTTCCAGATATCGCTCCCTCCCTTCGACTCGAACAAGGAGATGAAAGACACCGCCATGATTGGGATTGGGCGAGGCTCCTTCTACCATCAGCTCCATAATGGACAACGGCGGCAAGCGATAGTCCGTCTCCCAAGGAGAATCGCACGCCTGAATAGCCCGAATGATGGCGTCGCCGGTGACATCCGCTTCACAACGGCAGAAAGGAAACAGACGGCGATCGTAGAAATACAATTGCGGCAACGCCACATCGGCCTGATAGAAACGAAGGCAGGGAAGCGACTTCATGACGAGCATGACGGCGTCATGAAACTGCGTCGGATGGACGATGGCGACTTCACACACCGGAATCGTCTCGGCATCCCATAATTCCCGGCGTGGGACCATACGAGAACGATGGGCGATGTGACGTCGCGTCAGGAGATGAGTGGCATGAGTCAAGTCTGTATGAGATCCGGCGAGATAAAAGGCCGGTGTATAGGGATCGATCAGGCGATGGCGAACGCCGTTGTCAGCGAGAAGCCAGACGGCCATGCCGACATAAACAGGGTAGGTATCAAGGAGCCACCCCGTGAGATGGTGGGACAGAGCCATGAGCATCGCGATCGGCTATCGCACGAGACAGCGCGTGAAGGTGTTTCTGATGTTCCAACAGCATCGAGAGCAGCATCACCTCGAAAGGCATATCGCGGGCCAGGTAGGCGCCGGCGGCTGAGTGTCGGCGAGCGGCGGCAAACAAGTCGTCCAATGCCTGCTGGTCTTCGGCTCGAAGCGCGCGCCGATACCGCCGCCAGCTCGCGATCTCCTGCTGGACCAACTGCGTAAAGGTGGTGAGGGTCCGCCCCATAGCACTATCGATACTCCAACACTGAGCGTGCGACTTCCCACGTTTGACCGGCCTGACGACCCTCTTCTTCCAGTTTCACTAATCCCTGCTCCTCATGCACACGGATCACTCGATCGGCCTGTCCCCGTAACTGATCAAGGCAACGCCGGCTTGTACGCGTCAGAATCGGAGCCGGCGGGCACAAACAGAGGAGCGTATAACCTTGCTGCGTCAAATGCTTGACCCCTTCCATCATGCGACCGAAGAGCCGTAGCGCCTCTTGTTCCGGCACCGCCTGGTCATAGAAAGTGTCGAACAATCCGGACAAGATCGCAATGCGCGCCTGGTATCGATCGAGCGCGGCCGCCAGACAGTCGGAGACCAATCGCTCCATCTGATGGCAGGTAAACGCGCGGGCGACATGGATCATCGTCAACACCTTGCGGGGTTGCTGACGATGGGCCCGAGCCAATCGCCCGATCACGAAGGGGTCGAAGGTATTGGCGCCGTCGAGGTAGAGCACCGACTCTCCTGCCAACACTCGCTCCGTCGCCGCATAGAGGCCCAACCGAAAGACCAGCGGATGCCCGTAGAGGAGGAGCAACCGGTCGTCCGGATGAAAGGGCACCTGGGCATGGCGAAGCGCCAGAAACCAATCCCGCACCGCGTCACGCTCAACGCGTGAAGCCGGTTCCTGACTCCGGCGATCAGAAAATGGCAGCCTGGCTGTCTCGGCAACTGCTCGCATGGCACACCTCTCTGTTATCCGCAGCACCCACCGGCAAAGACTTGTCGTTGCCGATAGGCATTCCAACAGGTTTCGCACAGCTCTAGCGTCGAATGGGTCATCCCGTCCACACATTCGATCCGCTGCCGCACCGTCATACCGCAATCGGAACAGGCTCCCGTCATTCGCTTCTCAGTGTCTGGTTGTACCAACATGATCCACCACCTTGGTGTTCGGCCGAGCCCGTCTATTGCAGACCGCCGACATAAATTCGCTCCCCTGCCAGGGGCTCATCAGATTCTTCCAAAACCGCTCCGTCAGTGAACCGGCTTTCGCCTGCTGTATCTCCCACTGCATATCCCGCAACCGTCCATGCAACGCACCAACGGTCCGCTCCAGGTCCATCAACTGTTCTTTGGTCGCCACATTCCGTTCTACCATGATCGTTCCCTCCTTCTTTAGATTGCGCAATGTCGAATGACCCCGACCAATACCCCCTCGATGTGAAACGCATCCGACGGCTGCACGATGATCGGCTGCATCGCCGCATTCGCCGGATGCAGTTCAATATGTGCCGGCTTCTTGAAATAGGTCTTGATCGTCGCTTCGTGGTTAACCAGCGCCACGACGGTTTGTCCGTTCTGCGCCGTCTCCTGCTTGCGCACCACGACGAGATCACCAGGCAGAATCCCATCGTCCTTCATCGACTCCCCTTTCACCCGCAACGCAAAGGTATTCCCACCCCGCAACATACTGGGCGGCACGTCGACAAGTTCGGACTGTTGCACCGGTTCAATCGGCGAACCGGCCGCGACCATCCCCGCCATCGGAATTTCCGGCGACCGGCCCAGTTGATCCATCGCCACCTTCACCATGCCGGGAATCCGCCGCATTCCCGCTTCGTATCGCGCAACCGACACGCGCGTCGTGCGCAACGCATCGGCCAATTGCTGCTGCGTGAGTCCGAGTTGCTCGCGAATTCGTTTGAGATCAGTCGGCTTCATGATGTAACCAATGGTTACACACAGGACAACACCTTGTCAAGCCCTGTGTTTGCTCTCCTTATATGGTTGGGAAACGGCTGTTGCGGCGCGGAGTCTGTGTATAACTTCAACCGAAACGACAAGCCGGACAAGGCAATGCGAATCTGACATCACGAAACATCGCTGCCAGCATGCGAATAACCATTTGTCCGCTTTCTCCAGGAAGAACCACAAGATATAGGGGGGAGATACAACACTTACCCAATGCCTAAAAAATAGGCAAACAGGTCGCCGCTAGGCTGAAATGCACCGGTATCTTCATTGGCCTCATCGTTACACACAGGGTTATCCACAGAAGCTGGGGAAGAGCGGAACAACCAATCAAGCAGGTACAAAACAGAGCGACAAACCGCGCTTGGTCTCTGTCATGGCGACACACGCCCGACTAAATGCACCGCCCCGGCCTTGATCGCGGCGACGACCGGAGAGCCCATTTCAATCCCGAGATCCTCCTTGGCCCCTCGCGTGATCAGCGCTCTCAACGGAAATCCGCAATCGACCGTCACTTTCACCAAGACGCCCTGAGGCGATATCTCCGTCACGCGGCCGGCCAGATGATTGCGCGCGCTGGTGACTCCGCTCCCTGCCTGCTCGAGCAAAACATCTTCGGCGCGAATACACACGTAGACGGATGAACCGTTGAGGTCTTGGCCTAAGCCTTTCAACGTCGTGCCATTCACACGGACGGTGGCCAATCCGTTCTCATTCCCTGTCACCTGTCCCTGCACGACCGTCTCAATGCCGACAATCTGCGCGACCTCTGCATTAGCC
This sequence comes from Nitrospira sp., assembly GCA_035455145.1. GTDB lineage: Bacteria > Nitrospirota > Nitrospiria > Nitrospirales > Nitrospiraceae > Nitrospira_C. The sequence goes on from DATIFR010000099.1 coordinate 4,487, forward strand.
GGTCGAGAAAAGACGTCTTGCGGCGAACCGGTCTGAAGAATTTTCCCGCCCTGCATCACCGCAATGGCATCGCCTAACGTCAAGGCTTCCGCCCAATCGTGCGTGACAACCATGGAAGGCACTGCGAGTTGCTTGAGCAGCTCCCGGAGTTCTCCTCGAAGTTGCAGCCGAGTGGGAACGTCCAACGCCGACAGCGGTTCATCCAGTAAGAGCAACTGCGGCCGCGGTGCGACAGCCCTTGCCAGAGCCACCCGCTGTTGTTGACCACCCGATAATTCTCCTGGTTTGGCTCTTTCCAATCCCTGCAGATGAAACAGTTCGATCATTTCCTCGACTCGCTTCGTTCGGGCGGCAGAAGGCAGCTCGCTCAGCCCGTAGGCAATATTGCCTGCCACCGAGTAGGTTGGAAATAGTGCGTAGTCCTGAGGCATGTAGCCGATCTGCCGTTCCTGCGGAGACACGCGAATCCGTGCGGCCGTGTCGAGCCAAGTCCTCGAAATGAAACGGATGGTTCCCTCCTCCGGCCATTCGAGTCCGGCGATGCACCGGAGCAATGTCGTCTTGCCTGATCCGGATGGACCGAAAAGCACGAGAGACGTCGCTTGGTCGAGCTGATACATGAGTTCCACATGAATACGCGCACGACCGGGAAACGTTTTGACGATGTCGATCGCTACTTCTTCGGCCATACCGCCCAGACCTTTCGATTGATCGCATAG
>DATIFR010000100.1:0-1999 GCA_035455145.1 Nitrospira sp.
CAAAGCATCTGGATGGATTTCATCCGGCGCGGGATGATTTCATCGGGTGAACTGAAACAACTCATTGAAGAGGACGGTCTGCGCGGCGTGACCTCCAATCCGTCCATCTTTGAAAAGGCCATTACAGGCAGCAACGATTACGACGACGCCATCCGCGCACTGGCGCTGGAAGGCAAGAATGTTGACCAGATATACTCAGCCCTCACGGTGGAGGATATTCAAGGTGTGGCCGATCTTTTTCGTCCCGTCTATGATCGGCTGGATGGTACAGATGGGTTTGTGAGCCTGGAGGTCTCTCCCCACCTCGCGTATGACACCGTGGGGACCATCGCCGATGCACGGCGGCTATGGGTTGCCGTGGCCCGCCCGAATGTAATGATTAAAGTTCCTGGAACCATTGAAGGATTGCCGGCGATTCGACAACTCATCGGCGAGGGAATCAACGTCAACATCACTTTGCTCTTCGGGCTTCCCCGGTATCGGCAGGTGGCCGAAGCATACATCGCCGGCCTCGAAACTCTAGCCGTACAAAACAAACCGATGAAATCCGTGGCCTCCGTCGCCAGCTTCTTCCTCAGTCGAATCGACACGTTGCTCGATCCGATGCTAGAGAAAACGATGGCAGTGGACAAATCGAAGGCTGATTTCGTCGAAAACATCCACGGACAAGTGGCGATCTGCAGTGCCAAAGCAGCTTATCGGATCTACAAAGAAATATTTAACAGTGAACGCTTCCGCAAGCTCAAGGAACAAGGCGCGAGAATTCAACGCCTCCTGTGGGCCAGCACAAGCACCAAAAATCCCGCTTACAGTGATCTGAAATACGTGGAACCTCTCATCGGGCCTGAAACCATCAACACGGTCACGCTTGAGACACTCGCCGCCTATCGAGACCACGGTAAACCGGCGTCTCGTTTGAGCAAAGGCGGAGTGAAGGCCGCCGGGACACTCCGACGATTATCTAAAGCAGGGATTGATCTGGACAGGGCAACCCAGCAACTCGAAGACGAAGGCGTCGAAAAGTTCGGCAAGGCATTCGATGTTTTGTTGAACTCGCTGGAAGAGAAGCGAGTCGCAGCGATACGATAGTATGAAAAGGAATACTTCCAAGCGGTCGGTTCCAGCCAAAACCGTTTTTCTGTTCGACGTGGACAATACGCTGCCATCATTCAGGGGGGCAGGTCAGTTGGTATAAAAAGGGGGGCAGGTCAGAGGTTGAACGGTTGAAACCTCCCTCGGCGGGGCGTGCATCTAAGGCGTTATTTCAGGCGCAATACCCGATACCGGGGAGGAAACGGGCCGTGGACAAAACCCGCTTCAATTACCTGTACGTATTCCTTGCGATGCTGGGAGTCCTCCTCCTCCACGACGCTATCGTGCGGTTCCAGCAGGTGGCGCCCATACCATACAGTGACTTTCAGCGGCTGCTCCGGGAGGGAAAGGTCAAGGAAGTCGTCGTTCTGGCCGACCGGATCCAGGGCGAACTCAAGGAACCCGAAGGGGGGAAGAAACGGTTCGTCACGAACCGGGTGGAGCAGGACCTCGTGGCCGAACTCTCCCGCCACGACGTCAAGTTCACCGGGCACGTCGAGAGCACCTGGCTCCCCACGCTCCTTTCCTGGATCGTCCCCGTCGCGCTCTTCGCCGGGATCTGGATCTATATGTCGCGCCGCATGGCGGGCCGGATCGGGGCGGACGGGCTCATGTCCATCGGGAAGAGCAAGGCGAAGGTATTCGTCGAGACGGACACGAAGGTGACCTTCGCCGACGTCGCCGGGGTGGACGAGGCGAAGCAGGAGCTTCAGGAGATCGTAACCTTCCTCAAGGACCCCGGCCAGTATGGCCGCCTGGGCGCGAGGATGCCGAAGGGGGTCCTCCTCGTGGGGCCACCGGGGACGGGGAAGACGCTGCTGGCGCGCGCCGTTGCGGGAGAGGCGGGGGTCCCGTTCTTCTCGATCAGCGGCTCGGAGTTCGTCGAGATGTTCGTCGGCGTCGGCGC
>DATIFR010000101.1:0-2098 GCA_035455145.1 Nitrospira sp.
GACGGCCTATGCCGACGACACGCAATTTGACAAGCGAAGTCATCACTATGATGCCGCCAGTACCAAAGCGGCTCCGCGATGGGATATGGTCGATATCAAGTATCGGGAGAGATTCAAACGTAGCCTGCCTCTGGATCAACTTCGACGGGAACCCAAGCTGAAAGGTATGGTGTTATTACGAAAGGGCTCCCGGCTGTCCGTGCAACCGGTGACGGAATCCGAATGGGCAGTCATCCACAAATTAGCCCAAAGCGCCAGGGAATAAGCAATCAGACGAGAGAGTTGAAAGGGGCCGTAGCTGTCGAGAGGCTAGGTCTTGGCTTTTCCGTTGTCCAAATGGCGATGTTGCCAATCGAGCCACGCATGGCCAAGCTCATGGGCGAGAATATAGCGCCGCCTGGTGACCGGGAGGCGTTTTCTGAGATAAATCGTCTTTGTCTCGTCGTCCCAGATCCCGTCGGCATTCGGATCACGGCGATCCATTTCAGAGTCGGAGAGTTGGCGAACGGAGATCCGATATCCAAAGGGCAGCGCGACTCGTGAGGGAATTCTCAACACCATTTGAAAAGGCTCCTCTTTCCCGATTAGCCTACCACAAACATTTCAAGCGATTCATGGCAAAACAATCAGAAATATCAAGTGCTTATGCGATCATCGCCTCTGAGGTCGCCTAGATCGATCTCACTCTGTGACCTGCCTGTCTCCCTGGGGAAGGAGGCCAAGATTCGATGTTTCTCAAAGGCCGCCTGACCTCGCCTCGTGATAGTACGTATGCTATTCTGCCGGTTCGAATGAGGCCTTTTCTGATGCACAACCAGGAGGGGATGATGGCGACACGAATTACTCTGCCAGTCGGTGTTGCAGGCGTGAGCCTGGCGGTCGGGCTCTGGCTCGGCGCGAGTATCTTACCGGTAGATGCGTCTCCGTCTGGCTATGCGCCTCATGGTACGGTCACGATCGACGGGATTACGGTGGCGGACATCGGGCCGTTGCCCACATCGGTTCCGATCCCCTCGACGAACCTGAACTATGCGGCGAAGGTCGAGTTGGGTAAACAACTGTACTTCGATGGTCGATTGTCGAAGAACGGGGCGATTGCCTGCGCCTTTTGCCATAACCCCGGGACCGGGTGGGCCGATCCTCGTCAGACCTCGATCGGAATAGGCGGCGGGCTCGGCGGCCGTCAGGCGCCGACGGTGCTGAATACCGCCTTCAATCATTTGCAATTCTGGGACGGCCGGGCTCGCTCGCTTGAAGAACAGGCCATCGGCCCCATTCATAATCCGATCGAGATGGGCGAGACCCATGAACATGTCGTGGCTAAATTGAACAAGATCAAAGGGTATCGAGAGCAATTTCGTGCGGTGTTTGGGACGGACGTCAACCTGCAGGGCATCGCCGAAGCCATCGCGGCCTATGAGCGAACAGTGATTTCCACCAATTCACCCTTCGACAAGTACGTAGGGGGAGACCGGACGGCGATGAACGAAGCGGCGGTTCGAGGCATGGCTCTGTTCAAAGGCAAGGCACGCTGCATTCTCTGTCACAGCGGGTCCAATTTTACCGACAATCAGTTCCATAACCTCGGAGTTCCGCAAGTGGGTCCCATGAAAGAAGATCTCGGCCGGTTCTACGTGACGAAGGCGGAGAAGGACAAAGGCGCGTTCAAGACTCCAACGTTGCGAAGCATCACCGAGACGGCCCCCTACATGCACGACGGGGCGTTCAAGACGCTCGAAGAAGTTGTCGATTTCTTGAACAACGGCGGTGGCGCTCATCCCAATCTGAGCGCGATGGTCAAACCGCTGAATCTCACGGCGGAAGAGAAGACGGACCTCATCGCGTTTCTAAAGGCTCTCACCGGAGAGGCGATCAAGGTTTCTTTGCCGAGGTTACCGAAGTGATAAGGAAATCTGACGTTGGCTGTCCCTAACGCATCAAGATTGACCCGGCGAGAAAAAATGTGAATCTTTTCCCTTCGGCATGGCTCTGAGAGAGGTGAGTGCCATTTCTAGAGCAAGAGGTCAGGTCTGTTTAATTTCATCCTTCAACCCAGAGGAGGTTTATTGTGATGAGAAAAAGACTGCTAGCCGTTGTC
>DATIFR010000102.1:0-20632 GCA_035455145.1 Nitrospira sp.
GAGGCACCATAGGTGCCTTCCACCTGGTCCGGTGTGATCCCCAGCGATTTCATTGCCGTTCTGTTGGCCCGGATGAACTTGGAATCGAGGCCTTCATTGACATAGGCGATGGGGGCTTCGTCAAACAGGTCGCGCAAGCGCTCCTCATTGTCTTTGAGCTGGAAGTCCATGCGTTCACGTTCCAACTCAGCGCCGGCCCGGACGCCGAAAATCTTGAAGACGGAGAGCACGCGCGGATCGTCGTGCATCGGCTTTGTGTCCATCACGGCGAGGTGTCCCATGACCGTGCCGGACCGGTCCGACACCGGAATTGCCAGGTAGCTTTCCACTCCCAGTTCGGCGAGTTCTTTCCGGTGGTCGGGGAACAGGTCCTGAACCTTTTCAGGAAAGAGACACACTTCGCCGGCCAGCACGCGTTCGCAGGGGGTATGAGGCAGGTCGTATTCGAAATTCTCGAGGAAGCCGTCGCCGTGCCAGAAGGCCAATGTCCGCACGCGAGCCCGATTACCTTCAACGAATTTGGAGACGAACGCGTATTTGGTCTGGAGGGCTTCGGCCAGGTTCCTGACCAGCGACGGAAAGAATGCGGCCCCGGTGGCTCCCGCCGTTCCTTCGTCGATCTTGCGCAGGGTCAGATCGCTCTTGCGTATGGTGGTCTCGAACCGTAACCGCTCAAATTCCGCTGCGGCGCGCATGGCGAAGATCCCGAGGATGGAGGTGGCGCGCACATGGTCCGGCATCGGCTTGGAATCCATGATGGCCAGATGTCCGAGGACTCGATCGTTGGAATCCACGACCGGCACACCGCAGTAGCTGTTGACGTTGATCTGCTGGATGAGCTGCACATGCGGATAAAGCTCGCGCAACTGATCAGGGTGATGCACGCACTTTCGCGTCAACACCGTTTCGCAGGGACCGCGCGCCGGAACGTCGAATGGAGGCAGGGCCTGGCCCTTGCCCCATCCCGCTCTGGAGCGGAACGTAGCACCGTCTTCACTGAGTTCCGAGATATAGGCGTAGTCGACACCCAGCGACGTGGCCAGCTGCTGCACGAGCGAGGGGAAAAACTGCTCGCCGACTTTCGCTTCCACGCCTTCGACGATGTCCTGCAGGACCGCGCCGGTCTGAGCCAGCTCGCGGGTGCGTACGTGGATCTGCTCTTCCAACTCCTCCTGCGAGCGGAGCAGCAGCTGCTCGGCCTCCTTGAGTTCGGTTACGTCGCGGGAAATCGCCAGGAGTTTGTCCGGCTTTCCGTCTTTAGCGAGGATGGCGGTAACGGAGACGTCCCACCATTTCGGCGTCCTGGTCTGAGTCGTCGGGAAAAATCCGGTGAAGCGGCCAACCTTGCCCTCGCGGGCGGCGTCGATCGCTGCGCGGGCGTTCTTCTTATCCTCGCCTTCCCAGAATTCAACCCAGGGGGAGCCGACCAGCGGGCCGAAATCGCAGATCTCCAACGCGGTCATGCCGTGGGCGTTCATGGAGAGGAGATGACCTTTGAGATCGAGGACTTTGATGCAGTCGCGGCTGCTTTCGATCAAGCGAGCGGCAAATTCTTCGCTGCGCCTGAGGGCTTCTTCAAGGTCGGGAGAGGACATCGGCATCACCTTGCGATGGGCCTGATGGGGAAGGCGAAACAGAGGCGAAGTCTAGCATCGGAGGGGAAATAGCTGCAACTAAGGGCAAATTGTTAGGAAAGGATTGCGGTCGAGTGTCCAAATCATGCCTCCGGTACCGTCATCCCGCAGCCGGTGCAGCGAACCCGCAACGGACTCTTGTTTCTGTCCAAGGCGATCACCACCGGTGCCGGGGTATGGACCGAGAAGTAGCCGCGCCGACGGGCTTGTCCGGTATGTCGTCAGCATTGTGGCATGGCCAAAGAATGCGACCCTGACAACGCCCGCTGCAGTCACGCTGCCGCTGAGTCGTTGTATTGACTGGCTTGTGTCTGTCGGAGAGGGAGGATCAGACGGAAGCTCGTGCCTTTACCCATTGTACTCTCGACGTTGATATGGCCTTTATGGGCATCGACCACATCCTTGACGATCTTGGTTCCGAGTCCTGTTCCACCGGCTTTTTGGCTGCGGGCGTGAGCAGTGAAGAGGCTGTCACGGATTTCCGGAGGCATTCCACGCCCTGTATCGGTCACGGAAATGTCCACGACTTCGGCAGTCAGAGGTGCCTTTCCCAAAATGGTGACCGAGCCGCCGGAGGGAACTTCCGGGATCGCATTATTCACCAGGTTGTAGAAGGCGTTGAAGAGTCGCTGTTCGTCTGCCTCGATGGCAGGCAGCCTGTCGAGGCCCTCGCTGCTGAGCGTGACTCCCTTTTTTTTTGCCATCAACTCCAGGGTTTTGAACACACTCAACACCACGTTCGCGACGCAACATGGCGCAAATTTGGGCGGCGCGCTCATGCCCTTCACGCAGTCCGCAAGCTCTCGAACCCGATCCGAGATCCTTCGAACATCCTCCTGGACCATGTCCAGCACCTCATTGCACAGCGCACGACTTTTCGCCGACTGAGGCGAATCTCGATCGGACAATTTTCCGAATAACTCATCGAGCTCGTCTTTGAGTACTCCTGCCCCACAGAGGACCGGCATGAGCAAATTCTTGATATCGTGGCTCATGTCACCGGCCAGCTGCGCCACCTCCGCCAGTTTTTTGGCTTCAAATAACCTCGCCTCCTCGATCACCGGTGTGGCAAGGGACGAAATGACTGTCAGGACTGCGACGTCATCGTCATTGATCGGACCGCTGCGTTTATTGAGAATCTCAATCACGCCGATCGGTTCGCCTTGCCATCGCTTGAGCGGCAAGATGATCATATTCTTGATCACGGATCCTGTGGCTTTATCGACTCTGCTAGGCAACAGGGGATCAGTCTCGGCATCCACGATGATGGCATGCTGGGCCGATTTGAACACCGCACCTGCAATACCCTGGTGCCACGGATTGGCTGATCCAGGCGGAACCGGCTTTGCCCCGACGCAACGATAATTGACCAGTTGTTGAGATGCCGGATCGGCAATCAGAATGGACCCGCATTCCGCATCAACCGCTTCCAGAGCGGTGTCCAGGGTCTGCGCGACCAAATCTTCTAATCGGGTGTATTGTGAGAGTGCTCGAGAGATAAGGAGGGTTGTCTGTAATTCTCTATTTCCCTGGGCAAAATGAAGGTCCGCCATTCGCCGGGGAGCCCGGCGGCGGTCTTGATGTGCGTTAGGCTCTGGGGGCAGTTTCTCCTCAGGAAGCACCCAGTCATCCTTTCAACGGCCTCAGTGAACTGCGCGGCGATTACGCGCCGAAATGGTCCTTGAAGAGGATGTGTTTCTTGACCGCTTCCTCGGTGACAGCCAGAAGCTTGTCCTTCTCAATCGGCTTGACCAGGTAATCCATGATCCCCTGCTTCATAAGCTTCGTGGCGGCCTGGACATCCGGATGGCCTGTCATGACCACGATCGGAACAGAAGGAAATTGAGAGAGAAAATGGGCGATCGCTCCGATACCGTCGATCTTCGGCATCTGCATATCGCAGAGAATCATATCGACCATGAGCGGGTTATCGCCTGATTTAATCGCGTGGATGCCCTTTTCACCATCCTCCGCCTCGACCACATCATAGCCAGCCTTGGTCAGGACCATCTTGACGGTCGTCCTGATATGCGCTTCATCATCAACCACGAGAATTCTGCCCAGTCCCATAGTCCCCTCCTTGAAGGTTGTGATTATGTTGAGCCAGCGTAAACTTCAGCCATCCTGCGGCATCAGTTTGAGTTTGACAAGAATTTAGTCGAAATATGTCAGAGGGCCTGGTCGAGAACGGAATTAGTGGAAGGGTGGGCCGTCCAGAAAGTTTACGATTTTTCCACAGTCGCCCCGCAGCCGGTGCAACGGGTGTGCGATAGAATTTCGTTCCCGTCCGACGCGATCATCACTGGTGCCGGGGGCGGACCGAGAAGCAGGCGCGCGAAGGCGCTCGTCCGGGATGTCGTGAGGAGCTTCGGCATCGCCAGGAAGAACAGCACCATCGCTACACCGGCTGTGATCAACGGCCACTGAGCCGTCACAACGCTGCTGCCGAGATAGACGAAGGCGAACGTCGGCGGCGCCATGCCGAACAGGGTCGCGAGCGAGAAGCTCTTGAGCGAGATGTTCGTCAGGCCTGCTCCGTAACTCACGACGTCGAACGAAAAGATCGGGATGAACCGCGCGAGAAACATGGCGCCCATCAGCTGGTGATCGGTGCACATCTGGCAGAACGTCGTCTCGGTCTTCATGAAGCGGGAGAGGGCATCGCGTCCCAAGGCCCGCGCGACCAGAAAACAGGCAATCGCGCCGATTTCCGCACCGATCACCGCATAGAGCGCCCCATAGAACGGACCGAAGGCAGCCCCGGCCGCGAGGTCCAGCGGCAAACTCGGAATCGGTGGGATGATCACGGCGCAGACCATGCTCCCGATTAGCAGAAACGGCGCCCACGGACCGGCGTTGTTCAGCCACTGTGCGAGTGCGGTCGGCGTGAGATAGCGCTCATAATCGATCGACAATAGGCCCCACCAGCCAGCCGCGACTGCCAGGATCCCGACAATGACTTTGATCCAGGTGGTCATCGTCCTTGGCAATCCTGTTGCAGTGAGCGCGGCAATACTCATGGCGAAATCACTTGCAACACGTGGCCATCCGGATCACGAACAAGAAAACCCTTCTTGAATCCCAAATTTCCATCGGCGATCGACGCGACGCCTGATGACACGAACTGCGCCTTGCCTCGCAAGGTCGCCGCCGCCGCTTCGATATCGGAGACCATCATCGTCGTCTGCCAGTGCCAGAGATCGGTCGGGTGCGAATCGGTCGGGTAGGGTTTTCCCGCTGTCGGCAGTTCGTATTCGAGGAACTCGACGCCGGGAGGTCCCATCTTCGTAGCCAGGCCGGTCACGCGCGCGCGGGCACCGGGAAGGCTGTCGAGATGTTCCTGTTCCGTGCCCATGTTCAATGTGCCGCCTGCCATCGTCAGGCCGAGGAGGTCGCGGTAGAACTTGATGCTGCTCTCCGTGTTCCGTACCGTCATGGCCGTGTGGTCGATACCAAGAAACAGATTGGAACCTGGTTCTTTCCAAACAGGATTGCCCTTGCCGTCCGGGAACCAGAGCAATTCCAGATTGTGTCCGTCCGGATCGCGGAACTTGATGGCCTTGATACCGGCTGCAGCTTGGTTCGAAATCGGAATCGTCTGAGGGCGCGGTGAAATCTGGCGGACGTGATGCTGACGCAGTCTCGCCCAGGCTGCGTCCATGTCGCGCACGACGATCGCAAAGTGCTGGAACCAGAGGTCGTTGCTGTATGACGGCACGGGAATCGGTCGGACGTCAGGCGGTGACAGAAATTCGATCAGCTCAAGCTGTTGCCCGCCAAGCTGCATCCGGACCACACGGGCCCGCACGCCGAAGACGCCCCAGAGTCGGTCGTACTCCGGCCCATCCACCTCTACGTCGCTGACTGGCTTGAACGTCAGCACATCGCGGTAGAAGGCGATCGACCGGTCCATGTCGGAGACGGTAAAGCCGACCGAGGCGACGGATTGAACAACGACGGGCGGCGCTGCAGCCGCAGTGAAAGGTGAACGGTAAGGGGTGAGCAGTGAGAGGCTGACAAGGGTTAGGATTCGGAGCAGCTTCAATCCCATCACCTCACCCCTCACTCCTTACCCCTAACCGTTGTAAGACGTGGTCTCCTACTCTCAGGGCATTTGCAATGATCGTCAGCGAGGGATTCACCGCTGAGCTCGACACGAAGAAGCTTGCATCGACGACGTAGAGATTGTCCAGATCGTGCGCCTTGCAGTGTATGTCGAGCACGGACGTCTTCGGATCGCGCCCGAAACGAACCGTTCCGCACTGGTGCGCTGTTCCGGCGATAGGAATCTTCTTCCCGAGATAGAGATGCGTCGGCAGCAGATGGTCCTCGCAGCCGATGTGGTTGAGCATGCTCTTCAGCTTGGCTGCAAGGCGCTGATGCGCTTCCAGATTGTTTTCCGTATAAGCGAGGGTGATGCCGCCGTCCTTGCCGACGAGCACGCGATTGTTGGGATCAGGCAGGTCTTCCGAGGTCATCCAGAAATCGAGCGAATGCTTCGCCATTTGATCGAGCGCGAAGCCGGGGGCAAAAGCCGGCGCTCCCGCCCGCAGCGTATCCATGTCCGATTTGCCGATCATCGAGATGTGCCCCATGGGGAAATCCCAGTCGGCAGAGGCATGGTAGAAATCGTTCAAGCCGATCGTTTTTTGAAAGACCGTGGGATTGGGCGTTTTCGAGATCGCGAGCATGGCCGAATTGTTGTGGCACATGTAGTGGCGGCCAACCATGTCGGAAGAATTCGCCAGGCCGTTCGGATGTTTGTCGTTCGCGGAACGTAAGAGGAGTGCCGCGGAATTGATCGCGCCGGCCGACACCACCACGATGCTGCTCTTGTATGTTTCTTTCTGTCCGTTCCGTTCGACGATGACACCGGTCACCTCTCGTCCCGTGCCACTGGTCTCGAGCCTCGTGACGAGCGCGTGCGTGATCATCGTGACGTTCGGATACTGCAACGCCGGATCGACACAGACCACTTGCGAGTCGGCCTTGGCGTTCACCAGACAAGGATAGCCGTCGCAGGTGTTGCAGCGGATGCAGGCGCTTTGTTCCGGCCGCTGCTCGTTCAGCATGATGCCGACCGGCAGGTGAAAGGGCTTGTAACCACATTTCTGCCAGTCCTCGTGCAGTTCCTGTATCCGTGGTTCGTGGGTGAGGGCTGGATACCTGTAGGGCGCGCTGGCTTTCGGTTCGGTCGGGTCCTCACCGTGATTGCCGTGCACGTGATACAGGTGCTCAGCCTGGGTGTAGTAAGGTTCAAGGTCGTCGTAGCGGATCGGCCATTCCGGTGAGATGCCGCCGTGATGCTTCACCTCGCCGAAGTCCTGCGCTCGCATGCGCAGCAGCGCCGCACCGTAGACTTTGGAATTGCCGCCGACGTTGTAGTGGATGCCGGGGTGAAACGTCCCGCCGTCCTTGTCCTTCCAGGTTTCTTTGGCCTTGTACCGGTTTTCGATGAAGACGGTCTTGGTATTCCAGTTGTCTTTCTCGCGCGGCAGGTAGCCGCCACGTTCCAGGAGGAGGATCTTCTTTCCAGATGGGGCGAGCTTGTAGGCGAGGGTGCCGCCGCCTGGGCCTGTGCCAATAATAATGATGTCGTAGTGAGATGCCATGGCGGTAGGTCGATTGAGGATGAGAGGTCTTACAGAATGACAGAAGAGATTAGGATGGCAGGACTTCTCTGCTCCAGTGCTGTGACTCGACCACACTAAGTTTCTCATCTGCTCGATGCCGAAACTCATTCCGTTCCGAGCTTCGCTTGAACGGAACATCGGACATCGGCATCGCCAGCCCAAGGCTGGTCGCATCTGTTCAACAAGTGTGGTGCCCGAGCCTTCGCACAAGTCGCAGGATAGCCCTGCCATCCTCACCCCGACGGAGAGGGGAGAAACTAGCAAGCTTGGAGGGATCATTAGTATGGCGGGCCTGCTCTGCTCCGGCGGGGGGTAAAACCGCATGGCCTCGTCGCCGCTCGAGAAGACAACGGTGTCATGAACTGATTCGCGGCGCTCGGCGTCCCGCCGCTTGATTGACGGGACTTCCGCAGATCGCTCCGTTGACACCTGTTTCATGTGGACGTAGTCTTTTCCCCATATCGGGAGGCGCCATCGTTGGAAGACGAGCATGATCAAGAGAGTGTAGATACCCGTACCGCTGCTGCCGCTGTCGTTCCTTCCGCATGCGACGCGAAGCCGATTTACTTTCCGGTGTCTTTGACCAAATTTGTGGTCATGAATTTCTGTACTTTCGGGATGTATCAGTTTTATTGGTTCTACGAGAACTGGAAGTTCATCCGGGAACGTGAACAGTCGGATGTCAGTCCATTCTGGAGAACGGCATTTGCGTTCATCTACTGCTACCCGCTGTTCGAAAAGATTTGGAGTAGCGCCGCTTCGCTCGAGATCGGTCAACCTTTCTCTGTCCCATTTCTAGCAACCGGTTGGATTCTGAGTTCGCTTCTCGGGGTGCTCCCAGATCCATACGCGATGGCTGCTTTCTTGTCCTTTCTCTTCCTTATCCCGGTTCAACAGACTGCGAACCGAATCAACGAATCACTGGCCCCCGGACATGATCGGAATGACCGGTTGACAGCCTGGAACACGGTTGCCGTTGTCATTGCGGCTTTGCTGTTCATTCTGGTTGTCATCGCAATCATCATCTCACGTGAGTAGGAGCAGGCTTACAGGTCCATTTCTCTGCGCGCAGCATCCCACCGCTTGAAAGGCCGGTTTTCTTGATACATCCGGTTGACACTTCTCTCGCTAGAACGTAGCCTCTCCCCATTTCAGCCTTTGAACCAGATCGTTCACGAGGACCTACGTTTGGCCATGGATTGGTCGGTGTTAATCGGTTTGCTCGCTCTTGTGATTGTCGGCGCGACCGCCTCATTCTATGTGCATGCGTTCGTTGTCCGGACGAGGAATGCGTTCCGCAATCGTCAACCCAATCTGCGAATTACCAATCTGTCTGCGTTGAACTCAGGGGACGTCCTCACCCTGTGTCCGGAACTTGAGAACGTAGGCGGCGGGGTGGCGTATGACTGTGTGATGCACTTGGGCGGTTGGGAAGGGAGTTTCGCCGTCAAGAGCCTTCACCCGCGCGGCCCGCGGTATCAGAAGCATCTGATCTCCATCGTGTTGGGGCCGGACGCGCCGATCCGCGTGAAACCCATGACCAATGACTTTCTCCGGCTCCGCTATCGAGATCGCTGGGGGTTCACGTACGAATGTTGGTACCATGTCGCCCAAATCAGAAGCGGATCGATGCGGTTCCACAATGTCCACATCGACTTGGAGCATCCGGACGTCACTGAGCCTCATCCATCGTTCTGGGAGATGTGGAAACTGCTTCGGACCAGTTCCCCCACGTGACTGAGCAGGACAAGCCTTCAGCCCCCTTTCGCGGCGCGCGGCGTCCCCTTGGAAAAATACAATTCCGTTGACCCTTCTGCGGTTTGGATTTCAAATACAGCTATCGTCATCGTTGTCGGACCGGTCCATCGCTTGCACAGGCTGGAGGGTGCCATGAACCGTTATTATGTGGTCATTGTTCTCGTCGGTCTCCTCACTCTTGTCGGCTGTATCTCTCATCCGCAGACCGCCGAGGAGTTTCGCAAAGCCGTTCCCGGGGCGTTTTCAGCCAAAGTCGAGACGTTTGAGGTCGATCGCCCCTTCAGCCAGGTGGCCAGCACCTTCCAAAAGATGGGACCGGACTGTTTGTCGAAGACGATCAAGACGACGTCCCAGACCAACAGGAGCTATCAGGTCATTGTGACGACCTACAAACCCACAGTGTTGGTGACGGGGAAGAAAGCCGAGTTGCACGTGCAGCAGCACCATGAACAGGGCGTGCTCAATGTCAGCAAGGAACCTGACGGGGGCTATTATCTTCTGGTCGCCGATGCCCAACCTGTCACGCAAACCAAGACTCGCATCGATCTTTATCGCCAGTCCATCGGTCATGGCGTCCTGATCCAGGCTGTGAAGAATTGGGCGACCGGCGAGAATGTCGGATGTCCCGATCTGACGAAGTGACGCCGCTCGCCAGAAACCGAGCAGCGGGGAACCCTCTCGGCACCGTCAGGATCGCCTTCGTCGCATTCTCGATCTGTACTGCAAGCCTCCTTGCCGGCTGCTTCGGAAGCAAGACATACCCGAACACGCTCGACAGAAACCTGCACGTGCACACTGCAACGGATTCAGGGTCGTGGTTCTCACACCTTCGCGCGGCCGTCGACATCCATCGTGTGGGCGAGGATTGCGCCCTCGGCTATGAAGGCACGGTCCAGCTGACTGACCCGAAGATTGATATCGGAATCCCGCCCCACCGATGGAGTTATTTGGTGTTCGTCTTTGACAGTTCCTCGTTCTTGGGAAACCGGAGCGGCACCATCACATACGAGACGCTGCTGAAGCCTCGCTCAAATTATCACTATGATGTCGCGGTGAGGTACAGGGACGAGATGTATCACGTTGAGATTCGGGAGACTCCTCCAGATCAATCCGCCGGCCGTGAACTTGATCGATTGGCATTCAGTGCCTGTCGATCGTCCTCCGGCCGGAAGTAGGCATGCGATGCCGGTCCCCGTTTCGCGGCGCGCGGAAGGTTTACCGGGCTAGGTGGATGGAAGCGATGGGAATGTTACCGTGCAACGGGCCGGAAGGAGAGATCCTTCCGGCCCGTCATGTGTGCAGAACAGCTGCGTGAGGTCCTATTTGTTGAAGCGCACCACGATCGCCCCCATTAAATCGCCCTTCTTGAAATCTTTCTTCGGGCTCATCGGATGGGCGTTATGGCAAGACACGCAGGAGTCCGCGATAGCGAGGTCGGCTGCGATTCCCTTAAATTGCTTGCCGTCTTCAAACGTCAGAACTCCTGTCGCGGGATTCGCAGCCAGTTTTTTCAGCGCCTCTTCTTCCGCTTTACTCTTCGGGAGATTCTCTTTGTAAATCGGCGTCAATCCGATGAGGCTGAGCTCGAAGTCTTTCAGTTCCGTTCCAGCCGCCTTGAGGAACTGAGCTGGGAGCATGATCGAATGATCGTCCTTCGTCCAGTTCTCATCCGGCTTGACGTTCGATTTTGCCGCTTGCGCAACGACCTGTTTTGCATACACGGTCCGGAACGCTTTCGCCGTAGCGAGAATATAGCGGGCTGCGGAGTCACGTGAGAACTCTTCGGCGAATACCATCGGGATCGCGACTCCGATTGCCAACACCGACACGAGCACGCTTGTAGTAACGCTGACCCTTTGCCTCATGCGCCACCTCCTCGTTAACGTAAGGGTTGACCGAGGGGACGAGATTTCCTTTAACGGTGCGCCTCTCCGCTTGCCCTTGTCAAGCGCGCTGCGGGGAGCCTGCGTGAAGATTGTGTGGTGAGACTTAACGAGCTAGATGGATTCCTGGGGGCGGACGCGCGCGCTCATGGCAGGGGGGCCCGAGGCTCCGCCACGCACGCACCACCAGGCATGGGCCTGGTTTTTCCGTTGCGAGGTGACATCTCCTCGAAGAAAGTCAATGGCATAGGCGTTGGTCGGATCAGCGTCTTGTGAGCTGGTGGTCCAATAGGGGTCCGCTCTCACCCCGCGGAATGGATGGCTGGCCGGCAGACTGGGCTTGGTCGCGGTGGCGAGTGGAGCCGGCTCGACGAGAGTCATCAGCTCGAGGAACGACGGTAAGCGCCACCCGAGTCGTCCTCCGGTTGATGTCAGGGCACAGCGAAGCGAGGCGTTTGCCCACGCCGTCTCGCCAGAGCTGGGAGTTCGTTCCCATATCAAGTGAGTTTCAGTGTCGAGCACGGCTTCTCCCTTGTACTCTTCAAGGATCTGGAATCTTGACCCTTGCACCTGCACATCAGTCCTCGGATCTGAAGGGAGCCCCACAGCAGGGATGCTCAGAAGTGATATGCCAGCCAGAATCCCCATGATTCTTCGTGTCAGGCTTGGGACTGTATCCGGCGACATAACAGCGGCCTCGCTTCTGAATCGTTAGTGGTTCGCTCTCGTCATCGTCAGCAAAACCCGGACCCCGCACGATGATCCGATGGAGCCGGAGAGGAGGTCCGAGAGCAGACTCGTTCAATGCAACAGAGGTGGGGATTTTCGTGCGGAAGATCAGAGGTTTGATTAAATGATGACGGCTCGTCGGGATGAAGGAGTGCCGCCTGACCGAGAGACGGGCACACCTCGCCCCGCTCCTTCGCTCGTTCCAAATTGAACTGGGACAAGCCACTTTGCGGCGATCTGTTTCCATCTATCGACATTCCCTCGCGTGCCCGTTGACACCTTTCTCTCCGAGACGTAGCCTGCCCGTCATTCCATCCTATGGCTCGCAAGCGGATCGTGATTATCGGAGGTGGGTTTGCAGGCCTGGCGGCCGCCCGATCTCTGCGCCATGCCGACGTCGTGCTCATCGACCGCACGAATCATCACCTGTTCCAACCGCTGCTCTACCAGGTTGCCACCGCCGCGTTGTCTCCGAGCGATATCGCCTGGCCGTTGCGTACGGTCTTCCGCTCGCAATCCAATATCCGTGTCGTGATGGACGAGGTGCTGTCGATTGATCGGCCGGCTCGGCTGGTTCGTTTACGGGACAGCGCGCCGATGGCCTTCGACGTTCTCATCGTCGCTCCAGGCTCGCGCCACGCCTACTTCGGGCACGACGAGTGGGAGCCGTTTGCGCCGGGGCTCAAGACGATGACCGACGCCGTCAGGCTGCGCGAGAAGATGTTGCTCGCGTTTGAGGACGCCGAACGACGGAGAGCCGCGACCGGCATGCAGGATCGACTCACCTTCGTGATCGTCGGCGGAGGTCCCACCGGGGTGGAATTGGCCGGCGCGCTGGCCGAGATCGGGCGAAAGGCCATGGGGCCGGATTTCCCCACCTTACGACTCGATGATCTCTCCATCGTGCTCGTGGAAGGGGGCCCTCGCATTCTGCCCGGGTTCAGCGAGGACCTTTCGGTGAAAGCCTCGGCCGCGTTGACGCACATGGGAGTGACAATCAAGCTGAACAGCCCGGTGAGCGCAGTCCGCGCCGACGGCGTGATGATCGGAAACGAATTGGTCGCGTCCACGAATATCATCTGGGCGGCCGGGAACAGGGCCTCGCCACTCCTGAACACGCTCTCGGTTCCCCAGGATGCATCGGGCCGGGTCAAGGTCCGGTCGGATCTGACAATTCCGGGAGATCCCTGGATCTTTGTCATCGGCGATGCCGCACATTGTGTCGGGGTCGATGGGACGCCGTTGCCGGGGTTGGCTCCTGTCGCCATGCAGCAGGGCCGCTATGTCGCCAAGCTGATCGCCCATGACACGGCTCCGGAGCAGCGGCGACCGTTTGTCTATGCGGGCCGCGGCATGCTGGCCACGATTGGCCGCGCACAAGCGGTGGCGCAGCTCGGGCCGGTCCACGTTTCCGGACTCTTCGCCTGGCTGCTCTGGTGCGTCGTGCACATTTTCTTCCTGATCGGCTTCCGGAATCGGGTGCGAGTGATGTCGGAATGGATGTGGTACTACATCACCTTCAAGCCGGGAGCGAGATTGCTCTTTGAACGACCGCGAGAGCCCCGCAACGGACCGATGCCGAGAGACCATTCACACGAATGAGCCGGATCCGGGAACGCATGCGTTACGAGAACGCCAGTTGCGGCGGTGTCGACTTTCGCTTTCATTTACGCTGCAGGTGCGGTGATATGAAGAGGTCCCGGAACCGTCTTTTCGCTTCATCATGGTGGATGTCGGCTGGTCTGTTTTTAGGGACGGTCTCTCACCGATGCCATGAGAGACCGTCTCTTCCGATCACAGGTCTGAGGGCTTCTTGTCCTTTATTGTGGCCCAATTGACATCACCTTTTTTGATGTATCCAGGGATGTCTTTCTCCCATTTCTGCTGGATGCTCTTGTCCAGGTTTAGGTAGAGTTTCCCCTCGACGATTCTCCAGACCTCAGGGTCTGCCACGAATTTCTTCCCAACGCCAACACCATAGGCGCAGTAGCCTCCATAGGCCGGCAGATATTTCTGCGGGTTCGCCTCGAACATCTTTTGGTGTTCGGCATTCGCGAAGGCGTACGTCACACCGTCGACGACCGTGACGTGAAATCCGCTCCCCCGAATCGGCTTGCCATCGGTAAAATAAGCCACCGGGTCATACCCACTAATCCCCGGCGTGCTGTGGCTAAAGTCCTGAGCGAAGGCTGAAGCCGAGGCCATGCTCGCGACGAGCACCATGATGGAGACCAAGAACTTGCTTGCGATTGTCATGACATCTCCCCCTTTATTGTGTAGTTCCTCCGTCGGACGCCTGCTGTCGGATCGTCAACGGACCCTTCAACTCAATGGCGATCCTTGTGAAGGTCTCACGCATCGCCTGTCGCCCCCTTTCTCCGTTCCTCCGGGTCCTTGAAGTCCAGGTAGACAACCCTGCCTGTCGCTTGGTCGTGCCAGGACTCCGCTTCTTACAGACTGACGATAAATACTTGGACCGTGTCAGAACGGCGGTGCTGCTCGCCGAATCTCACACTCTCAGATTCCCTATCGGCTCAGGGCGAAATTTGAAGTTGCCTGGCTAGTGGCACGTGGCCGAACCCTGCCCGCTCCAATCGAGCGACTTCGCTCAAAACGCACGGTATGGGATTGTCACTATTCGATGGTTGGTGGCGTTCGGCATCCACGCTTGTGTCGGATGTTCTCCCAATCCTGTTGTTTTGTTAGATCCTCTCCCGCGCCGTCCCGGTGATCCTCATGATTCCTTTAAGGGAATACAACTTGCTTATCCCCTTGCTCCAACAAGTCCGTAGAAAATCCAATCCGATTGCAGGTCGAAGCATTCATCGCGAGCAAGGAGGCGCTACGTAATCGTGGGACAAGGCATGGTTACTGATCAGATTCTCGAGTTTGTGAAGGCTCATCCCAACTGCACATTGGACGAGGTCACGCTACGTCTGCAGGAATGGAATTGGTCCGAGGTCTTTATAGAGGTTGACCGCCTGAATCGGTTAGGCCGGTTGCGTCTGATCAGGAGTGGCACCGGATTTGTGACGAGGCTCTCTGCTCTCTAAGCGACCGGTGCGTCATTGGTTCGGTCCAAGCGCGATGGGAATGGACAAGGGTGGAGGTTCTGGCAGTAGTTGCGCCTGCTGACCACGAAGCGATCTCTTCTTCCCTCTGGGGAGACCTCCACCCCATTCCCTCTTAGCCCATTCTTTTTCCGAAGCGACCAGCCTGAACAGCCTGGACATCGTAAGCGTCAAGACGGTTTGCTTCCTCTCCTTCCCAACCTGGCCGGAGCTGTCGACCCTGGAGCATTCGGCAAGATCTTCAAGAGACACTGAAGTCGGCGGATTCCCTTGACACAGGGATTCAGTGCGGTACTGTTGCTCTAAGGTGAGCGGATTCATTGGAGGTTTCCTCTAATCGACCTCACCGTATCCTCAAGGCAGTCGTCTGGGACGCCGGCCACTTAGAGCAATCCTTGATCGATCAGACACCTATTCTCATCGTCGACGATTCGCCGGACGATCTCGTCCTCCTCGATCAGATGCTCCGTGCGCATGGCTATTCCACGATTCCCGCTTCGTCGGGACAAGAAGCACTCAAGAAGATCGAATCGCACAGTCCTCAACTCGCCCTGCTCGACATCATGTTGCCGGACATGAATGGATACGAGGTCTGCAAACTCATCCGACAGGATCCCCGGACGGCCCTGCTCCCGGTCATTATGGTGACCGCCCTGCGCGAAGATCGAATCACCGGCATCGAAGCGGGAGCAGATGACTTTCTGGTGAAACCGATCAATAGAGATGAATTGATCGCTCGTGTTCGCTCGCTTCTAAGGATTAAGTCTCTGCATGACGCTGTGAAGGGACATGTCGGTGAACTTGCCGAGTGGAACAAGAAACTGGAGATCCGACTGGCGCAGGAAGCTAAGTTGGCCGAAGTGGGCCGGGTGCTCGGCGACATTTCCCACGAGATCAAGAATTTACTGATGCCGATCGTCACAGGGACGGGTCTGCTGCACGAGGAACTGAAAGATATCTTCGCCCTTATGCCGCAGAAGGGCGCGGACAAGCTGCGGGCGAGCGAAAAACAATGCGCTGAGATCGAGGAGATGCTCCTCCGGGCCGCGAACCGTCTCCATGAACACGTCCAGGAGATTGCGGATTGCGTGAGGAATATCAGTTCTCCCCCGGCGTTTGCCCCGTGCTCCATCGCGAGCGTGGCGGACGGCGTCTTCAAAACCCTGCGTGTCGTTGCGGAAGGGAAGGACGTTTCGTTGTGTCTCGACCACCTGACCGATCTCCCCCCCATTCAAGCCGACGAGCGACGCATGTTTAACGTCTTCTACAATTTGATTAATAACGCGCTGTCGGAGGTTCCCCCCGGAGGCTCCATTACGATACGAGCTGCGCACGAGCCTGACTCCGGAACGGTCTGCATCTCCGTGAAAGACACCGGTCCCGGGATGCCGCCGGAGATTCGCGACCGCCTGTTTCGGGAAGGCGTCATCAGTCGGAAGGCGGGAGGCACAGGATTGGGGACCAAGATTGTGAAAGATGTGATCGATGCGCACGGCGGTCGAATCCGCGTGGAAAGCGAACTCGGACACGGAACAACCTTCTTCATCACCCTTCCGATCGAACAAGTCGCAAGAACTGCCTCATTCGATTAAGGTCGCGACCATTCAGGCGCGGATTCCTCCCCCTCTCTCCGGCAATTCTTCTTCGTCCCCATTCCCATGCCGCGGCGTTCTGCCTCTGAAGGCTGACACTTTCTTCTTCAAGACGCATTCTGTTTCATTCTTCAATTTGTACCATGTAAGAAACACATCCTTTGAATGACAACTGCTCCAAGAGGCTGCCTATGGGGTTTTCTTTGTGTGTTCTTGTCTTGTTGATGCTTTCGGGGTGCGGCGGCTTTCGAGGGGGGATCGAGAGCGTTCCGTATGTGGGTGACGATGAGCCGCAGCAGACTTCGACTAACCGTTCTTGGCCACATGAAATCAACCTTCCCGGCCTGACCTTGTACCTCTCCTTAAATAATACTGTTCAAAGCTATCAGTATGAAGTCATGCTCTATATCATCCCCACTTATCTGAACTTCTGGGATGAGTTCCAGCATGGGGATGCCGAAAACGTGGAGCTTACGCTTCAAATGACCCCGCACGAGGCAAGTATATCGATTGATCCCCGGAAGCTCGTGCTTACTGTGGACGACAGAGAATTTCGTCCAATAGCCGTGTGGGTCAATAATCTGGAACGAGAGCGTCAGGTCATTGATGCCTATGTCAAAGCCCGTCGCCAGGCACCTCCGGATCAGCCACCCTCGATTCCGAGTTCCTCTGAATGGCGTGATTCCGTCATGGCACCAGTGATAATTCGCCCACGAGAAAAGTCCCCTCGATTTATCGTCACGTTTCCTGCTCAGCTTCCATCGCCAGAACGAACGCTATCATTGAATTTGGGCACAGCGATCATCGAGCCATTGTCCTTTGATATCCCACTTATCCGCTTCAAACCGATGCACTGGTCTGAAGGATATAGTTGATTGCTCCTTGGGCCGGCACAAAGATGGGAGGATTGCATAGGAGTAGGTATGCGGACGAAGCTCCGTTTCAAGGCATGCTGTGTCCATTACTGAATCGCCGAACAGTTTGGGCGCAAGAATCGGATAGTCTGCCAGGCAGCGTTGGCGGTATTATGAGCTCTCTTTTGTGAGGGAGAAGATCGAATGCCGTCAGTCGATACAGGTTCTGCATGGGACGCAGTGCTGAAGCACGACTGCCGGTTCGATGGGTCCTTCGTCTACGCGGTGTTCTCCACGCGGATATATTGTCGCCCTTCCTGCCCCTCACGCCGACCGACCCGCCGACAGGTCACGTTCTTCAAATCACCACAAGAGGCGGAAGCGGCAGGATTTCGCGCCTGCTTGCGTTGCCGACCGCAGTCGACGGCTGGTTCAGAGATTGAAACGCGGGTGGTAGGACTCCGCCGCTATTTGGATGAACACGCTGATGAGCCGGTCACGCTTCAGCAGTTGGCCAAGGAAGCAGGCGTGAGTCCCTTTCATTTGCAGCGAACATTCACACGGATCGTCGGGCTCTCTCCAAAGGCCTACCAAGATGCGCGGAGAATGGAACGATTCACGTTGTCGCTGAAGCAGGGGGCCACCGTGACACATGCCACCTACGAGGCCGGGTTCGGGTCCAGCAGCCGTCTGTATGAGCGAGTGAATGCGACATTGGGCATGACCCCATCGGCGCTTCGATCGGGCGGAACCGGCGTCACCTTGCGCTATGCGACCGTCGCCACCCCAGTCGGGCGATTGCTCGTAGCGATCACGGAACGGGGTGTTGCGGCGGTGAGTCTCGGCGACACCGAGTCGTGGTTGGTCGCCTCGCTTCGACAGGAGTTTCCGAAGGCGAGGCTTCGCAAGGACCCAGACGGATTACGACCGTATCTCCAGGCGATGCTGCAGTGCATGACCGGATATGGTGACCTCGCGCAGCTCTCGCTGGACGTGAACGCGACAGCCTTTCAACGGAAGGTGTGGCAGGCGCTGCAACGGATTCCTCGCGGAGAGACGAGATCGTATCAAGAGATTGCACGCACGATTGGGCAGCCGACGGCGTCGCGCGCCGTGGCCAGAGCCTGCGCGAAGAATCGTATTGCGGTTGCCATCCCTTGCCACCGCGCGATACGTGGAACCGGCCAACTTGCCGGCTATCGCTGGGGCCTTGAGCGAAAGAAGCAGTTGCTCGACTTGGAACGTGCGTGAGCGAGAGAACATTCCGCTCGGCGTCAATGTTTCCGTTCGTGGCTGGCCCTCTTGAAGCCAGGACGGCAGGAGCATACAGTGAAGGCATTCTCGGGGCATTGCGTATGCGTGCCATCTTCGTGATTATTGTGGCCTGTCTTGCGGCGGGTTGTCTGTCGACGACTCGTGAGCGCGAAGTCCATTGTCTTAGTGCCATGATGATGGATACGTGGCAGGCGAAGAATGATGTCGAGTCCGCTGAACGTGCCTGGCGGACTGCGCAACAAGCTCGCTTTGAACGGTCGCGTGCCCATCGGGATTCCTCCGTGCTATCCGTCCTGATCGACAACAGGTATCCCTCCTCCGGCACCGTCGCATCGGACTCTCTGCAAGGCGATGGAGCTGGCAACCGGCCGCCGGAAATTGATGAGGAGCGAACCCTGTATCATCGCGTCGCGGCCGCGCAGGCCCGACATCGCGAGACAGTGGTGTGGTACGGTCGTGTGGCTCATCGTGTTCAGACCAGGATCGAGGAAGACGACATGCTCTATCCGGTGTTGGGGATGTTGGCGACGTCGACAGGGATTGTGCTCTATCCGCTGATACGGTGGAACGTACGCTCGGTGCTCTGGGAGGGCGTCGATCCCGACGCGGATGACGATCCTGTGCAGGTCTATTGCGCGGCCCGACTGGGACATGAGAATCCTGGCCCCCCTCCGTAAACGCGATCCAGCATCATCAGAGGTCGGGAGTCTTATCTGCTCGCGCAGAGGTCTGGCTTCATTCAATCACAGGGACTTAGGGGAAGGGGAGTGCACGGTCCGCTTCCTGTACCGCCGCGACAGGCTCTGTGAAACTGTCGCCTGGTCCGTTCGCTGGATGACTCGGTCATGAAAACATTGGGACTGGCTGTACTGGCGGCGATCGGCGGGTATCTGATCGGATTATTCGGCGGGATGCTGCTGGTCGAGACCTTTTCTTCGAATCAGCACGACAAGTCGGTCGAGGCTGCGATGACCGGGGCCTTCGTTGTGGGGCCGCTGATGGCAGTCGTCGCCGTAATTGTGCTATTGATCTTCCGGTCCCGTCGTGCGCAGTAGTCTATCGTTGTTGTCCCAGGAGAACCTGTCGCCATGATTCACATGCTTCAACGAATTGTTGGTTCCGTCGCCGTTCGTGATTTGCTTGGAAATGCGGTACTGGGGCTCATATTGTTGGGCCTCCTTCCTTCTCCGCTCGATGCGGCGCGGGGAGGGGGCGGGAAGACGGAGGTGCTGCCGGTGGAGAAGGCCGCGCCTGCGGTGGTTGTGGTTGAAGCAAGCGGCAGCGAACAGGAACTCCGGGCTCAATTACGCAAAAAGAGTGGTGTAGTCGAACTGAACGTGCCCCAGTCGAAGTTTTCCGAAGCTCCTACCGGGAGTTTCGGCTTTATTGCACCACAGTTCCTCGGCATGGCCTTGGTGACCCAAAGTCCAGATTTGCTTATCAACAAAGTGGCTCCGACCGCCAACGCCTACGAAATTCACAAATTAGCCGATGGTAGCGGATTGCTGATCGGATTTATTGCAAAAGATCTCGCTCCACAAGTAACGCCGGCAAGCCGGCCCCATCATGTCCGTATCGCCCTTTACTCAACCCCTTCAGACAAGGCCCCGCTCATTGCGGCGTTGCCGATGATCAAGCTCATGGTCGATCGTCTACCCGTCAAGCTTGATCCGAAGAAGGCCGATGGTCCTGTCATGCTCGACATGGACTTGCAAGGCACGGCGAACCGCAAGTCGGTGCCAGGCACACAATAGCTCTGCGGGGCTGGGAGCCTTCCCCCGTGCCGATTCTCGCTCGCTTGACTAAGTCCCAGAGCGGGAGCGATGCTAAACGATGTCCCGGAGGTGTTATGTGAAACCGGGGTAGCACTTCTCTGCGGTTCACGGGTCACTACGAGTTTCTCTCTTCTACGTCTGTGCGCCCTTGCCGTCCTCATGCCTGCGAGGGCGCTCTTGTTTTTCCCCTCTCACATCAAGGAGGTTGCACCATGAAGACCTCACTCATGCTCTTCATTGCTCTGCTGTGGATGTCTGCGCCTGCGTTTGCGAATCCGGACATGCTCCCGAAACATCCGGGTTATCCCATGGGCAAGGCTGTGGACCCGGTCAAAGGACAACCGCTTGCGAATGATCCAGGCCAGGGTAACGCGACGGGAGAAGGTTCCCTGAGCAAGGCAGCGGCGTTTGATGATGCCCACGTGAAA
>DATIFR010000103.1:0-5718 GCA_035455145.1 Nitrospira sp.
CCGAACTGATAGTTGTCGCTATGAAGACGACTGAAGCACACCTTCAATGCTGGCTTCGCCTCTATGCTTTTCGAGTGCTACAAGAAGAAGAGAGATCGCTGCGGGGGTAACTCCCGATATTCGAGAGGCCTGCCCTATGGACGCAGGACGAACTCTCTTCAGTTTCTCGCGAACCTCCTCAGAGAAACCAACAATTCGATCATAAGGAAATGCAGCTGGAATAGCCCTCGCTTCAAGCTTTTTAAATCGCCCGATCTGTTGAAGCTGTCGCTTAATGTAGCCGGAATATTTCACTTGTATTTCTATTTCTTCAATTATTTCATAATCTTGCGACCTATTTAGATCAAGGCAATCGAGCAGTTTCTCATAAGTCACTTCTTGACGACGTAATAACTGAGCCACCGTGCACGGGCCTGAAATATCCTGAATATTGGCATCGGCTAAACGCCTTCGAATATCGTCTGTAAGCCTAGGCCTAAGCTCTTCAAGTCTACCAATTTCTCGTTCGATACTGTGACGTTTTTTGCTAAACATTTCATAGACTTGATCAGAAATTAGTCCCACATGCCGACCGATTTCTGTGAGCCGGAGATCTGCATTGCCGTGTCGGAGCAGGAGACGATACTCGGCCCTTGAGGTAAACATTCGATAGGGTTCTCGCGCGTCTTTCGTAATGAGATCGTCAATAAGCACCCCGATGTAGGCTTGCGACCGATCGAGTACCAATGGAGGATTGCCCTGCAACTTGAGCACGGCATTGATGCCGGCCATGAGACCCTGAGCTGCGGCCTCCTCATAACCGGACGTTCCGTTGATCTGCCCTGCGTGGTACAAACCCTCAACGAGTTTTGTCTCTAGTGTCGGATGCAACTGCCGAGGAGGAAAATAGTCATACTCAATTGCATAACCGGGCTTGAGTATGCGCGCCCGCTCCAGACCGGGAATCGTCTTGAGCATGGTAGCCTGTACGTCTACCGGAAGACTCGTTGAGATGCCGTTGGGGTAAAACTCCGGAGTATCAAGACCCTCCGGTTCTATGAAGATCTGATGCCGCGGCTTCTCTGCAAATCGCACAACTTTATCCTCGATCGATGGACAATACCTGGGACCGACCGATTCGATCACACCGCTGTAGAGGGGCGACCTGTCGAGATTCTTTCGGATAATCTCGTGCGTGGCCTGACTCGTGTGCGTCAGGTGGCACTCACGCTGCGGGACGAGGATTCGGTCGGTCCTGTACGAAAACGTCGGTGGCGGATTATCTCCCGGCTGCGGGATCATGACTGAGAAATCGATCGTGTCCCGGTCCAATCGAGGCGGGGTGCCGGTTTTCAGCCGTCCGACCTCAAATCCAAACTCACGCATGCAGTCGGACAAATGCTCAGCCGATGCCTCTCCCGCTCGTCCAGCCGGAAAATGATTAAGCCCGATATGGATAAGACCCTTAAGAAATGTACCTGATGTCAGAATGACAGCTTTCGCATCGATCTTGTCACCGCTATCCGTGACGACACCGGTCACCGCGCCGGCCTTCGTGAGCAGTCGATCGACTGTACCCTGCAGGATCGTGAGCCCGGCCTGGCGCTCCAGCGTCTCACGCATCGCCTGACGATACAGTTTCTTGTCGCACTGGGCCCGAAGCGCTCTCACCGCCGGACCTTTGCTCGTGTTGATGAACCGAAACTGGATGCCGGCTCGATCGGTGTTGCGAGCCATTTCACCACCTAACGCATCAATTTCTTTCACCAAATGGCCCTTTGCGATGCCTCCGATCGCGGGATTGCAAGACATTTGGGCTACCCGCTCACGATCCATCGTCAGTAAGAGGGTGCTCGCTCCCATCCGAGCGGCTGCCAGGGCGGCCTCGCAGCCTGCATGACCACCTCCAACCACAATAACCTCAAATGACTGGGACACGATTCTGCTCCTCGCTATTTCCCGATGCAGAATTCAGAAAATATCTTTTCGAGAATCTCGTCAGTCGTGATCGCCCCAGTAATCTCACCCAGCGCATCAGCGGCTGCCCGAACATCGATTGCCACCAACTCCGCCGCCATGCCTTCCATGATCGAGCCTCGAGCCTGGTGCAAAGCCGATTCGGCGCGCTCCAGCGCGGTTTGATGCCGAACATTCGTAATCATGATCCCGTCGGGTGCATCTCCAGCAGAGCCCACCAATTGCGCTCGAATTGTTTCCCTTAAGGCGTCGATGCCGACGCCGGACTTTGCCGAGATCGCTGTACTCACCACTCCTGCGCCCAGGGAAGAAGGGGTCACATCCAACGGGAGATCACATTTATTGATGGCCACGACGTGCCTCTGGCCCGTGGCACGATTGATCAGGGTGACATCATCGCCTGTCAACGGGAGACTGCCGTCAATCACGATCAACTGAAGGTCCGCGTCTTGTTGTGCCGCACGAGAGCGTTTGACCCCTTCTCGCTCCACCTCGTCATCCGTTTCTCGGATGCCGGCTGTATCGACAAGATGCGCCGTCAATCCTCCGAGGTCGATCGATTCCTCGATCACGTCTCTCGTGGTTCCGGCAATTGCCGTCACAATAGCGCGTTCTTCCTTCAGAAGGCGGTTCATCACGCTTGATTTCCCCACGTTCGGCCTTCCCAAAATAACCACACGGGCTCCTTCCCGCAGCAATCGCCCCTCTCTAGTCGTGGCCCTCAGCTTCCGCAGAAGCGCGGTTACCCTTTCTATGGTCTGCATCAATTCGCCCTGTTCGATAAACGAGATATCTTCCTCAACAAAATCGATACCCGCTTCGAGATGGACTAATAGCCCCAGCAATGCCGCTCGAGCCGATTCAACCTCTCTCGCCACGTCTCCCCGAAGCTGACGTTGAGCCACGGCGAGACTGGCAGAAGATTTCGCGCGTATTGTGTCGAGCACGGCCTCGGCTTGCGAGAGATCCAGCCTGCCATTCAGAAATGCCCGCTTGGTAAACTCACCCGGTTCCGCCAGCCGCGCACCTGCATTCACGCAAACATGGCACAGCAAGGCGAGCACCAATCCGCCGCCATGAGTCTGAATCTCGACGACATCTTCCCCGGTAAAGGACCTTGGAGCCTTCATATACACCACCAGCGCCTCATCCAGATGATCCACCAATGAAGGATCACCGCCGGACTTGGATGGCGCATCGCGTCGCGCCGAAGGGGGAAGCAGCAGATCTGCGAGGTGCAGGGTGTGGGTGGTGACGGAAGTGAACAGACGTCCTGAACGAAGCCTGACGAACTGGCCGGCAATACTCATGGCCTGAGAACCGCTGAGGCGAACAATCCCGATACCGCCCTCGCCGGCAGGAGTCGCAATCGCGCAGATCGTGTCCTCAAGCCCTCCGCGCATCGTCGTCCCAATCACTTATCACTTATTTCGCGGTTTCCACCACCAGCGGTTTGTTGGCAAAGAGCACGCGGTCCGTGACGATCTGTTGGCTGATCGTCAGCACGTTATTGGTCAACCAGTATAGAACTAATCCGGCGGGAAAATTAATAAACAGAAACGTCATGAACACCGGCAGAATCAACATGATCTTGGCTTGCGTCGGATCCATCGTCGTTGGCGTAATCTTTTGTTGTATCACCATGGTAACCCCCATGATGATCGGCAAGACATAATACGGATCTTGGACCGAGAGATCCGTAATCCACCCGATAAAAGGTGCCTGGCGCAGATCGATCGTCATATAGAGAATATTAAACAGAGCGACAAACACCGGCATCTGCAGCACCATCGGTAGGCAGCCGCCGACCGGATTGACCTTATGATCTCGATAGAGCTTGATGAGCTCTTTGTTCAGACGGTCGCGATCGTCCTTGAACTTCTCTTGAACTGCAAGCACCTTCGGCTGGATGACTTGCATCTGTTTCATGGACTTGTAGCTCTTATACTGCAAGGGGACGAAAAGCATTTTGATGCCCATCGTCAATAAAATAATGGTCACCCCGAAGTTGTGCGTATACTCATTGATGAAACGCAGCACGTAGAAGATCGGCTTTGCAACCGCCTTCACCACACTCCAACTGCCGAAGATGAACCACCCAAAATCGATGGTGTCCTCCAGGCCCACATTCAACGAGCGCAGGGTGTCATATTCCTTGGGACCCGCGTAGAGCTGCAGCAGGCTGGATGCGCCGGTGCCCAAAGGCGTCATCCGTACACTGGATGACACCAGCTTATCGCCTTCCTTTTTCACCAGAACGGCGGCGCCGTTTTGGGGCATCAAGACAGACAGGAAATACTTGTCCTGCAGCGCCGCCCACTGCACTAAACCTTTACGTTCCAGCTCATTGTCCGGCGTCTCTTTCTCGACTTTGCCATCCACAAGCGAAGCGGACCCGATGAGGCCGATGAACCCATCGCCCCATTCTACGATGCCGAAGTTCGTGCCCAATACGACCTCGTACGCATCAGCCAATCCTTCGATCGTCACCGCCACGTCTACGACATAGCTGCCATGATGAAATGTCAGTCGCTTCTGCAGTCTCAAACCGGAGACAGCATCCTCGAACTGCAGCGTGACATGCCCGACAGGATGGGAAATATCCAGTGTCGTGAAATCCGTCTCGATCGTGTAGAGCCCTTCGCGTAGCGCCTTCTCAACACTCGCATTCGGAGTCGTAATCGATAACGGCCCTCTGAACTTGCCTCCCTGATAGACCAACTGAACCGGCTTCTGTTCAGGAGCTGCCGTATGATACCGCTTGAGCTCCCAACTGTTGATCACACCGCCGCGTGCGTTGAGGCCAACCCGGATCAAATCCGTCTCAACAGTTACAGTACGCTCAGTAGGCAGAACCGACGTGGCTGGAGCGGCGGGCGGGGACACGGGGATTGACGGAGCCGGGACCGGGCCGTTGACTTGGATAGAACCCCCGTTCGTGTCCGATGAGGATCCCGCCTTGCTTCCAGGAGCAACGGACTCTTGGCTCGCGGGCTCTTGCACCGAAGATGACGATGGAAGCAGCCCCAATTGCTTGAGGACGAAATCGTAGCCGAGAATGACCGCTAATGAGAGGATGAGAAAAATGACGACGCGTTTTTCCATATCAATGCATCACCCTCTGTGACCCGCAACGTTCTTCTTCAACCGGATCGAAGCCCCCGGGATGGAATGGATGGCATTTGAGCAATCGACACAAGGCAAGACGGCAACCGCGGATGACGCCGAATCGCCCGATGGCTTGTCCGGCGTAATCCGAACACGTCGGCTCAAACCGACATGCCGGAGCCAACCACGGAGAAATCCAGTACCGGTACCAGGCGATGAGAGTCAGAAAGATCGTTCGCATGCTACACCTCGCTGGAGCGAAGCACTCCTTGCCGCCGAAGCGTCGATAGCCAAGCGTTCTTGAGTTCATCAAAAGGAAGACCCAACGCTTCTCGCTTTGGAAATATCAGCAGGG
Organism: Nitrospira sp.; assembly: GCA_035455145.1. Lineage (GTDB taxonomy): Bacteria > Nitrospirota > Nitrospiria > Nitrospirales > Nitrospiraceae > Nitrospira_C. The sequence continues at coordinate 5,420 of DATIFR010000103.1, forward strand.
CATGACCGGGAGCCAGCACCGGGCGGACCTGCCTTGTTAATTCTCGAAACAGACGCTTGGCACGATTGCGCCGAACCGCTATTCCGAACCGTTTTCCTACGACGATGCCGATGCGACTGATACCGGCCTCGTCTGTTCTGCAAACCAGCATATTGAAGAGGGTCGTGGAGATCCGACGACCATGCAGCTTGACGTACTCGATGTCGCGGCTGGCTCGCAGAAAGAGGGCCCTATCTCCTCCGCGCTGTGACATGATTCGGCTCATCGAGTGAAGTCACTGTGCGTGAGCCCGTCCGTTC
>DATIFR010000104.1:0-23322 GCA_035455145.1 Nitrospira sp.
GATCCAGCCACTCCCGAGCCTCCTTCGTTAATTGTCCGTTCTCGTACAACACGTGGCAGACGGCAATGGTTGTTCTGCCTCGACGAAGGATCGTCCGTCTGGGGAATCCGCTTTTTTCATAATTATCAACGTTTCCTGAAACCGCAATAACCGGTGCAATCCGTCGTAAACGTCGAATGACGCTTTGTCCGCCAATGTCACCAGCGTGCAGGATCTCTGCCACCTCGGCGAAATGATCTTCAATGGCCGGATCATACAGCCCGTGTGTGTCGGCAATGACACCGATGCGCATGGATCGTAGCCGTTTCATGGCCGCACCGCCTCGTGCACGCCCATCGACTCCTGGACGGTCTTCCAATCGAACTCGAAGGGCTCAGGCTGCTGCTTCGGCAAGGCCGCAATTTCCGCTCGAAGGCGCGCAGCACGGTGCTCGCTCATCGGATGAGTCGACAGGATCTCGACGCGCTCCTTGTCCTTTTCCGACAGGCGCTCGAAAAATCGGATCATGCCGTTGGGATCGATCTTCGCACGATGGAGCAACTGCAGGCCTGTGATGTCGGCTTCTGTCTCTTGCTCACGACCGAATTTCAAGGTCAAGAGCTCCACGCCGACTTGCTTCATGAGGCCGATCAAGCCCTGTTGATCTCCGAGCACAATCGTCACAACCGCGATCAGACCGAGTTGTTTCACCATTCGATCAAGACCGTGCCGCTGCAGGACGTGATTCAGTTCATGGCTGAGCACGCCGGCCACTTCCTCTCCGTTTTCAGCTTTCTTCATCAATCCGGTAAAGACGACGACATAGCCGCCGGGTAACGCGAATGCGTTGACGACATCGCTTTTCACCACAGAAATTTCAAACTTGTAGGGATTGTCGGGAATCTTCTCGATGAGCCGTTGCGTCATCTCATGCACCGCCGCGACCGCCGGGCCTTCTTTGATCACCGTCTGCTGCGCGAGAAAATCTCGATACGCCGATTCGCCGAGCTTCTGCTCCCATTCGACTGGTATCCGACTCACTGCCAGCTCCACCAGCCAGTCGGATCCGAGCCAGAGAAAGAGCAACACCGCGCTGACCGATCCCAGCGCAAGGCCCCACATCCGTCGCCGATGAGTGCGGGCATCCCGAACCTTCGTTGCCGCCGCTTCGACATGATGCGTGAGTTCCGGGGGCGCGGCACGCCGAAATGCGCTGATGAGAACGGGATCTTTCAGATAGAGTGTCCTGGCCGAGGGTTCCTCTCCCCATTTCACCACGAGTTGGTCATGGTCCAAGCCTCCTACGGACACGGCCAGATCCGCGAACGCAACCGTGGTCCCGTGTATGGGGGGGGAGGGAGGCTCGAAATGAAGAACGAGTCCTGCGGATGTCACCTCGACATGGCAGGGCGCACCAGTCGCGGGAAATTCGGCAGCAAAACAGAGGGCGTTGGCGTTCATAAGGGATAACCAGGGTAACGGGGTAAATAGAGCAACCGGGGTAGAGGTTGGGGATGGTACCTGTTGTCCCGCTAGCCCGCTAGCCCTCTACCCCGCTAACCCCTTACTCAGAGACCGGAATGAATTGCCTGATCCATGCGCCGAAACTGCCGGGGTTCCGACTTTGGATGTACACGACGCCGGGCCCGCGGAACCTGCAGACGAATCCTTCGCCGGACGTGAAGCTCGCTACCCATCCGGAGGACGCGCGTTCAATGTTGTAGGACGTGGTGGACGACCAGGCGACAAGATGGCTGTTGTCTACAATGTATTCCTGCTCCGGCTTCAACTCGATTTTATGGATCGCGCCGAAACTATTCACCATCAGCGTGCCCTTGCCGCTCATTTTCAGCAGAAAAAAACCCTCGCCGCCCAACAATCCGCGACTCAGACTTTGCATCTGCCTGTCGATCTTGATCGTCTCGGCTCCGGCGAGAAAACCATCCTTCTGCACGAGATATTCGTTCACGCCGTCGAGTTCGAAGACAACGATTTCTCCGGGCACTGTCGGGGCCAACAGGACTTCCCCGGCGCCCCGCGTCGCGCGCAAGGTTTGAAAAAAGAATTTCTCGCCGGTGAGGAACTTACGCGATAACGCACCGAGAAAACCGCCTTCCATCTTGCTTTCAATGTCGATCGTCGGCGATGACGCCACCATCGCCCCTGACTCAGCCTTGATGCTCTCACCCGCCGCCAAATCAACCCGCACCATGGGGAAGGCCCCCGGATATAAAATTTCGCTCTTCATGTGATCAAACCTCCAAGCTTCGTAAGGAGTTAGGCGTGAGGCGTTAAGCGATTCAGACTGACAAAGGTCAAGATCTCATATCGACGCTTTTGACACCATTCGCTTTTTGATGACGGATCAGGCCACTGAGCATCTTGTTGATCCGCTCAACTTGTCCATCGAGCATTGTCCAGCGATCCTGCGCAAGATATCCAGTCTCCTCGCAGGCTCTAGGTGAGTATCTAATTCGCGGAGCGACCCTTGTGCCATGTGAAGATCGTTGATGAATTCCTTTTTCGTTTGCCGACCAGCCCCCTCGGCAACGTTGCTGGGAATGCCAGAAACTGCCCGCCTGATTTGATCAGTCAAGCTGGATCGCTCTTCCCTCGGGAATGAATCGGTTAGGTGGTAGATGGTGACAGCCAATTCCATCGCCGCATTCAAGAGATCCAATTTCTTGTGCGGTTTGTCCATTTCTAAGCTATGTTCTTAACCGCCATTCCGCTTTAGCCCTAACGCCTCACGGCATCTATCCCGCCACCCACCCGTACAACCTATGACTTGGCTCCGGCCCTTCCTCAAGATAGCTCATTCGCAGGCGCCCCACAAAATCCTTCGGAACGGCATTTCTGGTCGCCATCACGTCCACGCCGAACAGTCGTGCAGCATTCAACCCGAAGATTTTCCCCTTTATCTCACGTGTCAGCTCCTGATACTTGCGCTGCTCCACAATCCGGCTTGGAATCTGGAACCGTCGAAAGGCTTCGATTTGCCATTGCGGCGTCCCGTACCAGATGGAGTCTGTCCCCCAGAGCACATGATCGACCCCAAAGGCTTCGATGATTTGGCCCAGCAGGTGAGCGCATATCCCTGGGTGGGTCGTGACCAGCTGACCGAACGTCGAACCGAGTTCCATATAGATATTATGGATTCCCGGCTCTGCCTGCTTCATTCGGCAGAATTCCGTCGTCCAGGGAATCTCACCGCTACGCGCGAACCCCTCATCGACACCGGCTACGGTTTTGAACCCCGAGTGGTAAACCAGAAAATCGATGTCCGGAAAATCCTTGGCGGCCTTGATCAGATCTTTCGGATGGTTGTAGTCGGGCACCGGCCCAAGCGGCAGCCCCTTGTGGACGCAGACCCGTTTCACGTTCAGCCTTCTCGCCTGCTCGAGCATGGGATAGGCGATCTTCTCATCGTCCATCCACCAGCCCCGGTCGAATCCTTTCGGACATGAACCCGTGTAACACTTCCAGGCATCGACCTTCAGCGTCTCGGCCTGTATCGCCATGAAATCCAGATCTGCGGCGCCGAGCTGCGGCGTCGCCAGCCCGTGAGCCAACATGCGTTGTGATCCTGCGAGGCGATTGATCTCGTCACGAATGTGGGCCATTTCCTTGGGCGGCACAACGGCTTCTTGTGGATAGGGCCCCGGCGGCGTGCTGATGAGGCCGATCGACGTCTCGCTGTCGAGAAAGACTTCCTTGACAAAATTTTCCCAAGACAAATCGTCGAGCGTGCCGCGATCGGCGGTCAATCGAGGATTCAGCCCCGCCTCGCGCGTGCGCCGGCGGAGCCCGAGCAAGGCCTCCTTCGCCACCGCTCCCTTGCGCCGGCTCTCGCCATCCGTCGGATCATAGTGCGACCCGACATAATGCGTTTGCACGTCGAAGATGAAGTACGGCGCACCCTGCTGCTCGGCAAAGGCTGCCGGTTCAAAGAGTTCTGTCTCGAACACGTCGAAGAACCGGCCGAAGACAGAGTTCATCGCGAGCAGCACCGCGGCCAGGCCACCGGAAGTACGGAGAAAATTCCGGCGCGTCATTCCCAGGCGGCTGGCGCTCTGCCGGCTCAGATCCTCCAAGGCTCGATCCACGCGTACCTGCTCCTTCGTCTGAGGCAAAGGAACAAACTCCTCGTTGGAGACATGTTGGGTGGGAATCGGGCCCGGTGAGATGACTCCTCTCCGGAAACGCGCAGCCCGGTCAGATGAATCGCTGTGTCGCATGCAAATCCCTTCTGGTGCGAGTGCGTGGCAACACGATTCTGTGGAATGCTGTTCGGGCTGTCAAGGGACTGGACGAAGAGGCTCCTGAACGCGAGCGCAGCGATCGATGGCGCCGGATGATCCGAACGCAACTACCCCTCCCACCGTTACAGACATACCTGCACCTTCTCAATCAGCATGCCTGACCGGTCCGACGGCGAAGATTGTTGATCCGAATGGAACCAAGGTCAAGCGGAAGATGTACGCGCTACGCAAAGACCTGGTCGCGTCGGTCTTAGGTCTCTGCTCGGTGTTTTCATCGTGGATTCCTCCCGCTACTTATTGCAACGCATGAGAGCGATTTGCGTTGACCGTGACAGCGGCCAGTGCGGGCGCGAGAGTGATCAGAAATCCCTAAAGAGGAAGGAAGTTACGGCTCTACCGGGACGGGGATGGGGTCGTGGAGCGCTTGCCCTCCGAGAGGGAAGATGGAACAGAGGGAATGGCCACCGCCACATCGTTCGTGCGATCGCCTTCCTGGTCTTTGCCATCTCGTCCGACACTATATATGAGACCTTTGCGTTGGTTGACCAGCATCGGGAGACCGGTAAACGGATCGTAATAGGCTTGCCCGGCCTTGGCCAAACGGGTGAGCAACTCTCCATCTTGGGGCCCTCGTCTGATCCATGCCTGCAAGCCGACGAGACGCAGCTGCGCGTCCGTCTCCATCATCCGCATGACGTAGGGATCCCACGACAGAAGTGGCTCGATCCCAACGATATGCTCGACCGGGTTGGCCAGATAATCCATCAGCCCTGTCGCGGGCGTTCGCAGGAAACCGGACGGCTTCGGCAGATTCATATAGCGGCCCTCCGCTACGGCCTTGTTCGTCGCTTCATAGTATTCGGCATAGGCATTGGCTCGACGCTGGATCGGCAGTCGCATCCCCGCCACCAGCGACACATGCCATGGGCGATCGTTGGCCTGGTCATGTTTGAGTTCCGCGGAAACCGCCTTGGTCGCCCAGACGAAATGGCTTTGCATCGGCCAGCGAACGGAGAGTTCGACCTGATCGAGCGGTCGCACCATTTTACTCAGCCGAGTTACGGAGGTTCCGTCGAGTTCCGAGCGGCTCAGCAGACCGGACGCCATTGCCGCGTCATCTTGCACGGCGGCGACGGCCAACATCTTCATCATTAAGGTTTTGGATTGCCCTAAGGCAGTGCGCCACGCTTGCATATCGGTTTCGAGCCGGTCGAGACCGGTAGCCGAATCCTGGGCGAATCCCTCCAAGAGGAATAAGCGATGCGCGAGTAAGAGGTGATCACAATTCGGGCTGAGCAATTGCCCATAACCCCAATCATCGAACGGCATTGTCAACCATTGTCGGTATCGGGCAAGGGACGAGGCTTCCCGAGCCGCCAACGCTTTGATCGTGTCCCCCTGTCCTTTGAGTTGCGCCATGGGGTTGGCGCTTCTGAACCAACCCTTCACGACATGGCCGGTCGCTCCCCCTGAAGCGCTTCCTTCTTTCGCATCATCTCCGCCCATACAAACCTGTGACGCAGCCACGTCTTGTCCCCCCGCTTTTTGCTCATATCCGAATTGCACCGGATCCTGTCCGGACGGAGCCTCAAATCCCAGGAGCAACAGATATCCGTTCTTCTTGGGATCCGTGATCGTGCGCGGAGGAGTGATGGTCAAATTCTGATAGAGCGCGCTCGGCGGCTCCTCCATCACTATCCAGGCAAGACCCAGTGCGCCAGCTCCCAAGGCCGCCACGATTCCTGTTGTGGCAGCTATCGCCAGGGCTAGGAAGGTGAGCGAGCGGGTCGTCGAAAAACAGGAACCGACGAAGGACTGCACGCCGATCCGAATTCGATGGAGACGGGCAACCAAGCGCGGGCGGGGTTTCAACGACAGGAGACGTTCCTGCGTCGGGCTATAGTTTCCACGTTCCGTCGAACTAAAGAGTACGTCCACCGCTGAGGAGGCAACTGTGGGAGCGGAAACTGGTTCAAGTGGTCTCGAAAGCGAATCCGACGAAGAGTTCTGCCATTCCTCACGCGGCGCCACATGTGGTCGCGAGAATGTGATTTGCTCGCTCGCCTGCATCCATTCCGGCCTCGTATCGGGTTGAGGAGCCGCGACCGGCTCCGAAATGGAAGGAGGAGCAGTCTCTACAGGAGTCGATTCCCATTCTCGTATCGCCTCGGAGAGCTTTTCGGACAGAGTGTTGAACGCAGGGTCTGGAGTGGCGGGAATCCCTGGCGCCTCTGCCGAATCTTTCTCCCATTTTTTCTTCTTGGCCGTAGGGCGGTGCAATTGCACCGCCACCTCGCCTGTATTCCAATGTGAAGTCACTTCAACTGACTGAGCCGGCGGTTCAGGTTTCGACGGAACCTGCGTCACGGTTTCCGCCCCGCCAACCGCCTGAGGCGGCTCCTCAACCTGAGCAGTGGATTGAGTCAGCGCGACAGGTGATGGATCGGGGCTCGCGGTCTCAACCGGAACCCTCGATTCAGATAACTCCACCGTGACTGGTTCCGCTTCCGGAATGTCCTGCGCGTCGACAACTGTTGAAAAGGAGGCCGGCATTGCGGGAGAAACAGAAAGCTGCGTCGCTTCATCTGCAGACGAGTGAGCTAGAAATTCCGGTAGATCCGCAGTCCTGCTTTCGGCCGGCATTGGGTAAGAAGGGGTGCTATCCGGGACAGCTGAGGTCGTGACAGAGTTTTCGGCGACCTGGACTTCTTGTCTGCTCGTCAAACTCTCCGCCGCAACCTGATTGGGCTGGCCAGATGAAAGAGAAACTTCGTCTGAGCTGGTTGACTCAGTTGCTGGAAGTGAATCGTCTGTGAGAAGCGCCTCCGATTCAACGGAAACAGAGCTAGTCGTTGTGGCCTCCGGTTCATAAACCACCTCAGTGTGCTGTGCCTCAGTGAGGACCTCAGGCGCGATCTCGGATGGAGCCGAAGGGCTCGGCGCCGTGGATCCCGCCGCGAACTTCCATGCTGAATCAAAGACTGATGTCCATGAGAAGGAACTTGAACGAGGAACCTCCGTAGTCGGTTGAAACGGGGCATCCTGTTCCGGCGGTGCGACGCTGGCTGGAGGCTCTTCAACTGAAGACGCACGGTCTAGAGCGAACGTGGTTAGTATGGTGTCCGCCGTCTGTGCTGGAAGTGCTTCGGATGAAAGAGAAGACAACGGATTCTCTAGGTCCTTTCTGAAGTCGGAGAGGGTCGATTCCGCCGACGCGGTAGGAGTTTGTTCAGGGGAAGACTCCATCTCCTGGACTTGTATCGACGAATCGGACACTTGCTCCCACGGCATCGGAGACGAAAGTGCGACCGAGCCACCCGCCGATAAAGGCTCCGTCGATGCCGACAACGGTGCCGGACCTGTTGCTTGTTCCAAAGCAGGCATTGGCGAGAAAGGAGCTACAGGAGGTAGCTCTACATTTTCCGAAGACGAAAGGATAGGCTGAAGGCTTGGGGATGACTGAAGCTCAGATTCGGGTATTTGGACCGAGGCATCTGATACCTGTTCCCATGGCATGGGGGATGGCAATGAATCCCCTGTACCAGTCGCCGACTCTGAATGATCCTGTGGCGGGTCCTGATCGGCGGCTTCTTCCTTTCGATAGGCAGGTTCTACTTTCGAGTCGGTCTGATCCAGGCCCTGAGAAGTTAGCGCCGGAGAAAGGATCGAAAATTCCTGCACATCAGCCGCAGGTTCATCCTCACGCACCGCATTCTGCGTTGGTAGTTCCTCCGCTATCCGAAACTCGGCTTGCTCAATTGGAGCAGCACCCGATGATGGGTCCTCTTGTGCGTCTGGCGATGATTCCTCGCTCTCCTCCCATGGCATGACTTCGGACAACGAGGTCTCTGCTTTTATGGAAGTCGAATCATCTTGGGCCATGGTGGTGGCATCGTGAAGAGACTCTGGATGTTCGACCGTCTGAGGACGGATGAGAAACTCCCCGGTCTGCACATCGAACAACGAAGCAAGCTGGATGGCGACAGGACTCCCTGGTGCCAGTTCCCTGATCTTTGCATAGAGCTGTGCGGCCCTTTGGGGATTTTCCGCGTCCGGATCGTCGCGAAGAATCTCGATGGCTTTCCCCAATTCGCCCACCGCCGCCATCTCGTCCCCCTTCTCCCGATAGACATGGGCAAGGAGCTCGAGAAATGGAACACAGCGGGGGCCGGCGGCCAAATACTCCTGCAACAGCGATTCGGCGAGCCAATAATCTTGCCGCTCAATAGCTTCATTGGCGAGAGATTCGAATGCTTGTCTGGCCGTGACCAAGCTTCCAAGTCTCAGATGGAGGGTCGCAAACAACCGCCGGGCCTCAGTATTTTGGGGATCAAGGGCGAGGAGTTCTTTGAGGGCTGCGGACGACCGGCCATATTTGCCGGTATTCATGTGCGAGATCGCTTCTTCGAGAAGGGCGCTTTTCTTGCTGTAGCCGACGACACCCCGCTTATTAACACGCGAGGGTGCTTTCTTGTCAGGTTTCTGGGAGGCTCTCTTGTCGGTCCGCACGTTATTAACCTTAGCAGATCATTAAGAACACAAACCGGCTTCCCCAGCTGGTTTCAGCCTGATATCCGCTTTGACCGCCTATGGCAGACTCTGTAGATGGGGAAACTGGACACAGATGTGCAATCCTGATGCCATCTTGACACTCTGGTTCGACCGCATATTTCTTTAATTTTCGGTAGTTAGCGAACTGTAGCTACCCAACCGCTGCCCCTAATTGGATTCAAAAATGGACAGCCATACCGAGAATGGGCATCCTCATATTGGTTAGGAACAAGTGCGAATCGACCGGTCACACCCATTGAGCATAGAGATTTCTTCCGTAAAATCCTCAAAATGTAGAGGAGATGCCGACATCCATCTGCCCCAGCTAATTCGAAATGATCCTGCCTGTTGGTTGTGTCGTTACACAACCTTATGATACGGTCCTCCAGGTCGTTTCCTTTATTTTTCACGACAAACGACAATCCCCTCTTGTACAAGCTAGCCGACCTGTTGTTTATGTATTTTCTCAAGTCGAATCAGCATAATCGATTACGGTGGGCTCTGATTGCCTGTCTGTTAGTCCTACTTCCAGCATTATTGGTACCTATTCCTCTCCTCGCAGAAAGCGGCGGGGGGGGGCAAGGCCGTGTCACGTTGGACTTCAATGAAGTCGAACTGGCCGTCTTTGTTCGCTTTATCAGTGAACTGACCGGCAAAAATTTTGTTTTGGACGATGCGGTGAAGAAGGCCGGAGGAAAAATCACGGTCATCTCGCCAACGAAGGTTTCGCCGGATCAGGCCTATAGCCTCTTCGTGTCAGCGCTGGAAGTCAGTCGGTTGGCCGTGGTTCCGAAAGGGCCCGGCTACCAGATCGTTCCAATGGGAGAACTCCCCCCTGAACGCGGAGTCTTCGTGTACAAATTAAAGCACGCCAACGCGACAGATCTCGCGGCCGTGCTGACCAACTTGGTCGCTCGATCACAGACCGTCGCACAGACCGCCCCCGGGGCTCGACCGCCAATCAGACCTTTGACCGAATTCGAAGCGCCCGTGCAAGTGTTCGCCGACAAGCCGACGAATTCTATCATCATCAGCGCGACCAAAAACGCCTATAGCAAGTTGCAATCCGTGATCCGGGACCTGGACACCAGACGCAACCAAGTCTTTGTCGAAGCGGTCATCCTGGAAGTCACATTGGATCGGCTGAGACAGATCGGAACGGATCCACTCCAGGTTCTCGCAGCCGGCGAGAGCGGCTCGGTGCGGGCTATCGGGGGGCTCAATCGGGCGCCGGAAGATTTGTCCACCATAGCCCAGGCCATCGTTGGCGTCGCGACCGGTGGAACTGTGTCGGTTCTGAACACCGTCAACATCCGCGCCTTCATGCAGTTTCTTCTCAGCCTCACCGATACGAATGTACTTTCCACACCACAGGTCCTTGCGGCGGATAATCAGAAAGCCAAGATTGTAGTCGGCGAGAATGTCCCGTTCCCAACCGGACAGGCGCAGGGCATCACGGGAGGCACTCTTGTTACGATCGAACGCAAAGACGTGGGGGTTACATTAGAATTGACCCCGCAAGTGCTTGAAAATGATTTGATCCGTCTCGAGATCAAGCAGGAAATTACCGCCATCGAGCCAACGGCCCCCCAAACTATTGGTACTGGCACGTCTTCGGTACCAGTGGGTCCCACCACCACCAAGCGCTCCATGGAAACCACCACAATTGCAAAAGATTTACAGACGCTTGTCATCGGAGGGCTGGTACGGGACAACATCTTGCTCACTGAAAACAAGATTCCCTTTCTCGGAGACATTCCCATATTGGGTTGGCTTTTTCGATCACAGAGCCGTCAGATACAGAAGCTCAATCTCCTCGTCTTTTTGACCCCTCAACTCGTCCGCGATGAAACTGAAATGGTCGAACTGAATGCCCGCAAAGCGAAAGAGCTCAGCACTTTTCAGCGCGAAGGTCGCATCGAGGAACCCACCAGGCTTAAGCAAGAGGTCCTGGAAAAACTCGAGCGTCCCCACACAGCTCCCCCTCCGGTTCCCAACCACGCGGAACCTTCCGCCGTCACCCCGCCTCCCGGCAAACCTGACTAGAGGCTCACGAAATACCAGCCGCTGGCGGTACCCTGCCACATCTGGCAACTGCATCGCCACACCGGAGGACCATCGCGCATAAATTGTCAGGAAGAGGAGCGGCATGGGGTGGATGACGGGTTTCGAACCCGCGACCTCCGGATCCACAATCCGGCGCTCTAACCAGCTGAGCTACACCCACCACGCAGGGAACAGGTCGGGAGGAAATGAACAGGGAGATGGATATTAGCAAAGAGCGAAGAAGGCCCGCAACTCGCAGGATCCGTCTTAACTTCTGGAATCAAACGCCGCTTGCATTTCCATGATAATAGCGGCCGCCGCGGCGGCCGGATCGGACGCGGCGCGAATCGGCCGACCGAGCACAAGATAGTCGGCTCCTGCGGCAATCGTCTGGGTCGGCGTCGTGGCCCTTGCATGATCATCGACATCCTTGCCCGCCGGGCGAACGCCCGGTGTCACGATCACGAATCGTGGCCCCACTTTGGGCCGGAGCACGCCCGGTTCTTCGCCAGACGCTACCACACCGTCGCACCCCATCTCAGAGGCGAGGAGGGCGCGCGCCGTCACCAGCTCCTGAACCGTATACGGAATACCCATCTCTCGCAAATCATGGCTATCGAAGTTGGTCAGGACGGTAACCGCCAGGAGCTTGAGGGGCGAGCTTCCGCGTCCTTTCACCGCCGCAGCCAGCGCTTTTCGATTGGCATGGATAGTCAGGAATTCAACACCCATCGCTGCAACCCGTTCCGTCGCACGCCGAACGGTTTCCTCGATATCGAGAAATTTGAGGTCGAGAAAGACCCGCTTCCCCCGTTGGAGCATTCGCTGCACAACCTCAGGTCCTGCCGCCGTATACAGCTCCAACCCGACTTTCACGAAGGTAATCTGGTCTTGCACCTGATCCATCAGCCGATCCGCCTCGGCCGCGGATGGCACGTCGAGGGCAAGAATCAGCCGGTCACGCGCGATGATCTTACTCATCGATCAATCCTTGATTCGGCAGCTCAACTTGACGATCCTGTGAACCATATGATACAAACGCGCTTCTCTTGTACAGGAGTTTGCTATGCCAGTCATCCATAAATCTACGATTCGTCGAGCCAGACAGGCCGTGAAGCGGCAGGCCAGGAACCGTGCCACGTTGAGCGCCGTGAAGAACCTGGTCAAGAAGGTCCAAGCAGCCGTTGCCGACAAAAAGGTCGACGATGCCAAGACCTCTCTGCGCGAAGCCACGTCGGCTCTCAGCAAGGCCGTGACGAAGGGAGTGTTGAAACGAAACACGGCTTCTCGCCGCATTTCGCGCCTCACGCAACACGTCAATTCCTTGGCCGCGTCGCGCTAATCGTCCGGACATTCGACAACGTTCTCGCCCGTGCCGGCCCAGCAGGCGCCGGAGAGGATGTCTCGGCTTTGCGCGCCTCAGCTTGCGGGCGGTCGCACAGTTGCAAGATCAGCCGGTCGAGGAGCATCCCAGGCCTGCCCCCGCTGCCTCCTTTTAGTTTTCCATCCGCTTCAAGAAACGCTCGCAACGCCTCCTGGAGATGCGCATCGGGAAACTGACCGACAAATGCGCGAACTTTATACGGATCCATTCGCAACGTCCTGGCCGCCTCGCCTTCTCGCCCTCCCAGTCGCATCAACTCCTTCACTTTCCACAACCGGCGATACTGCCATGCCAGCGAACCCAAAATTCTGAGCGGGGCCTCACCCGCATCCATGTTGCGAGCCACGATGGCCAAGGCCCTTCCTCGGTCCTTCGCTCCAATAGCCGCAGCCAAGTCAAATACGGACGCACCGGGCTCCGTGCCACGCAATGTCGCGACGTCGCGAGCCGTGACAATCCTGCCGGCCGGTACGTATGAAGCCACTTTTTCAACTTCGCGTCTGACGGAATACAGCGAGCCGCCACAGGCTTCTTTCAGCAAGTGAATCGCTTCCTCGTCGATCCGCACGCCGAGACGATCGGCCTCTTGTTTGAGCCAGGGCACGAGTTGTGAGTCCTTCAGCGGAGCGCAATCCACCGCGACCGCGGCCTGTATGAGAGCTTGCGTAAATTTGAGTCGGCCGTCGAGCTTAGAGGCCACGAAGATGAGTGTCGACGACTCGTTGGGGGCCTTGAGGTAGGGAAGCAACGAGTCACATTGCCTGGCAGGGAGCTTGTCCGCCGCCTTCACAATGACCAGACGGCGCGACGCAAACACGGCGATTTCAGAAGCACAGGAGACAATCTGCGCCCCTTCGGCCTCATCTCCATAGAACACGTCACAGTTGAAATCGTCACCGCCGTCACCCAGCAGTGACTGCTTGAGTTGGGACAACGCGGCATCGCGGAGCAGGTCTTCTTCCCCTATCAGCAAATAGACGGGAGCTACCTTTCCCTGCGCAAGTTGTGTCGTCAGTTGAGCCACTGAAACGGCTTGGGGCATAACCACGTTCAGTCTTAGGGTTTATCCGGTTGACTTGGCGCGGCGTTCGCCACCGGTTTCGTCAACCGACCGGATTCCAACTGCAAGAGAAAGCGAGACGCAAGGTCTTCTGCGACGAATCGGCCAGCTTGTTCCAAGGCCCGGTTCTGGAGGACGCGGTTGAACTGCAGGTCCGTCGTCACGTAAAACTCTGAGGCCCCCTTCACCGTTTGAGTCCAGACTACCCGCTTCGTCCTCGTCTCTTCAACTTTGATCGCGACCACTACCTCCGCCCGGCTCTCTAACGTGGTCGTCTGGGTAAAGCTGAGGGTCGGCAAGGTGACCGAGAGAATGTCTCCGGACACTATCAGATCCGCGGCTTCTGCCTGCGGGACAATCTGAGCACCGCTTCCCGATGAAAACTCATGCCTGAGATAATTCGTGAACCGCGATTCCAGATTCGGCTCGAAGGTCGAGTTCTTCAATGTTTGGATGACGACGCGCGGCGGCGGAGTCGAAGACGCTGCTGCCGCCGGCTCTCCAATGGTGGGACCAGCACCTTCGACGCGAAATTGATAACCGCAGGCGCTGAGCAGGGCCAGCGACACACACAGTGCTGAGACGTAAATACTGAGAATGGTAAGGGACCGTACCTTCTCGTCTCGACTCATACCCTTCTTGAATTCAGCTCTCAGCACTCAGGACTTCCTTTAGACGACAAAGTTAATGAGCTTCTTCTCGACGTAGACCACCTTCTTGGGTTCCTTTCCTTGAAGCCATTCAGCCGCTTCGGTACGGGCCAGGCTCTCCACCACGTCGCGAGCCGCGTCAGCGCCGACTTCGATCTTGGCGCGAAGCCTGCCGTTGACCTGGATCGGAATCGTCAATCGATCGCTCACAGTCAGGGCCGGATCAAAAATCGGCCAAGGCTGCTGAGAGACGCTCGCCCGATGTCCTAAGAGGGCCCACAGTTCTTCGGCCAGATGGGGCGCAAAGGGCGAAAGCAGCAACACGAATGGTTCGATCAAGGACCGAGACCGCTGCTCGGTCTTCGTCATCTCATTGGTGAAGACCATCATTTGCGAGATGGCAGTATTGAACCGCAGCTGCTCGATGTCGTCCGTCACTTTCTTGATCGTCTGATGCAGCAGCCGCTGATGATCCTGGCTAGGGACGGACGATACGATCGCACTTGATAACCGGCCTTCTTCGTTAACCATCAAGCGCCAGGCGCGCTCGAGAAAGCGCGTGAGGCCCTCGACCCCCCTCGTGCTCCAGGGTTTCATCGCCTCCAGCGGCCCCATGAACATTTCGTACAGGCGCACTGCGTCGGCACCGAACTGATCCATCATCTCGTCGGGATTAACGACGTTGCCGCGTGACTTGGACATCTTCTGATTGTCTTCTCCGAGGACGATGCCCTGATGGACCAGCTTCTTGAACGGCTCCGGCGTACTCACCACCCCAATATCGTGCAATACCTTGTGCCAGAACCGGGAATAAAGCAGATGCAGGACGGCATGCTCGCTGCCGCCGACGTAGAGGTCCACCGGCATCCAGTATTGTTCTTTAACCGGATCAACCAGCTGCTTGGAATTCTTCGGATCGATAAACCGCAGATAGTACCAACAGGACCCTGCCCATTGCGGCATCGTGTTGGTTTCTCGTCTGGCCGGTTTGCCGCTTGCGGGATCCGCGGTCACAAGCCAGTCTTCCAGATTGGCGAGCGGACTCTCGCCGCTTCCGGACGGCTTAAAATTGCTCGTCTCCGGAAGGACCAACGGCAACTGTTCTTCCGGCAGCGGCCGTGCTTCCCCATCGACCCATATAATAGGGAACGGTTCACCCCAGTAGCGTTGGCGGGCAAAGAGCCAGTCGCGCAATTTGTAATTCACGGCCTTCCGGCCGCTGCCGTTTGACTCCAGCCAGGCCGTGATCTTCGGAATGGCATCGACCGGCGTCAAACCATCGATGGAAAAACTTTGGTCGGGCGCCGTGGAGTTCACCACTTTGCCCTTCGCCGTCTCGACAAAAGCTTCTTTGTCGACATCACCGCCGGCAATGACTTCACGAATTGGCAAGGAATAGGTCTTCGCGAAGGCCCAGTCGCGTGCATCGTGCGCCGGTACTGCCATGATTGCGCCGGTTCCGTAGCCCATCAGCACATAATCGGCGATCCAGATCGGGAGCCGTTCACCGTTGACCGGATTGACGGCATAGCCGCCGGTAAAGACGCCGGTCTTTTCCTTTTCAAGTTCCTGCCGTTGCAGATCGCTCTTGCGCGCGGCTGCCTCCCTGTAGGCCGTTACGGCGGCTCGACGATCGGCAACAGTCACGACTTCAACCAGGGGATGCTCGGGTGCTAAGACCATATAGGTCGCACCGAAGAGCGTATCGGGCCTGGTCGTAAAGATCCGGATCCGGCCGTTGATCCCCGCAATTGCGAACTCGACCTCCGCGC
Source organism: Nitrospira sp. (assembly GCA_035455145.1). Taxonomy (GTDB): domain Bacteria; phylum Nitrospirota; class Nitrospiria; order Nitrospirales; family Nitrospiraceae; genus Nitrospira_C. Next base: position 15,705 of record DATIFR010000104.1, read on the forward strand.
CGATCGACCGGCCGATCCAGTTTTTCTGCATTTCGAGCGTGCTGGGCGGCCACTCCACCAGGGAAAGATCGTCCAGGAGACGATCCGCATAGGCGGTAATCTTCAGCACCCACTGCCGCATGGGCTTGCGGATGACGTCGAATCCGCCGACCTCGCTTTTGCCATCGACAATCTCTTCATTGGCCAGCACCGTTCCCAAGGCCGGGCACCAATTCACCGGAACTTCTGCCACATAGGCCAGGCCCTTCTTGAACAGTTGCAGGAAGATCCATTGCGTCCAGCGATAATAGGCCGGGTCCGTCGTGCTGATTTCGCGATCCCAGTCGTACGACAATCCCACCCGCTTCATTTGCCGTTTGAACGTGGCGATGTTTTGGGCCGTCGTGATGGCAGGATGAATACCCGTCTTGATCGCGTACTGTTCGGCCGGCAGTCCAAATGCATCCCAGCCCATCGGATGGAGCACGTTGAACCCCCGCATCCGTTTGTAGCGGGACACGATGTCCGTTGCGGTATAGCCCTCCAAGTGACCGACGTGGAGACCGGACCCTGAGGGATAGGGAAACATGTCGAGGCAATAGAATTTCGGCTTGATGGGATCGTCCATCGCCCTAAAGGGGCGATGCTCCTCCCAGTAGGCCTGCCACTTGGTTTCGATGGCGTGATGGTCGTAGGTCTTGCTCATGGTATCAGGGGGCAGGTTCAGAAGAAGAAGGACTCTAACATAGACTTCTCAGGCTCAACAAGATTTCCCGGCGGCGGAGAATCTCTTTGCTATACTGCGCACTACAATGGGGCTGTACAGCCATTACATATTTCCTCTCCTGATGGACTGGGTGATGGGCGGAGAGGAGTTTCAGCGGCTTCGAACTGCGGTTCTTCGGGATGCGCAGGGAGACGCTCTGGAAATCGGCTTCGGTACCGGACTCAATCTCCCCCACTATCCCGAGAACATTTCGAGTCTCACGCTCGTCGACCCGGCCAGGCTCCTTCCGCACAGGGTCACAGAGCGGGCCTCGGCGGTCTCGTTTCCCATCCATACCCGGCACATGACCGCCGAATCACTCCCGTTTCACGACCATCGGTTCGATACAGTCGTAAGCACGTGGGCACTCTGTACGATTCCAGATCCCGCAAAAGCTTTGCGAGATGTCCGCCGAGTCCTCAAGCCGGACGGACAATTCCTCTTCCTGGAGCATGGCCGGAGCGACGACGAGACGGTTGCGAAGTGGCAGGATCGACTCAATCCTCTTCAAAACGTCATCGGTTGCGGCTGCAATCTGAATCGCCGGATCGACCAGCTGATCGAGCAGAGCGGGTTGCACCTCGTGCACTTGGATCGATTCCAGATGTGCAACGTTCCGCGGATCGCTGGCGAAATGTATCAAGGGCTGGCCCGTCCATAAGGAAGGCCCGGATCAAGAATGCGACAGCGGCGTGCCGTTCAAGAGATAGGACAGTTGCTCAATCGACGCAAAGCCGGTTGTCGGAGAGGGAGGGAGCTGCGAGCTGGACTTGGCACTGTGGACAATCTCTGCGATACCGAATCGACTTGCGGCATCTAAACAACTTTCATCGTCGTCCACATACAGCGACCGTTTCGGGTTAAATCCGACCAGGCGCTGACAGGCAGGCCAGTATTCCGTACGCATCTTGAGGTAGCCCACCTCGAACGCGTCCACAATCCGGTCGACCTGACGATCCAAACCAGTCTTGGCGGCTTTCACCTCCACGCCGGCGCGGTGAGCGTTTGTGAGAATCGTGATCCGTTTCCCACGCCGCTGGAGTTCACGAAGAAATGCTTCGGCGCCCGGTAGAAAATCAACCATGTGGTCGAGTTCCTTGTGCATAGCCACGACATCGATACCCACCCGCCTCGTCCAGTACTGGAGATCCGTCCAAGCCAGTTCGCCTTCCACAGACTGGTACATCGCCATCAGACGATCACGGGACTCTTCAAAGAGCAGGCCGTGCATGGCCGCATAGCGACGGGGCAACTCTTCTTCGAAAAAGTAGTTGTCGAAATGCCGGTCGAGCAGCGTCCCGTCCATGTCGAGGAGGACATCGTCGATCTCGTTCCAGTTCAGTTGAATTGAAGTCATAGGAGACAGTGTACCTGAGGCCGGTTGTGTTTGCCAAAATTCATGTGATACGGTCCGGTGGGAGTCACCATGCCACGTACCAAAGCCGCGCCAGCGCCGACACTTCCATTGCCCTCCACACAAGGGGGCCCGATTCCCCTCGTCGCCATTATCGGCCGGCCGAATGTCGGCAAGTCGACGCTATTTAATCGCATACTCGGTAAGAAAACCGCAATCGTAGACGATGTGCCGGGAGTCACACGCGATCGGAATTACGCTGATGCCAACTATCGGAATCGACCGTTTCGCCTCGTCGATACCGGCGGACTCGATCCCACTGCATCGGAAGGAATGTTGGCGCTGATCAAGCGGCAATCAGAACTGGCCATCGCCGAGGCCGATATTCTCATTCTTTTGATGGACGGACGAACCGGATTGACGCCCGCGGACCATGAAGTGGTCCGCCTGTTACGTGGGACGACCAAACCGTTGTTCGTCGCCATCAACAAGATCGATACCCCGAAAGTCGAGACATTGGTCGCGGATTTCTATCAGTTGGGGACCGACCAGCTTCATCCGATCTCGGCCGAACATGGAATCGGTGTCTCTGAACTGTTAGATGAGATCTATCCCCTGCTCCCTGTCCTGGACGACAAGCAAGAACAGAGCCAGATGCCTCGCATCGCGGTGGTCGGCCGGCCGAATGTCGGCAAGTCGACGCTGGTCAACGCGGTGCTTGGCGAAGATCGCGTCGTCGTGAGCGATGTCCCTGGCACGACGCGCGATTCCATTGATTCGCTCGCCGTCTATCAAGGGCGGCGTTATCTGTTCACCGATACGGCCGGCATTCGCCGCCGCGGAAAGATCGACCGGGGCATCGAAGGCTACAGCGTGGCGCGATCGCTCCGTGCCATCGGGCGCTCCGATGTTGCCGTCCTGTTACTTGACGCGCAGGAAGGCGTCACCGAACAGGACACCAAGATCGCCGGTGTCGTCATCCGTCAAGGACGCGCCTGCATGTTAATGGTGAATAAGTGGGATCTGAGAGAAGGCGATAGCCAGGCGAGACAGCAAGTCGAGCAGGACCTACGGCGGCGCTTTCCATTTCTCTCCTGGGCGCCCGTTCTCTTTGGAGCCGCGGTGAAACCCGATTCCCTTCGACAACTGTTCCCGACAATCGACGAGGTCTACGCCTCCTTCTCGAAACGCATTCCCACCGGTCAGCTCAATCAATTTCTCCAAAATATTCTGGCAACCCATCCCCTGCCCGTCCGAAAGGGGAAGCCGACAAAAATCACCAAGTCAGCCTTCATGACTCAAGTGGCTGTGCAACCGCCGGTCTTTGCCCTGTTTGTCGGCCATCCGGACAATATCACGCCTGCCTACCTCCGATTCCTGGAAAACCAACTTCGCGATGTCTACGGTTTCACCGGCACCCCTGTTCGGCTGCTCGTCAGAAAGAAATAACGGACAGTTCCGTCCGCCAAGCAGCGACCTTTGTACGCGAACCGGTCTCTGAAGCCGTTGGGGGCATCGATTCCTCAACGATTCCGGCCTCCGACCTCATAATGGGTATAGGTGCAACTCTTGCAAAGTCTTCACGGTATTTTTCTGGGAGGAATCCCGTGCCGAAAACAGCTCAACGAAACCCTGCTCCCGCTCCTCACCACGTCTCTCCCATGCCAAGAGAGACATCCACTTGGCAGGCCCCTCATCATAGTCATAGCTCCGGTCCTTCTCCTGACACGGGATTGATGGTCCTCTCCTCCTCGATGCGTATCCTCCATATGAATCATAGGGCTCGATCCCTCATGGCCCAGTTCGGCGAGGCCCACGAGCTCTGGCCCCATTTGTCCCCAGAATCCATGCCGGCGATTCTGATCGAATTTTGCGGTGAAGTCCTCGCTCAGCTCCAACGGCAGGACGGAAACCACGAATGGGCGGAGTTTGAAATGTGCCGGATCTGTCACATGCTGACGCCTGCGCTGTTGCTCCGAGGATTCGGTGTACCATCAACGGATGGACGAACGCCCCGGATGATTCTCACACTCCAGCCCTGCGTTCCCTCATCCGACCCCGCAATGCTCCGGAACCGGCCGGATGCGTCAACCAGCGCATCGCCCGATCTCGGCCACTCGACACACTAGCAGGATGCCCTCGCACAGCGTCTCGCAGTGCCTTTCAACTTGACTCCTCTAGAACATCATGGTTAATTCGCTCGGAGACAGCAGGCCGGGGCCGCAGCACTGTTGTAGCGCCTGATAGGAACAGCCTTCTGGAACACTCTGCCCAAAATCGCATCAACCCCCTTCAATGATCGGCATCGCCCACGATACCGTCAGCCTGCAGCGCCAACTTCTTGCCGTCATGGTGAGCGGGCTCGCAACCTTGCTCTGTACCCATCCCCTCTCGGCCGCAGAACCGATCACGGCAGTCACAGTCGAATCCCCCGCTCAAGCTCCAGCGGCTGAGAGTGCTCCCGCTAACGGATCATCCGTCGAAGCTGATCCTTCGATTACCTTGCGGGGAAGCGTGTGGCGCACCAAAGCCGGGATTGTGTTTCTGAAAACTCCCGTCGGCATCCTGACGCTCAGCTCCAAAACAACGTTGAAGGATCTGAAAGGTTCCCATGAGGTCGCATTCTGGGTGCATGACCGCAACTCGGTGGTCGAGATCCGCAAACGCAGCGACGGCTCGTTAGTCCACCGGTATTTCAGCGGACCGATGACTCTGGGACCCGACGCCTCGAAGACCTTGCGCCGGTGGTCCGCGGAGGGGGAACAGATCGTCCATTTCGGCACGCAAGAGGAAAAGCTCGCCGCCTACCACGAAGGAGATCCGCTCACCGTCGAAGTCGACGAGTCGCAGACCGTGATCGGAGTCCACGATCTGCAATTCGACCTCCAGGTGAGCCAGGTTCCTCCAGCCGGCTCCCAGGCCCATCTGCTCCTTTCGGGCACCGTCTCCAAGTTGAAATCCTACTTCGTGTTCTTCCGGACCCCGGTCGGCGTGGTCATGGTCAACGCGAAGATTGGTCTGCCACGCGTGAAGGTCGGGCAGGCTATGACGTTGCATATCGACAATGGGCGGGTGACCGTCGATCTGGCAGGCAAGTAGACAGCGGCTGTTCCGTTTTGCGACGATATGCCTGCTTCTCCGCCACTTCTCCTTCTGAAACGGATCGATCTCCCGTTTGACAGACCCCGCTGAACTCCCTAGACTCGGGCAGACGATGTCTTCAATTCCTCGACAGAAACCCAGCCAGCCGCAGTCCGACCAAGACTCCGACGGGTTTGATAAACTGTATCGTGATCACGTGGACTTGATTTACCGCTATGCGCATCGTCTCTGCGGAGAGGCAGAGTCGGCGAAGGATCTGGTCCAGGAGACATTTCTCAATGCCTATCGGGGGCTCAAGGGTTTTCGCGGCGATGCTCAAGTTTCCACCTGGCTCTATACCATCGCATCCCGGGCTTGCATGCGCATGCGGCGGAAACGCAAGGGGGAACCGGAGCGCGAATTGTCGCTCGATGACTTCGTGCCCACTTCGGAGGGCGAGTTCCGCCTCCAGATTCCGATGGACGGGCTCACCCCCGAGGAGGCGCTCCAAAATAAGGAGCTGCGGGTGGCCCTCGACCAGGCCATCAACAAGCTGCCCAAGAAATATCGGATGACACTGGTCCTTCGGGATATGGAAGGACTGAGCGCCAAGGAAGTTGGCGCGATCATGGGAGCGAACGAACGGGCGGTGAAATCACGGTTGCACCGTGCGCGTCTGTTCGTGAGACGTGAGTTGAGCGCCCGTGGAATCACGCAGGAAGACCATCAGACCGGCAAGCAAAGGGAATCGGGAGGGTCCAACGCATGACGAAGAAAGCACCGGCTCGCAAGGGCCCTGGGCAGGCTTCGGGACGCCGTCATCAGCATAGGCCGGGCAACTGCCTGAACATCCTCCGGCAGCTGTCGGCCTACATCGACGACGAATTGCCGTCGGATATTTGTCGTGAACTCCGTCGTCACTTGGGCGCCTGTCCGAATTGCGAAGTGTTCATTACATCCCTCCGGCAGACCGTCACGCTCTGTCGCCACAGCCGGACACCCCAGCTGTCAGCGAAGGATCGCATGGCGCTTCGCCAGAAGATTCTCCGAACAGCACAATCATGATCGGTCCAATGGCTCGACTCGTCGGCCCCCTTGTCCTAATCAGCAGCCTGATCGGGATTACCGCTCTCTCGTTCGCCTTGCCCCCGGCGCCGATTCAACTCGAAGAGGGTCGGGCGATTTACGAACGTCATTGCGCGGACTGTCACGGTTCGGAGGGGCGGGGAGATGGGAAACAGTCCATCTCGCTTTCTCCCCGTCCCGGCAACTTGATTTCGGCCCAGACCTCGGCGAAAGCCGATCAGGATCTGCTGAAGATCATTGCCAATGGACGGCCTCGCACAGCCATGGAGGGCTGGAAGGACCGGTTGTCGGAAGACGAGCAGCGCGCGGTCCTCGCCTACATTCGATCTCTCGTCCGGTTTACGCGGTCAGCGACTCCTCCCCCGCCGACTCCCTAGTCGTTCGAACCCGCTCCCCTCGCCCCTTTCGGATCACGAAATCCGCATGGTACAGTATCGCCTTCATCTTGACCTTCTAAGGAGTGGAACCGTCATGATTCGCCTGTTTTCCCATACTCGCAGCCGGTTGATCGTCCTTGTCCTATTCGCATCTGCGTCAATCACGCTCTCGACTGCCTTCGCAGCACCGCTTCAGAAGAAGTCGAAGGGCCTCGCGCCCGGCGCCTCAGTTGCGCAGCGCTATGCGGACGCGGTCTCAAAAGGCGACAAGATCGAGGTCGCCAAACTCGACTTCGCATGCCAATACCGGTTGGTTGCCGCGTCAAAGTCAGGCCTCGCTGCTTATCCCGATCAGGCCGACGCCTCCTACGACGCCTGCTGGCAAGGATTCAAGACCGCTCATGAAGCGGCACTGACCAGAGTGGACGTCGGCATGGATGTGCTTTGGCCCAGCAACGGAGCCCTGGCATTCTTCCGCGAAGAGCTCTATCGCTACCCGGCCTCGGCATTCGTCATGGATGTTGTCGGCCTGTCGCCTCCGGGCAGCGGGTTGCACCTCAAGACGATCAGCACGAAGGCCTTACCCAATGCCTCGTTCCACCTGCGCCCGAATCAGCCATTGATCTCGGTCCCAGCCACACTCGTCACGATGACGGTCAGCTATCAAGACCCGCTGACCTCCCCTGTCACCAAAGCACCCGGCAGTTATAAGTGGACGAATACAGTCAAGCCGGCCCGTCGCGCATTGAAGAGCATCGATCTCCAATGGATCGTGTTGTCCGGATTGAAGAAGCACGGGTTCCCTGGTGACGCAGCGGTCGTGAATCTCTTGGTGTCGACCGGCGCACCGGTCGATGGCATCCCGCAGGAAATCATTCCCTTTGTGACAGAGACCAGCAAAGCGCTGCCCGGCTCACTCGTCTGGTGGGGGCCGGAGGATGCACCGGGTCTGTTGGTCGCCGCCGCTGCTCGCGC
>DATIFR010000105.1:0-13784 GCA_035455145.1 Nitrospira sp.
GATGGTCCCGCCCGACGGGCAGGAGGCTCCCCCGCCCCTGATTCGGATTGTGAGCGGAACGACCAAGCCGGCTGAAGCCTTCGCGATTATTCGATACAACGACTTGTGGTATTGGATCGATAACCGTGATCTTCGCTCCAAAGGCACGTTCACCTTCCTCCTCATCCTGATGACCTTGGCCGACACCGGAGAGAAGGCCCAGACGCCGATCATGACGATCCAGGCCAATTGAACCATGATCACCCACAGAATCACGTTCAGAAACTTTCTACGAATCACGCCCTGCCGGCTCTCTTCTACTTCATGCGTGAGTCCGGGCCTAATCCCGCTGCCGCGGCACGATCGACAAGCACCAGGGCGTGATCACTCCGCACCAGACCGGCGGGAATCGATCGGTCCCCGTCGCGCAAGCGGAACAGCATGTCACGCTTTCCGCTCCCGGTCGCCAGCCAGAGGATACGGCGTGAACGATTGATGATCGGATAGGTCAACGTCATGCGACGCCGTCCTTGGTAGCTTCCGGTCAGCGCGACATCGCTCTCGGTCACTTCAAGCACAGGATCTCCCGGCACCAGCGACGCTGTATGGCCATCAGGCCCAAGCCCGAGGTGGACCAAATCAAGCACCGGCGGCGAGCCGGCGATCTTCTGGAGCGTCCCGGTGTATTGTTCGGCCGCTGCCTCCAGGTCGACTGCTTCCACCGGCATGGGATAAATGCGCTCCTCTGAGAGCGGCGCATGTGTGAGCAAGCTCTCGCGCAGATGTGTCAAGTTACGGTCCTGGTGACCTGCGGGGGCCACACGTTCGTCCACTTGAAAGATGTGGACCTTGTCCCAGGGAACGTCCTGCGTCGACAACGCGCGCAACATTATCCAGGGCGTCTGGCCGCCGCTCACGGCCATGATAAATCTGCCGCGCGCGGCTACGGAGGCTCGAGCCTCCGCCGCGATGACAGCAGCTGCCTCTCGTGCCACTGCGTCGGCATCGGCCAGCACATTAATCTTCATAAGGATGTCAGCCATGCGGCCTAGAGTGAGACGACGGGATTTTGCCAGCCGTCCGGAGGCATCACTCTTCGCTCAACCTCACCCGGCCCCCAGCTGTTCGGCTCGTACTCATAGACCGGCGTCCGCTGTTTCAGCACCGGATCCACGATTCGCCACGCCTCTTCCACATAATCCTGACGTGCGAACAACGTCGCGTCGCCGGCCATGGCTTCCGTCAACACCCGCTCGTACGCATCCACTTCATCAGGCTGGGGATGACGATTGACCATCGCCTCGAACGGTTGCCCCTCCATCTCATCACTGGTTTTTGGAGCCATCATGCCGAAGGCGAGTGTCGTGTCGGGGCTGACCCGGAATCGCAGATGGTTCGGCAACAAACCTGTAGCCGGATAGGCCGAGGGCGGCCGACGCAGTCTCAAGAGGATTTCCGTGCATGTGACCGGCAGGCACTTGCCGGCCCGGATATAGAATGGCACCCCTTGCCAACGCCAGGAATTGATTTCCAGGCGCAGGGCCGCGAAGGTTTCCATCTGCGAATCCGGGGCCACTCCCTTCTCCGTCCTGTACCCGCGGAACTGACCGCGCACGAGATTGTGCTCGTCCAGCGGCGGGATCGCCTTCAAGACTTTCACCTTTTCATCCCGAATGGATTCGCTGTCCATCCTAATCGGAGGCTCCATGGCCAGATTGGCCAGGACTTGGAACAGGTGATTCTGGATCACATCGCGAATGGCCCCTGTTCTCTCATAGAACGCCCCCCGACCCTCGACTCCGAAGTTTTCCGCCATCGTGATCTGAACACTCTCCACATGATTGCGGTTCCAAAAAGTCTCTGGGAGCGCATTCGCAAAGCGGAAGTACAACATGTTCTTGATCGGCCGTTTCCCGAGATAATGATCGATGCGAAAGACCCTTGTTTCCGGAAACGTTCCGAGGAGAATGCGGTTGAGCTCCCGCGCCGAGGCAAGGTCGGTGCCGAACGGCTTCTCAAGGACGACGCCCGCCCCTTCATGGCAACCGGACTTCGCGAGCTGCTCGATCACGGTCGCGAACAACACAGGAGGAATCGCCAGATAGTGCAGCGGTCGTTTCGCAGAGCCGAGTTCCCTGCGGATCGCCTGAAACGTTGCAGAATCCTGGTAATCCCCGTCCACGTATCGCAGTAAACCACACAATTTCTCGAATGCGGAACGGTCAAGGCCGCCGGCATGCGTCTCGATGCTGGCTTGGGCCCGAGCCTTGAGCTGCTCCAGGGTCCAGCCGGCCTTGGCCACCCCGATGACCGGAACGTTGAGGTGGCCGCGCTTGACCATCGCCTGCAGCGACGGAAAGATCTTCTTGTAGGCGAGGTCGCCCGTGGCCCCGTAAAAAACGAGGGCGTCCGATTGGAACTCGTTCATTCGGCCCTCATGGCTTCGCCGGTTTTTCGTGGTGGCCACCGAACTGGAATCGCATCGCCGACAATAGCTTGTCCTGGTAGTCCGCTTCGCCGCGTGAGCTGAACCGCTGGTACAGCGCGGCCGAGAGCACCGGCACCGGCACGGCCTCGTCGATGGCCGCCTTAATCGTCCACCGCCCTTCGCCTGAATCAGACACCCGGCCGGAAAATTGTGAAAGCTTGGGATCCTCTACCAGAGCAGTCGCCGTCAGGTCCAGCAACCACGAGGCGACTACGCTGCCGCGCCGCCAGACTTCGGCGATGTCGGGCAGGTTGAACTCGTACTGATAATGCTCGGGATCGCGCAGCGGCGTCGTTTCAGCATCAATCTCATGTTCACGCTTGCCGATGTTGGCCTGATGGAGCAGGCCCATGCCCTCGGCATACGCGGCCATGAGGCCATACTCGATCCCGTTATGCACCATCTTGACGAAATGCCCGGCGCCGACAGGACCGCAGTGCAGGTAGCCCTGCTCAGCAGTGCCGCCGATCTTCTCGCGTCCCTTGGTCCTGGGAATGTCGCCTCTGCCGGGTGCCAGCGTCGTAAAGATGGGATCGAGGTGTTTCACCACGTCCTTCTCGCCTCCGATCATCATGCAGTACCCGCGTTCGAGTCCCCATACGCCGCCGCTCGTGCCGACGTCCACATAGTGAATCTTTTTCGGAGCGAGTTCTTTGGCGCGCCGGATATCATCGATGTAGTACGAGTTGCCCCCGTCGATGAGAATGTCGCCCGCTTCAAGATGCGGCAGCAAGTCGGCGATGGTCTTGTCCGTGACCGCCGCCGGAACCATCAACCAGACCGCCCTCGGCTTGTGCATGTTCTTCACGAGGTCGGCAAGCGACGAAGCCCCGACGGCCTTTTCACGAACCAGTTCCTGGACTGTTTTCGGAGACATGTCGAAGACTACGCACTCATGGCCTCCCTTCACCAACCGCTTCACCATGTTCGCGCCCATTCTGCCAAGACCGATCATTCCGAGCTGCATGATATGTCCCTTTCCTTAAAATTGATTGTTCACGGGTTGGACGTCAATGCTTCGTGGTCAACAACACCTCGAAACGGCTTCAGAACTGCGACCGCCTCATCACGAAACACGAATGACCGATGCGTGACGGCACCGGAACCGGATTTTGCGCTGTAGTTGGCCCACCTATCAAGAAATTTGTGGAGGGAGGGATAGGAATGTTCTCCAGAGAGCCGCCTCCATGCCTTGACTTTCAAAGGGCAATATAGGAAATATTGGGCCTGCTTCTCACCGCTTCATACAGAAAGATCTGGAGACAATTCATGCATCAATGCACAACAGCAGCCTGTCGCCCTTATGCCAACCGGTCCAACCGAGCGATGATACGCCGGATCGTCACCTGCGCCGCCGTCAGTATCTGGATCAGCCTGTCATTCAACGGACTCGTCGCTGAGGCAGTGACCCTCCCGCCAGTCGATGATCTCATGAAGGAGTTGAAGCTCTCGGACCGCGATCGGGAGAAAGTTCGGCATGGAGAGATCGTCGATTGGTCACCGAGTGAAGGGTCGGATCGTGAGCTGGCGCTCGGCATGGTCTTTCTCGTGAAAGCCAAGAAAGAAGATCTCTTTGAGATATATCGACAGGCGATGGTGCTGAGAGAGGTATCGGTGATCACCGCCCATGGCACCCTCACGGGGCAAGGCAGCATGGAGGATCTGGCCGGGGTGGAATTGAAGCCGAATGCGGAAAAGGAAGCCAAGCGTTATCTGAATGCAGAACCGGGCGAGGAACTCAATCTGGATGCAAAAGAGATGGAGGCCTTTCGGGCGCTTCAGTCAGCCAGCAAGGATGGACAAGTGCCCGTGAAAGAGGTGGAGGCGCTTATACGAAAGGGGTTATTGGCCCGGTACCAGGGCTTCCATACGAAAGGGCTGGCAGGCATTGCGCCCTACGAGCGTGGAAGCGGAAAGCAACGACTTGCAGGGGATGAGTTGCTCCTGTCCACGAAGCAATTGAGCGGGGTGGCCAAATACCTCCCGGCCTTCCACAAGTTTTTGCTTAATTATCCAAACGGCTTGCCAGAAGGAGAAGCGAAAAATCTGGAGGAATACTTCTACTGGCTGAATATCGATATCTTCGGGCGTCCGACTTACGTCCTGGTTCAGCGCATTCTCTATCACGTCGGCGACGCGGCCATGGCTGTCGAGCGCCAGTATTATTCGAGCCACGATTATAACAGCATGCTCCAGGGCGTCGCCGTCATTCCGACCAAGGAGGGCATGTTTTTGTTTTACATCGGCCGGGTATCGACGGATCAAGTTGCGGGGTTCACGTCGTCCGCCCTCCATCCCGTGTCTCGCGCGATCGCGGCACCCTATATCAAAGACATGTTCAGAGATCTTCAAGCCAGAGCGGCAAAAAAGCAAAAAAAGTAGCCGCGTGAGTCCAGCACCTACTTCGTCAATCTTGCGGGGGGACCGGGGCACCGCTTAAAACGTGGTAAACATGCGCCGGATGCCGACTTCGATATTCCAATCATAGGCGCCAGCGACATTCCGTCCCCAGAGGCCGACCCCGGGTCTGGCCCAGACTCCCCAATCCTTTACGAATCGATATCCCCCCTCAAATTCCAGCGTCATGCTGTTCGTTGCCTTCCTCTCCCAATCCACTTGAGTCACGACCTCGAGCCTGGTCCACCATTGGTCCGTCCAAATCGTGTTGAACCAGCCTTGTATGCGAGACAGGGAGACGGCCTGTCGAGAAGGATCCCCGCCCACCGAGGCTTGATGCTGAAGCAGCGTGTAGAAAAGGGACCCCCACGCGGGTAATACGTGGGCCGTCGCCACACCTGGTCCGACCGTGTATTTACCACTCCCCAACTGCTGATCCGCTGTCGGAAACGTGAAGTCCATCCCGGCAAACAACACATTCGCGGGATCCGTATATACACGCCCGCCGGCTCGCACGAACAGATCGCTCACCCCCTTCTGATTGCTTGTACCGGGCTGGTTCGGGCTTGACCAGACGTATGGCAAGTCCGCACGAAAGACGAAATTTCCGTGATACGGAACATCGAGCCGGGCTACCAGATTGTTGGTCCGTTTGCCCCCCTCCAAGGCATCATATCGAAAGAGAGTCTCGACTCGCCCGATGATCGCCGTGGGATCAGTACCCATCCTGGCAGCAATCGTAGACAGACGGTTCGCTTCTTCTTGCTCTTGCGCCTCTGGTTCGCGATTCTGAGCATAGGTGCCTCGTTCTATCTGAGATGGCACTATTTCCTGTCCGAACGACAGGTGGTGAGGACTAAGCAGAAAGAGAAACCAGGCGCATCCTGCCAGAATGTGAGTATGAAATCGCGTCCTTGCTCTAACCGCCGGACGATCGTTCACAACTCGCCGCCGAATATAATCCGGTTCACCATCGCGGAGAGGTTGCAAGGAGACCGTGATAAAAATATTACCCCTTGGCTGGTTCAGGTGCCGGACTCTCTTGGAGGCTCCGCCCGAACCATTCGGTCAGAATTGGCCCGACGGTCGCGGTCAGGACCATCAGCACGATGATGGCATTGACCACTTCCTCCCCGATCAATCGCTCGCCGGCTGCGTTGATCGATTTATAAGCCGTCACCGTTGCAGCAAGCGTGGCGGCGAGTTGTGGGAGAGACAGCGCCCACATCGAAAGTCCCTCAGGTTGACTGTACCGATAGATCCAGGCTGTGATGGATGCCGCGGCAAATTTGCCGAGACACAAGACCGCGATCATGCCGAGCACGAACGGCAGTCCCTGTATTAAGTTTCTCACGAAGGCCGGCGGATCCAGCTCCGCTCCGATGACGAAGAGAAATCCAGGTATGAAGAGACTCCTTCCCAGGAACTCCACCTTTTCCCGCGCCGGTCCGTGCTGGAGCACCTGATTGACGGCGATGCCGCAGAGAAAGGCCCCGACGATGTCCTCCAGGCCGATCAATTTCGCTCCTACGGCACAAATGACAATAACTGCGAGGATAAACTGGAACTGGGCGATTTCATCATCGTGACGCAGCCGGAGATAGAACCTGCCGAACCAGGGAATCGCACCCATCACGAACACGCAATAGACCGCCAGCGATCCAATCAATGCGGCCAGCATATACCAGGACAAAATCCCGCTCTCGTGAACGGACAGACACACTGCAAGAACCAGCAGCGAGGCGATATCGGTAAAGATGGTCGCGCCGATCGTCGTGAGGGCGAAGGGCCTGCGCACCAGACCCAGCTTCTCGAGAATCGGATAGCCTAGCAATGTATGAGATGCCAGCAGCGAGCCGATGAGCACAGAGGCGTTAATACCGTAGCCGAACACCTGGCCGAGCAGAAATCCTCCGATCATGGGTCCGCCAAAGGTGGCCACACCGAATAGGGTGGAGGGTTTGGCATACCGGCGAAAATCGCTCAAACTGATTTCGAGTCCTGCCATAAACATGAGAAACACCCGCCCCATCTCGCTGAAGAAGTGGCCAACCGCTCCTACCTCTCTAGCCAGGGCGAGACCCCATTGCCCAACCAACACCCCGCCAAGAATCAATCCGAGCATACCCGGCAACCCGAATCGTTCAAACTGCCGGGGTAAGATGACGATGGCCAGCAGGACGAGTGCGAACCGGTCGAAGGCCCGACCCTGGCGAAAGTATTCAAGAACCAACCCCCGCTGCCACTCAACGAAGAACGCCGTGACGGCAATAACGACTGATAGGATGATTAACACTCGCCAGAAGGTCAGACCCTTGAACAGATTCGGGGGCCCACCGGCCGGCATCGCAGCGGAAGCCGATTGGCTCTCATCGGAAGGAGGATCACCGCCGGCACGAATGATGGGCTGAGGTTTTTCTGCAGCTCCACTGTCGATCCATCCTGGTTCCATTTTTATGCCTCCTGAGAATCCAGCGGCTTATTTCATCCCGGCGAGGAGATCGATGAGCGCCTGGTCGGCGAAATCGAGTTGTATCAAGCCGAATCGCGGATAGTCGAGATCGAAGATCACATAGATCGTGAGTGTGATAACGACCGCAAAGGCGACCATGTGGAGCCTCACATTGCGCGTCCTGGCATTGGCCAACACGTACCCGGCCAGGAAAGAACAGACCAGCCCGAGAATCAGCAGCACGGAGAAAATTAATATCGGGGTGTGCGTGCGCGCCGCAATGGCGCGAGTGGTCGTGATGTCGATCATCTGGTTCAGCGCCGGGGTCACCACAATCGTGGCCTGCGCCGGGGCCTCTTTCAGCGCAGCGAGCACTCCGGTCCAGATCTCCTTCTGCAACGCCGTAGCATTCGCCGCCTGGGCATTCGACGCCTCGATGTCGGGCAAGACCCGATAGACGGCGATCCGCGCTGTGGAATAGCGGCGGAACAGGTCCCGCAGCGCCGGTTGAGATGCAGCGGGTAGCAGATCCAGCCTCAGATACGCGGTGCCGATCGCGTTCGCTTCCTCCACGACCAACTGCCGGCGCAGCTCATACCGGGCCGCCGCGCCCGAGAAGGTGAACGCGATCATCAAGCCGATGAGGCCGAAAATAGCCGCCTCGACACCGGTCAGACGCGTGTGAATAAGATCCGACTCCTGTTTGAAGGTTCTCTTCCCCAAGCGCTGCCCGAGTGCCAGCATCGCCAACATCCCGAGGAACAAACCCAAGACGAGCAAGAAAGCGACGAAATTATAATTGATGCCCATTTCTCCTCCGATGCTTGCCCTACTCCTCAAATCGAACGGCACGAAGGCCAACGAGCAAACAACAACGAGTGCTTCGATCAGAGCATATATAATCGAAGAGGCACGCGAGTCTCGCTCGTGCGAGTGTCGTCTCTGTTCAACCCGGTCACGGTCTAACCTCGTGTTACTTTCCTGGCATGGGAAGCGATTCAACGACTTGTTCGGAAAAGAACGGGGTCTGGAACACCCAACGCACGCCGGCTTGTACTGTCCAGTCCAAACCCAAAAATGTATCCCTTCCCATCACTCCCGCGCCGGTTGAGATAAGGACGTTCCAATGTTTATCAAACCGGTGGCCGACCTCGCCGAGCAGGTTCATCGTGGTCTTTCGGTTTCTGTTCCAATCCATGTCCCATTCCATGGATGCTAGGGTCCACCATCGCTCGGACCAGATGGTGTTGAACGCTGACGCGACTCGCGCAAAATGGATGTTGGCGCGGCTGGGATCACCTCCGACAGAGTTGAAGTCCTGGACAAATGTAAAGAACAACGAGCGCAGCCTGGGTAACGGAACCGCCACCGCGCCTGTTGGCCCAATGGTATATTTTCCTGTGCTCAGTCGATCGTTCGAGCCTGTCGGAAACACGATATCGCCGCCGACGAACAGGGCCACATCCGGGGTGGCATACAGCCGTCCGCCGTTTCGAACCGTAAGATCACTCGCGCCATTCGTCGTGAATCCGCGGGGCTGGTTGAGATCAGCGAACACATAGGGCATGGTCACCCGCATGACAAAGTTGGGTGTGATGGGCAGTCTGGCCTCTGCCAACGCCGAATCGCTGCGCAGATTGTTCGTGAAGGTACTGTGAGAATATTCGAGTTGGTAGTAGCCGTTGATGGCGGTGGGGTCGGTCCCGAATCCTGCTGCCGCCGCCGACAGGCGCTTTCGTTCTTCCTCGAGGCGCGCGTGCTCCTCAGGTGTGGCGCCGTAGAACCGCGACTCTATCCTGCCACGTAGGCCACCCGGAGCCTCTTGCGGTTTTTCCGGTTCTGCACTGGCCGGCTCGTCGGTCGATCCCGCAGAGTTTTCCGCCGCAATTGAGAGCGAGCCTGTTCCGGAACCGACAATCCAAAAGATACCGAGCGCAATGAGGAGCCTCATTCTCACGTCCCGCCCATTCGGGAACAGTGCGAATCCCAGGTCGCGGATCCCTTTCCCGCATGACCAGACAGCAGCGGAAATTGTCCCGGGCCGGCGAGACTGTGCGCCAGAATTTATCCCTCCCATTGGGCGTATTCGGTCACATGCGACGCAGCGAACATGTTCACCATCGGCTCGACCTTGCGCCTTCTCCTCACTCGACAATCCCCGACCCCGGGTTCCCACTCTCAACGGTCAGCCTTGTATCAGATCCGAGCGACTCCCTACAAGGCGAGCAGCGACGGACGTTCAGGACAGCGGGAGAGGGTCAGCAGCGAGATTGGGCTCTACCTTCGAGACGACACAGGGCGCTCCCGCGAAGCGAAAGCGCCCTGTTCTAATTCACCGAGAATTACTCACTCCATCAGACCTTACGCGCACCCGCGACAAGATGGCTCCAGCTGATAATCACCGTCGGGATGAGCCCTTCACAACCGGCTCCGCAGCCGCTCATAGCCCTTCTTCAATTCCTCGACGGCCAGGCCCAGCGCCGTGCCGACAGATTCAGCCGTCTTGCCGGCTTCCTCCTTCGCCGCCTCCAGTTTTGGCCTCATCTCTTCCCACTGTTTCTCCAGCCTGGCCCATTCGTCTTTCGCCTCCGCCTTCGCCAGGTGCAGCTTGACTCGAAGCTCGTCGCGCTGCTGTTTGAGATGCTCCGTTGCTTTTATGAGCTGCTGCTTTGCGTCCGTCATGTTGCTTCCTCCTTGTTTGACTCAACTACCTCATGCCAGCAGATTCATGCACCATCAGGTTGCATGCGTGCGGCTCTTCTTCATACGAGCGCTCGCTTCACGTCAAATCAGCTACCTATCCTTCGCCAGGTCTGTTACTGAATCCAGCCCTGCTGCTGGAACCTGGGCCTGAGTTTTTCCGCGATTTCCTTGGCAATCGCCTTGGCTCGACCTTCAATCTTGCTGCTGCCGCTGTATTCCCCATACGCTTTCGCCCCGCCGCCGACGATGAGGCCAACCGGGTTTCCCGTGACAATCAAGGCGGCAACTCCCACCGCACCCCCTGGCGTTTTGCCTCCGCCCGCATCGACGTTGCCGGAGCCGAGTTTTCGGAGTCCCTGAGCCGTCACCTGGAAACCCTCGACCGCTACGCTCAACTGGGACGCCCCGGAGCCGAATCCGATTGCCACGCGTTTTGTCGCGTCGCCTTCGTCGATCGAAAGGAGATAGCCCCGGATCACAAGGTCGTTGATCTGCGGTTTGGTTCCACTCGAAGCCCGCGCCGCCAGCAGCCCCATGCCGTTGATCTCCTCGACCAGCGTCGTGGTAATGAGAGCTCCCATCTGCCGGCCGGCTGCGACCTGCTCGGGGGTTTGAGGCGTGGCATGCTCGACAGGCTTGCCGGCAAGCGCGGATTCGGTTGGAATCTCGGCGGGCGTGGCAGCAAAGTCGTATAGCCAGATGTGACCGGGCCGAGGAATCTTTTCGGTCACGAGTATCTTGCGCTTGGAGGTTTCGGTCGAAGCACACCCGGCAGCCACGACTAAGGCCAACACACATACTGTGATACGCGTAAAGGATTGCATGGCAGACCTCCTATTATGATGAGGCGGATTGGTCAGCTGAACCTATTGTGGGTGGGGAATCGTTAACGGGCCGGGCTCTTTGGGTATTCCCTGCGACCGGTTGCGCGGTGCTGGAGGTTGCACCGCGCGTCGCTCTCGCCGACGAGAGGCCCGTGTCGAATGTCAGACCTGCCTGCGTCGAGGCCGCGCCGACGGCTGCGTATGCGTTGACGCATACCACCAACCGCCGAGCGCTGCGCCCGCCACGACGACGAACCCGAGCGGGTGTCCCGCTGCCCACCGGTCCATTGCGATTTACCAGCCCCGTACTCGGTACTTCGCCGTCGTTCTGAAGTCGATTAACTCACGAGCGGGATCTGTGCCGCCAGTTCGAACTTCACAATGGCCCGAATCTTGTTTTCGATCTGCAGATAGCGGGCGACTTTTGTGGCAGGGAGCACCTTGCCCATCTTGGCCGCGTACGATTGCCGCAACTTCACTTCCGACTCTTCAACGGCCAGCACTTCCCCTAAGAGCTTCTTGGCCGTGTCGTTGGAAAGCTCGCCTTT
Source organism: Nitrospira sp. (assembly GCA_035455145.1). Taxonomy (GTDB): domain Bacteria; phylum Nitrospirota; class Nitrospiria; order Nitrospirales; family Nitrospiraceae; genus Nitrospira_C. The sequence continues at coordinate 11,392 of DATIFR010000105.1, forward strand.
GCCCGCATTGAAGGCATCGGCATAACTCTTGATCGTGGTCAGCAATCGTTGATTGATCTGCTCCAGTTCCTTTTGATAGCCATCATACAAGGGCCAGAAGTTCTTGGCCTCCGCATCGGTGAGATTCATGTTGGCGGCGACAACGAGCTTCTTGTCCGCCTTGATTTTCTCTTTCAAAATTTCCATGTTCATTTGTGCCGCTTCCTGAGCCTGAGCCTGACCCATGAACAGGAACGACAGCAACAACACCCCAATTTGCAGAACCATCATGACGCACTCTCCCTTCTGTGTTGACTCACCATTGCATACTATCCACCCGTACCGGCGCCCTCATGGCACCTTGATTTACGGGTCGATCCTTGTAATCTTCGACCCTTGCAATCCCAAGCCGGCCATGAGTCCCTGCTGGCTGAAGATAAAGGCATAAACGTCGCTCCGGCCCGTCGTCGTCGTGAGACTTTTCGCCGCACCTTTATCCATGACGACGATGCTGGGACCGACACCGACCTCCCATCCCTCGCTATTGTCCAGGTACTCCAGTGACTTCTCGTTCATGAAAAACAGGATATAGCCGAACGATTGTACACCGGCTTGAAGACCGTACGACGCGGCCACGGTGCTGTAGTAACCGGCCGTTCCTCCGCCTTTCTTCAGCGTGCCTTTTCCATAATGCGCGCCAAGTATGAACCCGCCCTTCACGATGCTCGGGAACACGAGGATGCCTTTGGCGTCCTTCCGAAACATCTCCGCTTCCGGGGTGTCCTCGAGCAGTTTCTTCAGTGCCGCGTCGGCCTCGCGGTCGATCTGCGCCGCCTCAGCCGACTGCCCTGCAATCGCCATCGAAGCCTGCATCGAGAGTCCCAGGATCATGGACAGCACGACGGCCGTCAGCGTCTGACACCTCATGTTACACCTCATTGATGTATTCCTCCGCTCGCGCAAGATCAAAAGCATACCGACTTTCAAACAATTCTTCTACTGCGATTTTCGTAGGGGGAGCTCCGTGTGTCATTGCGGCGCACGGCGGGCCTGTCAGATTCTCAATGCAGCGGACGGGAGAGCCCACCATCCTGACCAAACGCCTGTCTCCCCTCCGAAGAAAGCAAGTACGAGATCATGATGACCGGAACGATCAGCCAGAGTACGACCGCCACCACGGATCCTCCTCTGAGCAGGACCGCGAACAGGTACAGCAGAGTCAGCACCGAGACCAACAACCCGACCGCCCAGGCCCAGCTTCGGACCTTCCACGCCCCCGCTGCAAATAGCACATACATCAGCGCGAGCGTGATCAAGATCCATCCCTTGGCCTCAGCTATCATCACCATGATCGAAGACAATGCCCCGTTTCCCTGGTCAAAGATGCTGACGATTTGCAGCCACAGCAATCCTGCCAGCCCTCCGATCATCCCTTGCGCGAGGGCGAGCCAGGCTATCACTGTCAGGCTACGTGGCCGTGTCATCTCGTTTCCCTATCGTCGCGGCTCTTGCGATTCATACCGTTCTTCAACTGCCACTTTGAGCACCTGCCCCTCACGGAGCGGCGCCGTCACGTTGAGTCCATTGGAGACGGCTACTTCATCGACCTTCCACGCCGAGTGGGCGCGAGCGGCCACGGCCTCGATCGTCTCGCCCTTCCGGGCTGTGATTAATCTGATTCGCTTCTCCGTGATGCCGGCGCGCTCGGCTGGAGACAGCTGGCGAAAACTGTGCGTGACCGACTCGAACAGCGGCTGAAACGTTTTGGATTGCTCTGTCGGTGCGATGGTCAGGAACTGGAACACCAGCCCCCCATGGGCGATCCATGTGACCTCGGCATGGGCACGACCGTCGGTGGGCACCACAGCTCGCGCGGCCGGAAGACCGTTGATGGTCAGGGACTCGGCTTTTGCGGCCAGATCAACTTGTATGGCCTTGCCGAGCACCCGTGCCCCTTCAAGCGGGTCGTCACCTGTCGCGACGCCCTCGAGCACGACCGCTGCATCCCCCTTCGGCGCGGCCGCCACAATTTTCCCCGGCGCATTCTCGTGAGGCCACTTTTCCGGAAACTGCACGAAGATATTCAAGTCCGGATGCAGGAACGCCGATCCGCGAAAGATCCCGTTGGCTGCGCGCGGCCCGACGACCACGCCATTCAACCGGGCCAGATAGGCTTCGCGTGTGGGACTGATCGGATCGCGCTTGGCACGGGTCAACGATTTTGCATGGCGCGTGGTATCGGCAACCCGGTCAGGAGTTGCCGGATGCGAGTCGAAGAAACTCGGTTTCCGCGGTTCTTTTTCATGGAGCGTCACCTCACGTTCCAGGTTGCCGAGAAATGTGGCGAGTTCAAGAGGGTCCCAGCCGGCTGCTGCGGCAATTTTCTGCCCGACCTCGTCTGCCTCTGTTTCCTG
>DATIFR010000106.1:0-20593 GCA_035455145.1 Nitrospira sp.
CTGTGAACCAGTCGAACCGACTACTGCAATGATTTTCTTGTCAGTCACGTCTATCTCCTTGGTAAGTAGTTACCCATTAGTTCTTTGCGACGATTGCCGCGCCTTCGGCAAGCGCTCTCAGCCTGGAGTACTCCTAGTCCCACTCTGCGCGTGTCGTGAAGAGGGCGCAGAGCGCTTTCAGTGTTGGAACCGCGGAGACTGGAGAATCGATCGCGTTAGGAAGGACCAGGAAGCGCGAGGGATGAGACAGTCGGCGTGGTTGAAACGCCTGGGATCGATGCTACGAGCGAAAGGGCCACTTGTCAAGCAGCCTTATCCGTGTGCTCTCGTGTCGTCGAACCACACACGAGACAGACCGAAGAAACCAGATGGACCAAATTCCTGCCACGCGCCAGAAATGATCGGACTAACAAGGACTCCCGAACCCGTTTCTGATCCTGTGAGGTCGACTGGTCCGAAGAAGGAGCACACCACGTACAGCTAGCTTACGCGTCTTACGCAGCCTTCGAAGTCACGAGTTTACTCCGGGTATAAGGTCGCGATTTGCGCGGGCGGCAGGTCGTTACTGCCAGCCCGGCACCGTTGTATTCAATCAGAAACAATTGTTCCAAAAGCTCCGCGGTTTTTACGCCTTTTTTACTTCCTGTACTTTACTATGAATGCGCACAAGTAGAGAAAGACAGATGGACAACATTTTCTTTGCCGTCGATTGAGGGGTATGCACATGGATCTCATCTTTCTGACCATCGCAGTGATATTTTTTCTGCTGTCCGGTTGGCTCATCTCGGCATTGGATCGGCTGTAAGGGGGGGCACGCCATGAATGTGATGTACGTACTCGGGGGAATTCTGTCATTAGGATTGTTGGTCTATCTCATGGTCGCGTTGCTGAAACCGGAGTGGTTCTGATGACGATCAATGGACTGGTTCAAATCGGACTCTACTTTGTCTTGCTGCTCGCGCTGGCCAAGCCGCTGGGATGGTATATGGCACGGGTGTACGAAGGACAAGCCTGCGGGCTCGACCGGGTGTTGGGCCCTCTTGAGCGGCTTATCTATCGCCTGTGCGGAGTGCGTCAAACCGAGGAGATGGACTGGAAGACATACGGGATCGCCATGCTGCTATTCAATGCGATGGGGCTGGTCGCGCTGTATGCATTGCAGCGACTCCAAGGATTCCTGCCACTGAACCCAGCGGGGTTGGGAGCCGTCACGCCCGATCTTGCTTTCAACACAGCCGCGAGCTTCGCGACAAATACCAATTGGCAGGCGTATGGAGGGGAAACGACACTGAGCTATCTGACGCAGATGTTGGGGCTCACCGTGCAAAATTTTGTGTCCGCGGCAACCGGTATGGCGATCCTGGTCGTGTTAATCAGAGGCCTGGCGCGACGGAGCGCCATGACCATCGGCAATTTTTGGACCGATCTCGTCCGCAGCACACTCTACATTCTCCTGCCGCTGGCCCTGCTCTTGTCCCTGCTGTTGGTGTCCCAAGGCGTCGTCCAGACCTTCGCGTCATACCAGACCGTCACACTGCTCCAGCCGGCCAGTTACGCCAAGCCCGTAATGGATGCGAACGGCCAGCCGGTGCTGGATGAACAGGGCCAGCCGAAAACAGAGCCCGCGACGGCAGTCGAACAGGTACTTGCGGTCGGACCGGCAGCCTCTCAGATTGCGATCAAGCAGCTCGGGACCAACGGCGGGGGTTTCTTCAACGTCAATTCCTCGCATCCGTTCGAGAACCCAACGCCATGGACCAATTTCTTAGAGGTATTGGCGATTCTGCTCCTCCCGGCGGCGCTCTGCTACACGTTTGGGATGATGGTCGGAGATACGCGCCAGGGTTGGGCGCTCCTTGCTGCGATGACGATTCTCCTGGTTTGTTTCATCCCCATTGGGCTGTGGGCGGAACAAAGCGGCAATCCGGCCTTCACCGCTCTAGGGATCGATCAGACTTCCGGGGCAGGACAATCAGGCGGGAACATGGAAGGCAAAGAGACGCGATTCGGCATCGCTAATTCCGTCCTGTGGGCCTCTGCAACGACCGCGGCCTCAAATGGCTCGGTGAATTCGATGCACGATTCGTATACTCCTTTGGGCGGACTGGTCCCGCTCTTCCTGATGCAGTTCGGAGAAGTGGTGTTCGGCGGAGTCGGCTCCGGACTCTACGGCATGATCGTCTTCGCCATCATTGCCGTGTTCGTCGCAGGACTGATGGTGGGACGCACGCCCGAATACCTGGGCAAGAAGATCGAGCCCTATGAGATGAAGATGGCCTCGTTGCTGATCCTGATCATGCCCATCATCGTGTTGGGGTTTACAGCGATCGGCGTGGCCACCGAGGCCGGTACTTCGTCGATACTCAATCCGGGAGCGCATGGCTTCGGCGAAATACTGTACGCGTACTCTTCTCAAGGCAACAACAACGGCAGCGCATTCGCAGGGCTCAACGCGAATACTCCCTTCTACAACCTCACCGGCGGGATCGCGATGCTGATCTCCCGCTTCTGGTTGGCGATTCCCACGTTGGCCTTGGCCGGAGCGCTGGCGAGGAAAAAACTCGTACCGGCTGGGCCTGGAACCCTGCCGACCTACACGCCGCTGTTTGTCGTACTACTGATCGGCGTCGTCGTGCTCGTGGGAGCGCTCACCTTCGTGCCCGCCCTTGCCCTGGGACCAATCGTAGAACATATCCTGATGGTGAGCCGATGACGGTACTGGCGTGGAGGATTTCGAGATGACAACGCAAGGAAAGAGAAGGCAATTGTTCGATCCTCAGATTATGCGACAGGCGATGCTGGAATCATTCCGGAAGCTTGATCCGCGCCACCAAATTCGCAATCCGGTCATGTTCGTGGTCACGGTCGGGAGTGTACTGACGACCGTCCTGTTCTTCCAGGCGCTGTTCGGGACAGGCGAAGCGCCTGTCTGGTTCATCCTTGCCGTATCTCTCTGGCTCTGGTTCACCGTGCTGTTCGCGAATTTTGCCGAAGCGATGGCGGAAGGCCGCGGAAAGGCACAGGCAGAATCGCTGCGGAGTGCCCGGCGTGAATTGAACGCGAAAAAGCTGGGTAAGCCGGAGTCCGGCGACCAGTATCTTAGTGTTCCCTCCTCCATCGTCCCGGCGAGCGCCTTGAAGCGGGGAGACGTCGTGCTGGTGGAGGCCGGTGATTTTATTCCCTGCGACGGGGAGGTCATCCAAGGAGTCGCTTCGGTGAACGAAAGTGCGATCACCGGTGAAAGTGCCCCCGTCATTCGAGAGAGCGGCGATCGCAGCGCCGTGACGGGGGGCACACGCGTCCTGTCGGATTGGCTGGTCATACGGATCACGGCCAGCCCCGGCGAGACATTTCTGGACCGGATGATTGCGATGGTCGAGGGGGCCAAGCGCCAAAAGACGCCGAATGAGATCGCCCTCAACATTCTGCTGGCGGCACTCACGGTCATCTTTCTCTTGGCGACGGCCACGTTGCTCCCCTTTTCGCTCTACAGTGTGCAGTCGGTCAGTCAGGGGGCCCCTGTCACGGTGACGGTCTTAGTTGCGCTGCTGGTGTGTCTGATCCCGACGACGATCGGAGGATTGCTGTCTGCCATCGGAATTGCCGGCATGGATCGTATGGTGCAAGCCAATGTCATCGCCATGTCAGGGAAGGCGGTCGAGGCGGCGGGCGATGTGGATGTGCTGCTGCTCGACAAGACGGGTACCATCACGCTGGGCAATCGTCAGGCGACCGCCTTCCTTCCGGCTGACGGGGTGAGCAACCAGGCGCTGGCCGATGCGGCTCAGCTCTCGTCGCTGGCGGACGAGACGCCTGAGGGGCGCAGCATTGTCGTTCTGGCCAAGGAACAGTATGGATTGCGCGCGCGCGACATTGGCGAGTTAGGTGCGACATTTATTCCCTTTACGGCTCAAACCCGCATGAGCGGCGTCAATTTGACTGGCCGGGAAATCAGGAAGGGCTCAGCCGATGCGATCGAGGCCTATGTCAGAGTGCACGAGGGACAGTTTTCTGTTGCTGTGCGGTCGAGCGTAGAGGCCATCTCCACCCAGGGCGGGACGCCGCTGGTTGTCGCCGAGGGGCCAAACGTGCTGGGTGTCATCGCGCTCAAAGACATTGTGAAAGGCGGGATCAAAGAACGATTCGGAGAGCTGCGACGCATGGGCATCAAGACCGTCATGATCACCGGCGACAATCCGCAGACTGCGGCGGCCGTGGCTGCGGAAGCTGGTGTGGACGATTTCCTGGCGCAGGCCACACCGGAAGCGAAGCTCAAGCTGATTCGCGACATGCAGGCCGGCGGACGGCTCGTCGCGATGACGGGGGATGGCACGAACGACGCTCCGGCGCTGGCTCAGGCTGACGTCGCCGTGGCGATGAACACCGGCACGCAAGCCGCCAAAGAAGCCGGCAATCTGGTTGATCTGGATTCGAACCCAACAAAGCTCATTGAGATCGTAGAAATCGGCAAGCAGCTCTTGATGACCCGCGGTGCCCTCACCACATTCAGCATTGCCAATGATGTCGCGAAGTATTTCGCGATCATTCCCGCGGCCTTCGCCTCGACCTATCCCGCGCTCGGCGTACTCAATATTATGGGATTGGCTACGCCGGCCAGTGCCGTGTTATCGGCCGTCATATTCAACGCGCTGATCATCGTGTTTCTCATTCCCCTCGCTCTCCGTGGTATCCGGTATCAACCGATGGGCGCCGGGCTGCTGCTCCGCCGACATCTCCTGGTCTACGGGTTCGGAGGGATTCTTGTTCCATTCGTGGGTATCAAGCTCATCGATTTATTGCTTGTCGCCCTGCACCTAATCTGAGGAGGCATACATGTGGACCCAACTTCGCCCGGCTCTGGTGTCTCTTGTCACCCTGACCCTGATCACCGGGCTTCTGTACCCGATGGTGATCACAGTTCTTGCTCAGATTCTGTTTCCGTGGCAAGCCAACGGGAGCCTGATCCTTGTCGACGGCAAGCCGGTCGGGTCTTCGCTGATCGGCCAGCCGTTCGACGCACCGAAGCATTTTTGGGGCCGTCCTTCCGCTACGTCACCGTTCCCGTACAACGCAGCCGCCTCGTCCGGGTCGAATCTGGGTCCGACGAATGTCACGCTGATGAAGTCCATACAGGCTCGTATCGACGCGCTCAGAGCTGTGGATCCCGGCAACCCTCTTCCTATACCAGTTGATTTGGTCACCGCTTCCGGCAGCGGATTAGACCCGCACATCAGTCCTGCTGCGGCCGAATATCAGGTCCGTCGCGTCGCGCGAGTGCGGGGACTGGATGAAACGGTCGTTCGGCGGCTCGTGGCACAACATACGGAGGGACGTCAGCTCGGAGTCCTGGGCGAACCACGGGTCAATGTGCTGACGTTGAATCTTGCCCTGGACGCTCACGGGCAAGAGAACCGCTCGCACGACCATTCCCGGAACCAACGATCAACGGTGTTCGGGTTGTCGTGAGACAGCAGGAGCTCTCGTTGACCGATTGTGGCATCTCTTCTAGACTGAGGCGGACATTTCAATCCGCCCTGATTTCCGTGTTACCGATCGCACACATCTGATGGAAGAACGACGACCCGATCCGGATGCCCTGTTGAAGCGCGTGCAGGCTGAAGAGGCTAAGCAGGCGCGCGGCAAGCTCAAGGTCTTTTTCGGCGCCACGGCCGGTGTGGGAAAAACGTATGCCATGCTCGGAGCGGCGCACGAGCAGCAAAATGACAATGTGGATGTCATCGTCGGATGGGTCGAAACGCACGGTCGTGCGGAAACGGAAGCCCTGCTGGAAGGACTGACGATTCTGCCGCCACGCGTCGTGGAGCATCGCGGAACGACATTGCGGGAATTCGATCTCGATGCAGCTCTCGCCCGTCGTCCTCAGCTCATTCTCATGGACGAACTGGCCCACACCAATGCCCCCGGGTCGCGGCATCCGAAACGATGGCAGGACGTGAAGGAACTCCTGAAGGCTGGCATCAACGTTTATACGACCGTCAACGTGCAGCACCTGGAGTGCCTGAACGATGTGGTGACTCAGATCACCGGAGTGCGGGTGAGTGAGACGGTACCGGACTCGGTGCTCGAACAGGCCGATGATGTCGAGCTGATCGATCTTCCCCCCGACGACCTTCTCCAACGTCTGAAAGACGGCAAAGTCTACATGCCGGAGCAAGCGCAACATGCCATCCAGAATTTCTTCCGCAAAGGGAATCTGATCGCGTTGCGCGAATTGGCTCTCCGGCGTACAGCCGAGCGGGTCGACCAGCAGATGGAGGTGTACCGCCGCGACCATGCAGTGGTCCGTACGTGGCCGGCCGGCGAAACCCTCATGGTCTGTGTGAACATGAAGCCCAGGGGACCGCGTTTAGTGAGGGCTGCCAGAACCATGGCGACGGGTCTCCATGCGAAATGGATCGCCGTGTATGTTCAGACTCCCAGGCATCTGCGCATGCCTCAAGCCGATCGTGATCGAGTGAATCAGACACTTCGTCTCGCCGAGCTGCTTGGCGCCGAGACGGTGGTGCTGAGCGGAGCCAATGTCGCGCAGGAACTGTTGTCCTATGCCCGCACGAGAAATGTGACGAAGATCATCGTGGGAAAGCCGGTCCGTGCCAGATGGAAGGAATGGGTGTTTGGTTCGGTCGTGGCTGAACTCGTGCAACAGAGCGGGGAGACGGACATTTATGTCATCACGGGGGAGGCCGGTGAAAGCCGTCCGTTGGCGACGCAAGTTGTGAAGCGGAGCAGTGATTGGTCGTCCTACGGGCTGGGTGTTGTGGGAGTTGGCCTGTCAACGGGCGTGGCGTGGCTCATGTTCCCGTATTTCGGCCTGGCGAATCTCATCATGGTGTACTTGATGGGAGTCGTACTCGTGGCGACGCGGTATGGGCGGGGGCCGTCGGTCCTCGCATCAGTCCTGAGTGTCGCCGCATTCGACTTTTTCTTTGTCCCCCCATATTTGTCCTTCGGCGTGTCAGACATTGAATATCTCCTCACCTTCGCCGTCATGTTGATCGTCGCGCTGACGATCAGCGGGTTGGCAGTCCGTACCAAGCAGCAGGCTGAACTCGCTCGGCATCAGGAACGGCGTACGGCAGTGCTCTATGCCTTGAGCCGTGATCTGGCCACACACCGTGGGCTGGCCACCCTCACGCAACTGGCCGTGAAACACGTTCGAGAGGTATTCGATAGCCAGGCGGCCATTTTTGTGGCGGATATCAACAAACATCTGGTCCTTCAACGGGGCGAGCAACTGTTCTTCGAATTCGATCCAAAAGAATCAGGCGTGGCGCAATGGGTCTTCGAGCATGGGGAGCGGGCGGGCCCGGGCAGCGATGCCTTGCCCGGCGCCAGTGCGTTGTATCTTCCATTAGTCGGATCAAGAGGTCCTATCGGCGTGCTGGCGGTTCGTCCAACGCTCGCGACGCGTTTCCTGGATCTGGAGCAACTCCATCTCCTGGAAGTGCTCGCAAATCAGATCGCCCTCGCGCTGGAGAGAGCGCGCCTGGCAGAAGAGGCGCAGCAGGCGCACGTCTCGGTGGAGACAGAACGGATGCGCAATGCCATCCTCAGTTCGGTTTCCCACGATCTCCGGACCCCCCTGGCGACGATTACCGGAGCCGCCAGCGGTCTCCTTGAAGAGAAAAACCAGCTTGGTTCCACTGCGCGTCTTGAGTTGGCGAAGTCTATCTATAATGAGGCGCATCGGCTGGATCGACTAGTTCGAAATTTATTAGACATGACGAGGCTAGAATCAGGCGCAGTCCAGTTGCAAAAAGAATGGCACCCGTTCGAAGAGATCATAGGGGCGGCATTGACGCGTTTAGAAAGTCGGTTGAACGGACATCAAGTGCGCACTAATTTCCAGCAAGACCTGCCGCTCGTGCTCTTGGATGGTGTCTTGATGGAACAAGTTCTCGTCAACCTGCTTGAGAACGCCATAAAGTATGCGCCGCCGTCCACGGCCATCGAGCTGTCTGCAAAGGTTTCTGATCACGAGTTGGTTTTTGAGATCGCTGATCGAGGGCCCGGGATTCCACCCGGCGATGAACGGCGCATCTTCGATAAGTTCTATCGGGCCGGTCCGGCCCGTGAAGGGGGAGTGGGGCTTGGCCTCACGATTTGCCGAGGCATCATCGAAGCTCATGGGGGGCGCATCTGGGTTGAAAGACGTCGCGGTGGCGGCGCCGTGTTCCGGTTCACTCTTCCTATCGAGCAACCTCAGCCGATGATCGAGCCGGAAAAGGCCGAACGCCACCCAGCCGTGTGAGGGGATGGAAGGATCCTGAACTGTCATGGTAACTCACGAGGCGACCGTTCTCCTCATCGAAGATGAAGCAGAGATCCGGCGATTTCTTCGGACCTCCTTGCCGGCCCACGGCTACCGGCTCTATGAGGCGACCACTGCCACGGATGGGCTTGCGCAGGCGAAGGCGAGAAATCCTGACGTCATCCTGCTCGATCTGGGTCTTCCCGATGTGGATGGGACGGAGGTTATTCGGCAAGTCCGCGAGTGGTCCGCCATTCCGATAGTCGTGCTGTCGGCGCGTGAGCAAGAACAGGCAAAGGTTGCCGCACTCGATTTGGGCGCGGACGATTATGTAACCAAGCCGTTTGGAGTCAACGAGCTGCTCGCGCGGATGCGTGCCGCACTTCGCCACATCGCCGGATCCCCGGGAGAACCGACCGAGCCGGTGTTTACCCTCGGCGATCTGAAGGTGGATCTCGGGCGGCGACAGGTGTTTGTCTCGGGGAAGGAAACTCACCTCACGCCGATTGAATACAAGCTGCTCACCACGCTGATCCGGTACGCCGGCAAGGTGATGACTCACCGTCAGCTTCTGAAGGAAGTGTGGGGTCCGCTGCACGTGGAAGAAGGGCATTATCTGCGAGTGTACATGCGGCAGTTGAGAAACAAACTGGAGAAAAACCCGGCCCATCCGCGCTATCTGGTGACGGAGTTGGGAGTGGGATACCGGCTTCGGACAGAATGACCCACCGCAACCCAAACCAACTAAACCAACCAGATAAACCAGATAAACTAGATCCCCGCCACGCGCCGCGAAGCCATTTCTGACAGCGTTATTGTTCTTCTTGGGGAGGATCGTTGCTTCCTGTTCGGTGCCTGAATAGAATCACGCCGGCTGGATCTTCGGATACCGCAGCCGTGCTAACAGAATCGGATTACACACTCTCGAAGGAGGACAGGCATGTTTCATAGGACCTATGGGTTGGTGATGGCCAGTTTGATTGCCGGTGCGATCGGTGGGTTTGCGGCATCAGTCATCATGGGGACGCCCGGCGTCGCTCAACAGTCCGATCAGACCACGTTTCAAGTCGTGCGCACCAGGGATTTTCAGTTGATCGATGCGGAGGGGCGGACGCGTGGCAGGATAGGATTCTCAGCAGAGACGCAGCCCTATCTCCAACTTGTCGATGAGAAAGATATTGCTGGGGTATGGGTTGGTGTGGCCAGGGAAACAGGAGTGGCCGTGCGTGACACAGACGGGAAGACTCGGCTGGTCCTCAGCGTCGACGAAACAGGAAATCCCTCGCTCGTCGTCCGCAACCGTCAGCATCAAATGCGTTCATTCCAACCGTGATATGAGTCAGCTTCTCAAGGAGTGTTGTGAGCGTCTCACGCGGTGCCGATGCTCAACCGCTCCCGCACGGCCACTGATGTCTGCTATGAGCCCCAGCCACGCGACGGGAAAACGATCCTGACACTGGCTTCTTTTCCTCATTCCTTTTGCTGGCGGACAGATCTCGGGCGGAAATCTTCAGTGAGATGGAAGATCAGCGCCGGTACCATGTCCCTGCGAGGATTGGAATCTCTCATCGCGGCGCTCACGCCTTCCTTGGCCGACACACTGACGCGACCGATCTGCCTTCTCGCCCAGGCCGAACTGTTCCACACGCTGGCACCCGATCGGGTTTCCATCAGCTTCCCGGACACGTCGCCCCTGACCTCGGTGCGCAACCCGCCCTCGAGCCTGGCGATATCGGTGAGCCTGACGTCGGTCTTCGGCTCGGAATACATAATGTCACCGAGGAATACCGCGGACACGCCGTACTTCTTGCCGATCTTCGTCATCGCCTCTGCGTCGAACCGAGTAGCGCCCACCGCCTCGAGCACCGCTTCGCGGCTTCCCAACTCCAGGATCGGCGTCCCCGGGTACGCCCCCTGGACATGCTCCTGGAATTGCTGTGTGGCATAGCTGTTAATGGCCGGGTCGGAATTGGAGGTGAACTCGACGATGCCGAGCGTCTCGTAGTTCCTCAGATCCATACGCGGCGGCACGGTGACCAGTACGGTGTTGGAGCATCCCCACAGGATTGTGAGTGACAGCAGCATCGCGAACGCGGCGAATTGTCTCATCGTGCCTCCTCCTCCTTGTCAGGCAGGGCCTCAACAGTAAAGTATAGCTGAACACTCAGGCAGACCTGTGGCGGGGAAACAGGACCGGGAGTCGGTCTGGCGAGTCGTAAACGCCCCTGACCGGTAGGCAGTCTGACAGGCCAGCCTGATAGGGTGAGGAGCGAACAAAAAGGTGAATAGCCCAGGCGATTGACCAAGGAGGCTTTACGAACAACGGGCCAGAGACCCGAGCCGCCACGCGCCGGGAAATGGTTTCTGACTCCCTTTTTCCTGCCCATGTTCTCATTGATGGTAGCTACTAAGCCATTCTCAAAGAAGATCACCTTTCATATTTCAGACATTCTAGCTAATGATCGATTATTATGGGACTCAGACGGCACCGTTGATGGTTCCGTTGTCACACTGAGACGCGTCCTTAAAAATAAGGAGTGAAGCATGCGATCCATGGGTCCGGTTACGATTCTCATGACTACGTTAGGCCTGCTGTGGTCGGTTCAGGGTTGTACGGTTCCGCCATTGATGCACCGAGGGGGGATCATGGTGGATAATTGGGCTGAGGTGAAGGCAGACGACAAGACCGTTGCTGGAATTCTGGCCGCATTCAATCGTGCCGAAGCGGCACTTGAGGCTGGCAACGTGCCGGATTTGATGCCACTCTATTCAGATCAGTATAGCTATCACGGATTAAACAAAACAGACTTACAAAAAGTGTGGGAGGATCTTGTCTCCCACCATCGAGAATTCAGAAGCAACCATATCCTTTCGCGGATTGTGACTGTCCCTGGCGATCCCCTGAGTGCAGAGGTCACGTGCACAGGGAGTCTGTGGGCCATTTCAAAGGAAACGGGACAACAGGTTAACATTGATAGCTGGTACGGAGAAGTTCACCACATGCACTTTGAGAATGGTGCATGGCGTGTGCGCGGACATCGTGGAGAAGCACCCAAGACACCGGCATTTGGTGCTGCACCACATCCATTTTTTTAGTCAAAGAAACGCAGGAAAGAACGGGGACAGGCTGAGCGAGCCCGCCACGCGTCGCGAAATGTTGAAGTGCAAGACCGGCCCCTCAATCCGGGATTCAGGGCAATGGCTAACGCTCGGCATCAGCGGCGGCGTGAAGCGTCGTCCATTGCATGCCGTTGTGATGCCGCTCCTGACTCAAGCGCTGTTGGGCACGAGCACGATCTTGCCTGTCACGCCTCCTGTCCCGAGCAACTCGTGCGCGTGCCTTGCCTCGGAAAGAGGCAGGCGCTGCGCGATGAGCGGCTTGATCTTCTGCTGTTGAAGGAGATCGAACAGGGCGATCAAATCCTGCCGAAACAGTGCCGGCCGCAGCCGTTTGAGCCACTGTATGCTGTAGGGGACCACCCGTTTCCGGGCCGGGAGAAGCCAGCCGCCGGCAATATACAGCCCGAAAATGGCGATTGCACGAAAGCGATGACGACCACCTGAATGACCTGAAGCCAATCCACCCCCACGTAGCGACGAGGTAATGCCATAGGCCACTACCGTTCCGCCTGAACGCAGAGCCTTGCGGGAACGCCAGATATGCGTGCCACCGATGCTCTCAAAGACGACATCTACACCATCGCTCGTGAGGCGGTGAATTTCTTTCACGAAGTCCTGACGCTGGTAATCAATTGGGACACCCCCCAAGTCGGAAACCGTCGACGCCCCTCGCGATGAACAGGTACCGTACATTTCCAGCCCGGCGAGGTGCCCAAGCTGCAAGAGTGCCGAGCCGACCCCGCCTGCCGCGCCGTGAATCAGCACGCGCTGGCCCCGTCTGGCCTTGGCCGAACGATGCAGCATCTGGTACGCCGTGACATAGTTCAGCACGAGGCTCACAGCCTCGGCGGCGTCCAACCCGGATGGCACCGGCACCAGATCACGTTGCGGCAGGCAGACAAACTCCGCGTACGCGCCGGTGATCGGCAGCGCAGCAACTATCTGGCCTGATTCGAGTCCGGAGATGCCGTCGCCGAGTCGATCCACCACGCCGATCAGATCCCACCCCGGCGTGAAGGGCAGTGCGGGTGTCTCGGGATGAATGCCCTCGCGCATCATGAGGTCCGGCAAGGAAACACCTGCGGCTAGCACTCTCACCCGCACTTCGCCGTCCTTCGGCTCGGGGCACTCTTCTTCGAGCACCTGAAGTGCATCGGGCCCGCCATAGTGGGTAACGATGATGCGGGTGTGTTTCACGGACCGCTTCCTCCCTCGCCGTCGCTCCAGGTTATGCGGCGTAACTATGGAGTATGCAGAACCGGCATAGTACGCCGATACCGAGCGTCATGGGGCCTGACACCGTGTCTTCTGAAGGCCCTCCGTAGAGTTAGCGGATCGGTGTCGGCTCGGTCTGGCCGGATGTGCACATCAGACTCGATGGAATATCGAGTTGCCCCGATGGCCGGAATCCCCACGCTGTGGCGAAAGCCTGGCAAGTCAGGTTCCGAGACGTCTCGCCGCTGGGATCGACACAGTGCGGGTAATGGGCACTGCCTCGCAGTGCTGTGTCGCCACTTTCCACCGACAGGCCTCGTACATTCACGCTTACATGAAAAAGGGAGCCGCACTGCGGCTCGATCAGCGCTCCTTCCTTACTTTCCTCGCGTTCCAGAAACAGTACAAAGTCCGCCTTCATCTCCTTGGCGACAGCAAGTGCCGCCTTGCGGTCCGAGAAACTGTATGAAACCTGCGGGGTGTGGAAAGGGCCCTTCTCAGGCATCAGGATACTCGAGTAATGATGGGACCGGAGCCATTCCAAGGCCACATCGGCCAGGGGAGGGTCCCCCCAGAGAAGGATTCGCTGTTGGGCGGTTGGCAAGACGGTATGAGAACCGGATGTGATCGGGAATCGGACACCGGGTGGCGGCGCTTTCGAGTAGCATCCTTGCACAAGAAGCGCGCCGGAGAGCAGCCAAAGCACGGGGACAGCCAGACCGGCGCGATGGAGTAGGGAGCGCATGACAACGGATTCTATTCCTCGTCTCCCTCAGTGACCAGGGGGTGCCGTCGGGACCTGAATGGACCGTCCAGAAACCATTCGAACTTGATGGCTTTCCGCTAAAGCCAGACCGCCTCGCGCCGGGAAATGTTGGCTTACAACACCTGACGCCTGAGTTCTCTCCGGCAAAGAGATTTCATGGAATTTCCCCAGTGTCTGCAAAATGTTTTAAGTCTTGAACACTCTCCTCAAAGAGCGGCTTCCAGTCAGACTGCGACGCATAGTGGGATGGTTCGCAGAAGGACGAATGATAGAGACCTGCCGTCTTGTTAGCCCAATGTTTGGATTGCTCTAGTCCATCCCGTGCAATCAAGGTTTCAAGCCGAAGACGTTCGCTCATTCTCAAGACCGGTCCCAAAATACCAAAGCAACCAGACTACGCACATAAACCACATCGACCAGATAGAACGGATCCCCCCTCATGCGCCGAAAAAGCGGCCTGACACCCTTTATTTCTCTTCTCGAATGTTCACTTTCTCTAGAAACCCGCCGAGGTTTGGATTGGCGTAGAGACCGTACGCATCAGCAATGATCCCTTTGGGTCCGCCATCAACCTCTATGGCATAGACGACAGACATGTCATCCGGGTCGCTTGCTCCCTCGAATCGATAGTGCTCCACGATCGTCAGTTCGTCAGCCTTGAAAGTCCTTCCGCTGTCCACATCCCGGAACGATTGATTGAGAAACTCAAAATTTGCGGTGAACCCTCTTTTCTTCAGCTCTTGAATGGCTTCGACCATATTCGTGTAAAGCTTCACGCTCATTGAACTCCCTCAAGAAACAAAGACTCATCATTATTCTACTCCTTTGTCGTGCTCTATTCTTATCCCGCCTGACCTCGACGGCGGTTGCTGTCTTAGGGGAGTCTTCTATGAGCGCGCAGAGGCAGCGAAAGGAGCCGGACCGCCACGCACAGTGAAATGAGGCCTGAAACCTTTTCGTTCCCCCCAGGCCCTGATTCTTCAATCGAGCGTGAAGTTAGGCAAGCCGCAACTGCGCCAAAGAAGCGAACGCATTTCCCCGACTTATGTCCGGATTGATGTTCAATTCGAGCACAGTGACCGCCGGGAGCTCGACGTGGTAGTCTTCCGTCTCGCAGGTTGTGCCTTGGGGACTGAAGTTCCACTGCTGCCGCACGATTTCCCGGAAGGACTGCCCGCTATCCGGTGACCAACGCAAGACGTACTCCTGCGTGCGTTCAGTTCCGGGCTCCAAGAAATTTATCCAAATCCGCCGCAGCCGTTGCGGATGGTGGAAGAGAAGCCGAATCGTCTGCTTTCCGGGTCCTGCGGCACGCCATCCCGAAGCCTGACCTGGCAGCAACGCTGCCTCAATAGGATGAGCGGCGTCCTCCGAGGTGATCTCCACCTCCGCGAGCCCCTCCACATTCAACCAATCCTGGTCAGGAGATGCGGTCTCTTTCTGAACGTGGCTGATGATCCGCTTGCGCATCGCCTTGCCTCCTGGTTTCAAGCTGGAGAAATTCCCAGCTACGTGACTACTAATAGGTCTACTGCAGTCAGTCTACTGCAAAGTCGGACGCATATTCATCACTATGAAGGCGATGGGGTAGGCGAGTCTGTCGAGTTTGTCCGGTTTGTTGGTTTATTTTGTGCCGCCAACCACACTGACCAGACAAACCAAATCAACAAGATGAACGAAACGACCGCCACGCGCCGCGAAATGGTCCCGCCATGTCAACCATTCCGGTGACTAGGGGAAATCCCCAGTATTGTATAAGGGAAGGGGCTGGATAAGAATACATGGGAAATGTTGGGCTAAATTCGGAAACTTCTGCATGACGTGGAGGAGGAGTTATGCCTCGGCTTCCAACCAGACCCTTCGAAAGGCCAATGCCCGACCTTGATGAGCTTGAAGACAGCGGGCTATCCAGCGATCACCCTGCGCTGCAGGATCACATAAAACTCGGAACAGCTTGGTTGTGTGTGACAGTGACGGGTATTGGCGCGCTCGTCTACTCGACGATTTCGCAATTTTCCCGAACGTCTACCATGTTGGGTCTGATCGGGCTCCTCATTGCCTATGCGGCCTATGGTTATTCTCTCAGAAAAAAGAACACCCTTCAATTTGCCGACTCGCTCTACTATATGGGTTTTCTCTGGGCACTCTTTGCCCTTATCGAGACCTTCCTGGTGTGGCCCGCTCCCAAACTGACTGCTGACGCGGTCCTCACCACCTTTGGCTATGCGCTGGTCACGACATTTTCCGGAATGCTTCTTCGATTGTTGGTCGTTCAATTTCAAGTCACGGTTCCCGATCGGCTGGTCCATGCCCAGGAAACTATTGATCGCCGCGTTGCGGCCCTCACTCAACAGCTCAACGAAGCCACGATGGAAATCACGTCCTTCAGAGATCGCGCAGCCAGTGATCTCGGTGGCACGCTCCAGGATCTTGTGCGGTCACTAGAAGATGTTCGGGAAACGATCACTGAGCAACAGCGGACGATGACCACGATGATGAGTGCAGGATTTGAATCTTCGTTAAAAGATATTCTTGGCCGGCTCGCAGCCATACAGATTCCCCAGGAAATTCTCACGACAGAAGTGGCCAAACTCATTGCCGCATTAGGGAAGCGGGGAGAAGACGTTGAAGAGGCAGTTCAAAAACTGGTGAAGAGTTTGATGCAAGCGACCGATACCGTAACCCGCTTTGGGGATTCGTTGTATGGATCAGATGCCGCAAAGCGAATTGGAGTCGCCGTGAATGATTTGTCCAGTACGATCAAAGATAGAACCGAAGAATTTGTCAAAATGACCACGGCGTTGGAGACCAGTCGTACAGAGCTGGACAGTCAGCTCAGTAGCCTGCAGTCATTACGATCGGCATTTGCGAAGGTCTCGACACAATTGTCGACATTGGAAACAGAGTTGAGGGACTTATCGCCAAGTGCGCTAAGAGCCGATGTCAGGAGCGGGCTTCTGGATGTGCAGAAGTCCATACAGTCAAGTCTCGACGCGAGTAGAGCCATCGAATCGACAATGCGCGGAGTCATGTTCTTCTTGAAGGAGAGAGTAACTGAGGAGCATGCCTTCGATGGAAAGTGAATCGCGTTCAGGTTGGGCACTCGGCTTGTCACTTGTCGAAGTGATGCTGCTGCTCGTCTTTGCGGCGCTGATGGTCTCTGTGACGGACAATGTGGAGAGCAGGGGACAAGAGCCACCCCAAAGCGTTGACAAACCAAAAAATCCAGACGCAATTCTTCAAACCAGAC
Source organism: Nitrospira sp. (assembly GCA_035455145.1). Lineage (GTDB taxonomy): Bacteria > Nitrospirota > Nitrospiria > Nitrospirales > Nitrospiraceae > Nitrospira_C. Next base: position 16,624 of record DATIFR010000106.1, read on the forward strand.
TCGATGCGGCGATGGAGAAGAGCGAGGACTTAGAAAGACAGCTTAACGAGGTGACGCGCTTTGTGAATGAATTGAAGCTCATGGTGGGCGCGAGGGTTCCAACGAAAGAAGGCTTTCACGAAGCGATTGAAAGCTTAAAACGCGGTTATGCCTTGTGTCAGAAAGACAATAATACGTTGATTGAAGCAAGCGTTCAAAATGGTGTGGAAACACTTCAAGTCATCGGAGAGATTCCTTCCGATTTGGTCGTGAATTTTGAGAAGGGGGATCAGACGTCGGATCTTGACCAAATTGTGTTGTTCATTCAAGACGTGTTTCAATACGAGACAGACCACAAGTGTCGATTCAATTACCGACTGAAGTATGCAACGGACAACGATTACAGGAAGGCGAGAGAAGGATTCGAGAAGTATTTTTATCCTGAGAAAATGATCAGAGCCGGATGATGTGGACGTATCTCATTACAAGTGGAATCAGATCCGCCACGCGCCGCGAAAGGTTCCGGGCCAATTTCATTAGTCTGCATGTTTGCGTTTGAGCACGTTCGCGAGATGGGCGAAGGGCGTGAAGGGCCGATCTGGTTCACGGCTCGGCGGCACCTCACCCGAGGCGTCAGACGCCAGGTACCGCTGGTGCTCATTGTCGTGACAGTAGAGGCAGAGCAACTCCCAGTTGCTCCCGTCAGGCGGATTGTTGTCGTGGTTGTGGTCCTTGTGATGGACCGTGAGTTGGCTCAGCTTCTTGCCGTCAAATTCTCGTCCGCAGTGCGCACAGATCCACGGAAAAATTTTGAGCGCTTGCTCCCGATAGGTCTGCCCCCGCTGAGGCTGGTTGCCCAGTGCCATGCGAGCCTCCGTGAGGATGGCGACTCGTCACGGGGATATTTTACATCAAGTCTTGGAAGAAAGCCCGCCACGCGCGAGGACAGGAGGCCGGACACCGTTCAGCAATGAGCAAAGGTTGCTGACGCCATTTTCCTCCTCTTCCCGCAGGACATATGGACTGAGTTAGTAGCCTTTCGCAGCCATGTAGCTATAATGAGCACATGGAGCGGATCAACCGATTTACGCTGGAGAAGCACGACGGCCCATATGAGACATGGCCGCTGCATTCGCGCCTGTTCCTGGATGGCAAGCCCACCGACCTTTCCCTGCCGGGGTACGACCTGTTGCATCAATTCGAGACATCGGATTGGTACATCCTCATCACCGATTACGATTGTCCTTATGAGGAGATCACGAACTTCGCCTTGATCAGCAAACACTTGAGTCTGATATCCTGTCGGTGGCTCGGCTGGATGTACGAAACATTCTTGCTAGAGCGCATCGAGCGGATTGACGAGCGCACATTTATTGCGGTCATTGGCGGCAGCGATCATTGCTGGCGGCTCTCTATTCGGTCATGGGGCATTCCGTATATCCGGCCCCGTTTGAAACTTCAGTGGTTAGCTAATGCTCGTAGTGATTGCCGACTCGATTGAGCAAGGTCATCAAACAGCGGCGTCCCTGGTCGGTCAGGCGATCAAGAAGAATCCGACCTTGCGACTCGGGTTAGCTGCAGGCAACACACCGATTGGTTTCTATCAGAGCTTAGTAGATCTGCACCAATCGACACATCTTGATTTCTCGGGGGTGGAATTCTTCAGTCTTGATGAATTCCTTGGGCTACCCCCCGGGAGTTCTATGAGTTATGAAGCCTTCTTTCATCAACATTTGTTCCGATCTGTCAATGCTGATCCTGCTCATATCCATCTGTTAAAAGCGGAACCTCACGGAGACATCTTCTCCTATTGTCACTCCTATGAGCGGCTGATTAATGATCGTGGCGGCATTGATGTTCAACTGCTCGGCATCGGCATAAATGGCCATCTCGCATTCAATGAACCGATGTCGAGTTTCAGGTCTCGCACAAGGATGTGCCTGCTGACTCCCGAGACCAGAGAAAACCTTTCCCGGACTTTCAATGAAACGGAGGTGCCTGAATGGGCTGTCACGATGGGCCTCGGTACGATTGGCGAGGCTCAGACTCTATTGATGCTGGCATTCGGTAAAGAAAAGGCAAAGGCTATCGCCCGAGCTGTAGAAGGGCCATTAACTGCTGCAATCCCTGCGTCTTCCATTCAATTGCATCCGAATGCCGTCGTGATTCTTGACCCAGCAGCCGCTGGGGATCTCAAGTACAAGAACTATTACCGACAGCAATCATCTCGTTTGGCCATGTTGCTGCCACGCGGCCTTGCGTAGTCATTCCATTGCGCTGGAAAACTGTGACTGGCCCTCCACGCGCCCCGAAATGGTTTTGGCTATTGGTTCACTTTCTAAAATTCAGCATGTCTCTCTTTTCCGGCCACGACAGAGGTTCTGGGACGTGTTCTTTCCATGGACCTCGGAAGGTCCGAACTATTTCTGGAATGATCCGAAAAAGACTCCCACCCCGTTTTCTTCTTGCCGGCTCAATTGACAGCTTCAAGAAATCGGTTGGCCCTATCCGTCGTCCGTACTAGGCTTGGGTATGATGGTCATCAGAGCCGGTTGGTCGAAACGGATGTGGGCGTTGGCAGGGATCGGAATCCTCCTTCTTCTTTCTGTTGACCCCTCCTGGCCGACGGCTGAGGCAACTCGGCCCATTCAGATTCACAAACGTGGCGAGCAGACCTTTGCATTTCCTGGCAGTTCGGAACGTGACGCAGCGCCGCGGGTAAACCGGCCCTACTTCGATCGGGCCGGACAACTAAGGTGGGCCGATGCCTTGGTGCATGAACAGGCAACAGGCTCCTGCGATACCCATCCATTACAAGAAAATCCAAATGGGTATCAAATCTATCCACGCCGGACTGTTTTGCTCTCTCCTCGTGTTGATGTGCGACTGTGCAGCAGGAAAGGCGCTTCATCGGAGACTACGGTGATCGGATTGACGGACGATGGTCACAAGGTCTGGGAGCGAGAGACCGTCTTTCGATCGGGCGTGCATCGCCTCGATCAATACCTCATCGGCTCGTCCAGGGAGGGATTGGTGCTCAGTTCGCTCGAGGTGTGGTCGCCCGACACAGGGCAGACGATTGTGCCGGCGTCGACTCGGTCGATCACACCTGAATCGCGTGAGGTTCCGCTGTATGCATATACCGGAGCGGCGTTGTATCACCCGGCGCGCCACACGGTTTTTGTGTACGATGCGGACGTCACGCTGACGAAGAAGCGCGGGGGGCTGGTGGAAATCAATCCGTCGACCGGGGCGACCACCCTGGTCCATCCGGTCGTAACGACGTTGTTCAGGGGATTCGATCGTATTGAAGAGATGGCGCTCATGTCTGGCGGACGCTATCTCTGCCTCGCGCAGAGACTATCCTGGCGTGGCCCGACAGATGTGTCGTTCACAATTCTTGATCTCGCCACGAAGCGGCTCCTGTTTCACGAACGATTCTGCCAGGACTCGCACGATACCTGTGCCGACCCCCATGTGGTCATCGGACCCAGCGGAGCGATCGGGTTCAGTTACAGTAACCTGAACAGGCGCGAGCATCACCTACTCTTATATCAAGGGAGAGAGTGAGATGAAAATGTTCGTGGCATGGGCTGGAACAATCGTAGGACTATGTCTCGCTTCGTTCGGCTGGGCCGGGCCTTCGTCCGACCGTGACGCGATCCACAAAACCCTTCTACAAAGCCGTCACCTCGGTGCCCATGGGTTGGGATATAACGCGGAGTCCTATGCAGAACTTGCGAGGAGGCTCTCACCCGCTGCCATTCCGACGTTGTTGGACCTGCTCGTCCATGACAAAGAGGTACGGGTGGGGGTGGTCGTTGGATTAGCCTCACAATGCGGAGCGGCGATCGAACCGATCCTCAATGCGGCTGAGCGAGGCGAAGTCCCGTTCATCAGCCTGAGCGATCTGCACGATGCTCTTGCGCAGATGGAACGCGCAGCCATCTGTTCGAGCATGGATCAAGAGCAAGCGGTCAAGGCGATCATG
>DATIFR010000107.1:0-6912 GCA_035455145.1 Nitrospira sp.
AACCTGTCAGCGGGAGGGAACTTATTCGGAAAGCGGAGAATTTCGCCGCACTGGAGCACCGGGATGTCCTGCTCATCTTAAATTATGACTTAGGTCCTGAGGGTGATGGTCTGGTGAAAATTCGGTCATTTGATCAGAGCATAGTCAAGGACGAAAGGTATGTTCTGTACCGTAAATCCTATTCCATGGATGACGCGATTCAGCGTCCTCTGTGTGTTTCTGGGAACCACTCGCCCCCGGACTCAAGGTAAAGACCGGCGTTGTTCGTACTCTTCACCAGATGTCCTGTAAGCCCATTCCTAATTTTCATGGCAGGAAACACCGCGCCACACCATACTATGGGAAGCACAGGCTCATGCGGTCTGCCACTCATTCCCATACACTTCCGATCAAGTCATAATCACCGTAAGGGCTCTGCCCTTTTTCAAAACTACCGACTTTGGAGAGCGCGGCATAACCTATCCCCGCCTTCTGTTCAAAGTTGGCATGGACGGGGGTTGGCGGGTCGTTTCCCCAGGGATGCACCCAACCGTCCATTCCCCGCGCTGCCTTTTCCCACTCGGCCTCTGTGGGTAACCGTTTGTTGGCCCATTGACAATATTCTGCGGCATCATACCAATCCACTCCAACAACCGGCTTCTCCTGATTCTTGCTTGGTCTGGCTTCCTGCCCCATGGTGAATGGCCCAGCAGAAATGAAGACCATCGACGCCCTGTCTTTGTCACCCAAAATGGCTGCGAACTCTGATTAGGTATAAATGCAATACCATAACGCTACGCCATATATCGGCGGGCACAAGCCTGCCAAGGGGTTTGTGGCCTGCTGTTGTTTCTTGTGCTCCTCTGTGTAATCCGTTCACCGTGACTCTTTTTGGATCGGAACCGTGACCAGAACTGGACTTGAGGAGAATGAGGAAAACAAGAAGACAACGGAAGTGGTTGAAGTTGTTGGTCGGGGCGAGAGGATTTGAACCTCCGACATCCTGCTCCCAAAGCAGGCGCGCTACCGGGCTGCGCTACGCCCCGACGTTAGGATGTTGAAAAAGACCGCCAGCTTCGTTCTCGCATCACTGACAGGCTCACCGTACAGCACAAAGTACGACTCGCCCATTCACTCACTGCGGCCTCGCTGAACGGCCTTTTTGAACATCCTGAATTCATGATCCACACTCAGTGCCTTGCCAGAAACCTTTTTGAGCGCCCACTTGTTAAGCCAGCTGCATGGATCGTAACAGGTCTCTGGCCTGGATGAAAGCTTTCGCCCGATGACTGATGCGGTTCTTTTCATCCGCCGACAGCTCGGCCAATGTCTTTCCCAACTCAGGAAGGAAGAACACGGGATCGTATCCAAACCCCCGTGAGCCTGCCGGCTCTTCCGCAATCAAGCCTTCAAGCCGGCCCGTCGCAATCTGCACCCCGTTCCAGGGCAATGCAATGGCTGCCACCGTGATGAATCGGGCAGTCCGGCGCCCGCGCGGCACTCCGGACAGCTCGCGAAGCAACTTTTTATAGTTATCTTCGTATGTCGCCTGCTCGCCGGCATAGCGAGCGGCATACACGCCCGGGCGCCCATCGAGGGCATCCACCTCCAAGCCCGTATCGTCGGCAACCGCCGGCAATCCTGTGGCAGCGGCAATCTCTGTAGCTTTTTTCACTGCGTTCGCCTCACAGGTATTTCCGTCTTCGACCACGTCTGGCACACCTGGAAATTCATCGAGCGTCCGGATACGAATACCCAGGTCTCCAAGCAGTGCAGCCAACTCTTCTCCCTTATGTCGATTCCGAGTTGCCAGGACCAATTCGTGAATCATGTCTGCCGCGTCAGTCGAGAGCGCCGATCAGATCTTTTTGCAGCGCCGTCAACGTTTGAATCGCCGACCATCCCTGCGCAAGGAATCCATCCATGTCCTGCTTGGCAAACGGAGTTTTCTCCGCCGTTCCCTGCACCTCCACAAACTGCCCCTTCCCGGTCATCACCAAGTTCATATCCACTTCCGCCATGGAGTCTTCGCTGTAGGCCAAATCGACGAGAATTTCTCCCCCGACCTTCCCTACGCTGATCGCAGCCAGGTAATCCGTCAACGGCCGTTTCTTCAGCAGACCTCGCGTCTTTAACGTGCTGAGCGCATCGGCCAGCGCAATAAAGGATCCCGTGATGGAGGCCGTGCGCGTTCCCCCATCCGCCTGAATGACGTCGCAATCAATCCAAATGGACCGTTCACCCAATTGGGACATATCGGTGACCGCTCGCAGGGAGCGTCCGACCAACCGCTGGATCTCCAGCGTTCTCCCTCCCTGCTTGCCTTTGACCGATTCACGCGGCGACCGCTCATGGGTCGATCGAGGAAGCATGGAGTATTCCGCCGTCACCCAACCGGTTCCTTTCCCCTTCAAAAATGGAGGCACTTTTTCCTCCACAGAGGCGGTACAAATCACTTTGGTATCACCCATTTCGATCAAGACGGACCCTTCTGCATGCTTGATAAAATTCCTGGTCACTTTTACGGGACGAAGCTGATCTTTCCGTCGCCCGTCCGCTCGAAGCAGCCCTGCAGCACCGCTCATGAAAATCTCCTCCTGTTGAATCGCGCATTATAGTGAACCCCCTTTCAAAGCGCAATGAAATCGCCTCCTGGCCGGCACTGGAAGCAAACTCCGATATTTCGCGTGCGACCACTCCGGTGATGGTGTGCGTACAAAGTCGTGGGGTCCTGTCAAAAACTGTCCGTGGAACGGTTATCGAGAACCGACGGCAGTACATGACGCACGATGCACCGCCAGCTCGCAAGAAGTCCGAAATCAACCCCCAATCAGACTTTTCTCGCAGTGATACAGAAGGCGTAGCGTTCCTTTCAAAAATCTGGAAAGTTGTAAAAAATCATAAATTAGTGGCACAAAAGGTGCAGACCATTCTAGAGTTCTTCAGACAATGCGTGAGCGGCAAAAACGACCATCTGGCTCTCGACCGCAACCTGACAATAGATAGAATTGCAGCACCCATGACCTTGCTCCTCGATCGGCCCAGCCGACAAGCTCTTCTCGATCTCAAGCGTGTGCTGGTTATTGACGACGAAGAACCCATTCGTCGCCTGCTGGGATATATGCTTCAATCCCACGGTTACGAAACCGTCATGGCGGCCGATGCCAAAGAAGCCCGCCTTCGCCTCGAAGAAAACCCCTTCGCGCTGGTGCTCTGCGATGTCAACATGCCCGGCGAGTCCGGCATGGATCTCGTTCGCTGCATCCTGAGCGAGTATCCCCATACTGCCACGATCATGGTGACCGGCCTCGACAGCTCTGTCCTCGCAAATGCGGCCCTCGACATGGGAGCGTTCGGCTACATCATCAAACCGTTTGAGTCGAACGAGGTTCTGATCAACGTCAGCAACGCATTGCGGCGCCGACGCCTGGAAATAGAAAATCGCCTCCATCGAGACAATCTCGAGGACGTCGTCAGAACCAGGACGATGGCATTGCAGCAGGCTTTGGAATGGCTCGAACGGAGCGAAAAGGAATTGCGCCTCTCGCGGGAGGAAACAATTCAGCGGCTGGCGATTGCAGCCGAATACCGGGACAGCGCCACAGCGCAGCATATTCATCGCATGAGCCACTACTGCGAATTGCTCGCGCGTCGTTATGGCCTCTCCGCCGAACGATGCGACTTGATCCGCACGGCCAGCCCCATGCACGATATCGGCAAGATCGGCACGCCGGACCACGTGCTCCTGAAACCGGGCAAGTTCACGCAAGACGAGTTCAATGTCATCGCCCAACACGCCGAGATTGGCTATCGCATTCTGGCTGGTTCCGACGCCGAAATCTTGAACGTCGCCGCGTCAATCGCCCTCACCCATCATGAACGCTGGGATGGTAGCGGTTATCCCCGCAAGCTGAAGGGCGAAGCGATCCCCGTCGAAGGACGGATCGCTTCAATTGCGGACGCCTTTGATGCGCTCACCACCGCTCGCGTCTACAAACCTGCTTTTGAATTCGATCACGCTGTCGAATTGATGAGCAAACATCGCGGAGAACATTTCGACCCTGAGTTACTCGATGTCTTTCTGGCTTCGCTCACCGATATCAAACGCATTCACGAAGAGTACGCCGATCGCCCGCCCCCCGGTCTGCCTCGAGAATCCTAGAACTCGTTTAGTTCATTTCATTGACAGTTTTTCGCTCACCGATATACTTCAATCAGTGAGTGCAGTCGTTTTTGCCCACCAGCAGGTTCTGTACCCAGACCAACGCGGTGGCACCAGAAAGGATGGCTGATCATGCCCAAGAAGACCGCGGCCGCGAGGAAATCGGCGGTGACGAGAAACTGGATCGCCTACCTCTGCGAGGCCCTCGTGACCTCCGGAGCAATGCCGACTTGGGAAGCCGCCACCTACCTCACCGAGCACCTGTTCGGCGAATCACCGAACCCGAAGCTGCTCGGCACCACTAACGCGCATGAAATCACGACTCAATTCCTGCATCGCATCTATCACCCGCTGGTCGAAGCCGCTTCCCGTGACGTTACCTTGCCCCACGGCGCCATACAGCACGTCTTTACGGATATCAGCCTGACAGGCAAGTCGGCCGTCCTGGTTGTATATTTCCCGGGCAATGGGCAGCCGCACCAGTTGCTCATGCTTGATGCCGTCAAGGCCTGGGACCTGGTGTTTCAGGATTCGGATGCGTTCAACCGTTGGGCAGAGGACCGTTATCGACTGCTCAAGTCTGCGCTGACGGCCGCGATCGGCAAGCCTGCCCGTCAACCGCTTCTGGCGGTAGTCTCCTAACTACGCTGCCGTCTGTGATGGTGGATTAAGCCGGATCGTAGTTCAGATTCGGTGCGAGCCATCGCTCAATCGCAGCGAGTGGCATGTTCTTTCGGCGGGCGTATTCTTCAATCTGATCCTTCCCGATCTTTCCCACGGCAAAATACCTGGCCTCAGGATGGGCGAAATAGAAGCCGCTCACGGACGAGGCCGGCAGCATGGCAAAGCTTTCTGTCAGGACGATTCCGGTGTTCTCTTCTACCCGCAGCAGATCGAATAGCAACCGCTTTTCTGTATGGTCGGGACAGGCCGGATAGCCGGGGGCCGGACGAATCCCCCGATATTTTTCGCGAATGAGTTCTTCGTGCGTTAGGCGTTCCGCCTTGCCATATTCCCATTCAGCCCGAACTTGCATGTGAAGGTACTCGGCAAAGGCTTCCGCTAACCGATCAGCGAGGGCTTTCGCCATAATCGAATTGTAGTCATCATGGTCCTGATCGAACTGCCGACAGAGCTCATCCAGTCCGATCCCAGCAGTCACTGCAAATGCTCCGATGTGATCCTGTCGGCCTACTCCTTTCGGAGCGACATAATCGGCCAATGCCAGGTTGGGCTGGCCCTGGGGCTTTTCCGATTGCTGTCGCAGCGTATGGATAATCGTCAAGGTGCTCGTACGGGACGCATCATGATAGAGCTCAATATCATCCCCGACGCTCGCCGCTGCAAAGAACCCGTAGACGCCCTTGGCTCTCAACAGGCGTTCCTTGACGATGCGTTGGAGCAATTGCTGCGCGTCATCGAACAACTCCCTGGCCCGGACCCCGATCGTGGCATCCTCAAAAATCGAGGGGTAGCGTCCATTGAGTTCCCAAGTGTGAAAAAATGGCGACCAGTCGATGAACGAGACCAACTGTTCAAGAAGCTGATCGCTGATTACACGGGGCCCCAGAAACGCAGGCACGGGAATATCGAGCGTTGTCCAGTCACAGACGAAACGTCGCGCGCGAGCCTTCTCAAGCGGTAAAACGGGCTTCGCCCCGCGATCGTGATGGGCCTGCCTGATGCGGCTGTAATCGCCCCTGACCTGTTGCACGTAAGCCGGCTTCTGCTCTCTATTCATCAAGCTCCCGACGACTCCGACGGCTCGCGACGCATCCAGCACATGGATGACCGACGGTTCGTAGGACGGTGCGATCTTTACCGCCGTATGGGCTTTGCTCGTCGTGGCGCCGCCGATCAACAACGGCACGTCGAAACCTTCGCGGGTCATCTCCTTCGCGACATGCACCATCTCATCCAGCGACGGCGTGATGAGACCGCTGAGCCCGACAACATCGACTTTCTGATCTTTCGCGGTCGCCAGAATTTTCTCACAGGGCACCATGACGCCCAGATCGATGACTTCGTAATTGTTACAACCCAGCACGACCCCGACGATGTTCTTTCCGATATCATGAACGTCACCCTTGACGGTGGCCAACAACACCTTCCCCTGGGCTTGGTAGCCGCCCACCCGCTTCTTTTCCTCCTCCATGTACGGCATCAGGTAGGCGACGGCTTTTTTCATCACCCGCGCGCTCTTCACGACTTGCGGCAAAAACATCTTTCCGGATCCGAAGAGATCCCCGACGACGTTCATCCCGGCCATCAAGGGACCTTCAATGACGGAGAGCGGCTTCGGGTACTTCCGGCGGGCTTCTTCCGTATCCTGGTCAATGTAGTCTGTGATGCCCTTGACGAGCGCATGCGACAGCCGCTCTTCGACCGTGCCTTTCCGCCATTCATCATCTTTCGCGACACCTTTGCCCTTCTGCTTCACGGTCTCGGCAAAGTTGACCAGGCGCTCGGTGGCATCGGGGCGGCGATTCAGCAGAACATCTTCCACCAGTTCCAGCAGGTCCTTGGGAATTTCTTCGTAGACCGCCAATTGGCCGGCGTTGACAATGCCCATATCGAGACCGGCTTTGATCGCGTGATACAGAAACGCCGCGTGCATCGCCTCTCGCACGACATTGTTCCCGCGGAAGGAGAACGAGATATTACTGATGCCGCCGCTGACCTTGGCGCCCGGAAGATGCAGCTTGATCCAACGCGTCGCCTCGATGAAATTCACCGCATAATTATTGTGCTCCTCGATCCCCGTCGCGACC
>DATIFR010000108.1:0-1998 GCA_035455145.1 Nitrospira sp.
CGAAGGAGTCCCAGACGAGCTTCGGGGCGACGACGGCGAGATACTGGAGCAGTCCCTGGGCGACGACGCCAGCCTGGATGAAGGTGTGATAGGCGCGCATTTTGCGTTTGACACGGCTTCGGTAATCGGCCGATTTGCGATGGAGGTATTGATTGCCGTTGCGATAGCGCAACGGGATCATGTCTTTCATCCAAAAGTGGTAGGCGAATGAGCCGATCTGGCGCGTGGCTTGTTTGAAGCTGTGCTCGATCTTGAAGCGCAGGCCATAGAGACGGATGATGTCGACGGCGCTCAGCGACGTATCGGTGCACATCAGGATGCAAGCTCCCCTTGTGGGATGAATGACGGCCACGAAGCGCACGAGCCGGCCCGCCGGACGCCACAACAGATCGCGGACACGATAGCGCAGAGTGACGTTGCACTCTCCGTAGACCGGACTGGGAACCTGTTGCATTGAATTGATATCCGCGAGCAGAGACGTCAGCTTTGTCTTCTTGCCGTAGATCTTGGGCCGCCCCCTTGTCTTGCGGCCTTTCTTGGGCGGAGCGGGAGCGTAGGCCACCGCATTGGATTTGACCCGGGTCACCAGATGGTTGCCTTGCTCGAGCAAGCCGCTCACCATCTTGCCGGCGGCGTAGTAGGCATCGGCGACAAAGTAGAAGGGAGCCTCGATAGCCAGGATATCGAGCAAGCCGAGCATCTTGTCGAGCAAGCTGCGCTTGTCGCGGTTGGACCATACCAGACCTTCATGGATGCGCACGGCGAGCGGCACGGAAAAGACGCTCTTGGCCGCATGCACGAGCAGGCCGACAGCCTGCATGGAGTGCCCCATGATGTATTCTGGCTTGGTGTTCGATTCCGATTGCTGATGCAGGAGCTTTACGGCTGGCATTTTCTTGCCGCGTTTAGCGGCTTTGATGCCGTCCCCGACCAGGACCAGCCGGTTGTTGACCCGCACGATGCCTGGGAACAGCTGCAGCACGACTTGCGCCCACAAGGCCGAAAGCCGCTCGAGCTTGACGCCGCTGCTGTGAAAGTGATCGAGCAGCTTGGTGTAGAGCCTGGGTCGTAGGTTCAAGGCTCGCACGATGCTGGTGACACCCAGCAATTCCACCCGCACCGTCAAGCCGGCCACGGCGGTGACGAACCACATGAAGGTGCGCAGGCGCGAGAATGCCGGCCGCAGAAGAAGGATCGCATTCCACCAGACAGCCCACAGCTCGAGTGGGTGTTCCCGATCCGGCATGGTCGTATCCATGGTCAAGTTGGGTCGGGTCACCCAATAGGCACCATAGATTCACAATTCGTTAACCATGCTCGGGCTCATGATCCGGACAAGACGAGACGAGCTACGTTGCGGGAATCGGGGGGCGACGAGTATTGCGATCCCTTGCCGGCACGATGGATATCTCGAAGCGCGGCGTCGCCGCGCCCACACGAAACGGGCCGCGATGGCTCAGACCTGATTGAGGGCAGCTCATGGGCAAGCAGCGCAAGGAGCATCCGCAAGACAGTATCTTCGCGAATAACCCTTTCCTCGACGGACTCTTCGATTGGATGGATTCGCCCGAGGGCCAGCAATGCATAGCGGTACGCGATGTCCTCTGGGACTTGCTGGAGGACGTGCAGCTCGACGCCAAGCAACGAACATTGATCTGGCCAGACGCAGAGCCGCTCGATCTCGAGCAATCCATTCAGCGTATCCAGAAAGAGTACCCGGACTTTCCCCGCGACGAGGTCGAGGAGTTCCTGCTCGACTGGATCGACATGGGCTACGACCCGGAAAACTACTCCCAGGCGCAACTCGACGAGCTCGACAGCCTCACAGAACGGTGGGTCGCCGACCACCTTCGAAAGAAAAAGGCATCAAAAAAGCAGAAGAGAACTCGTCACTCTTGAGTTGGTCTGAGTCCGGTCCGGGTCATGAGCGCCGATATGGTCGCCCGAGCAACCATTCGCATGTCCGGTTCGCCCCCAATCGCGACCGCGACGTTGCAG
>DATIFR010000109.1:0-2439 GCA_035455145.1 Nitrospira sp.
ATCTAAAGCAGGGATTGATCTGGACAAGGCAACCCAGCAACTCGAAGACGAAGGCGTCGAAAAGTTCGGCAAGGCTTTCGATGTTTTGTTGAAATCGCTGGAAGAGAAGCGGGTCGCGGCGCTACGATAGCATGAAAAGGAAAACTTCCAAGCGGTCGGTTCCAGCCAAAATCGTATTTCTGTTCGACGTGGACAATACGCTGCTGGATAATGATCGCGTAACAGCGGACCTCAAGCATCATCTGGAAAAGGAGGTCGGCCGCGAAGGGGCGCAATGTTATTGGAACAACTTCGAGCGGTTGCGGGAGGAACTCGGTTACGCCGATTATCTCGGCGCACTGCAACGCTACCGCAGTGAAAACCCGCACGATCCGCGTCTCCTCACCGTCTCCCGTTTCCTGATCGACTATCCGTTCGCCAATCGTCTGTTCCCAAACTCGCTCGACGTCGTCGCGCGAGTGAAGCAATGGGGCCCGGCAGTCATTCTGTCCGATGGCGATGTGGTTTTCCAACCGCTCAAGGTGGAGCGATCGGGACTGTTCGATGCGGTGAATGGCAACGTATTGATCTACGTGCACAAGGAGAAGGAACTTGGGAACGTCGAGGACCGCTTTCCTGCCGATCATTACGTGATGGTGGATGACAAGTTGCGTATTCTCGCCGCCATCAAGAATATCTGGGGACGGAGGGTGACGACCGTCTTCGTGCGACAGGGACACTACGCGCTGGATCCAAAGATTCTTGCCACCTACCCGGCCGCGGACGTGAGCATCGAGCGCATTGGCGATTTGTTGGATCACGATCTGGCATACTTCACACCACGAACGGCAAAGGGTGCCCCCGACAGCGCGATATACTGATATGAATCCACCTGCGAACCCGGTCGCATTCGGCGCGCCCATCGTGCTGACGATTGGGCATTCCACACGCACTCTCGAGGAATTCATCGGCCTGCTTCGGTTCCACGAAGCGACTCGTGTCGTGGATGTGCGGACCGTGCCACGGTCCCGGTACAACCCACAATTCAACGAGGCTTCTCTGCCAGGCTCTTTAAAGAAAGCCGGCTTTAAATACGTTCACATGCCGGGACTGGGCGGCCTACGTCATGCGAAGCGCGATTCGCTTAACCCAGCCTGGCACAACGTTTCCTTTCGGGGTTTTGCGGATTACATGCAAACACCGGAATTCGAGCAGAGCCTCGACGAATTGATCCAGTTGGCGAACCGGGAGCGGATCGTATTGATGTGCGCCGAAGCGGTGCCGTGGCGATGTCATCGTTCACTCATCGCGGATGCCCTGCTGGTCCGAGGAATCCGCACCGAGGACATCATGGGTCCAAAACGCCGACAAGCCCATACGCTTACGCCCTTCGCCAAAGTTCAGGGCACCACGATCACTTACCCGGCCGAGGCCTCACGGACCACTCCAAAGAAGCCGTCGACCAAACGCTCCCGGTAGCAGCCTGTCGGGAAAACTCGACAAACCAAAACGCCGAGGTCCACCCCATAAGTCCGATGCTGGACGACCTCTGACCAGCCCCCCGTGATCGATCCACCGGTATCGATGAACTGGATACTCAATCTTCCTCTTCAAGTGGCAATTGTTTGCACGTGGTTTGAGGTCTGTGCGGACTCTGTCAGAATACTCTTCCGGTATCATTTCCCGGGGATATTAACCGACAGCAGAGTAAGCTCTTCATCGGCACTGCTGGTATAGTAATGTTCCTCTCCAGTCTCGACCTTGACGACCAGCCCAGGCTTGATGCTGACCTCTTCGCCCCCGATGCCTATTTTCCCCGAACCACCAATGAAGTAGAGCAGGTGGCCATAAGCATCGCGATGCGCCATAAAGCCACCGCCGGGTAGCACCCGGGTTAGGACCAGTTTGACTCCTGTGTTGAGCAAGGTCTTTCCATAGACTCCGTGTGAAACGTCCGGGCGCACGGTTTCCCATTCCAACAGGTCGACGTCGATGATGTTGCCCATGTCTACTCCCTTTCAAATGGCGGTTGTTTGCACGGGGTTTGCTGTCTGTGCGGCGGTCCCTTCAATAACTCGATTGAGGCGGATCGTCTAAACTGTAGGCGGCGTAATGGCTAGGGAGAACCAATCCAACGTGGTTCCTATTCACTTATCGGTCCCTATGACCGTACGTTTGGAGAACTTGCCCGTCTTGGCTTCGATGGAAATGGTAGTATCAACCCCCATTTTCCAACCGCCGGTGACAATCCATGTGGTGCCGTCGGCACGAGCGCCCGCCGGCCTCATGACGCTCATCGACGGTTCGTTGCCTTTCAACCCGTTCTTTTTCGCAACCTCCATCGCCTTGTCGCTGTCGATGAAATCCCCGAGCGGTTCGGTATAGTTCCCGAGATGCACCTCCTTCACCGTGACCTTGTCGTCGCGGACGGTTGCCACACACCTTTTCTGACTCTTGGGT
>DATIFR010000110.1:0-1277 GCA_035455145.1 Nitrospira sp.
GCCTTCACCGCGCAGACCTGAAGGGTGCCGCGGAGCTTGTTCACCACGAGCGTTGCCAGGGCTTCGCCCTCGACGTCCTCGGCGATGATCAGGAGCGCCTTGCCCATCTTGGCGGTCTGCTCCAGGATCGGAAGCAGGTCCTTCATGCTCGAGATCTTCTTCTCAGAGAGCAGGATGAACGCATCATCCATCACCGCCGTCATCTTTTCGGCGTTGGTCACAAAATAGGGGGAGATGTAGCCGCGGTCGAACTGCATGCCCTCGACCACGTCCAGGCTCGTGGACATGCTCTTCGCCTCTTCCACGGTGATGACGCCGTCCTTGCCGACCTTGTCCACGGCTTCGGCAATGAGGTCGCCGATAGTGGTGTCGCTGTTTGCCGAGATGCTGCCGACCTGGGCGATCTCCTTCTTGTCCACGACCAGCTTGGACATCTTTTTCAGGTTCTCAATGACCGCTTCCACGGCCTTCTCGATCCCGCGTTTGACGTCCATGGGGTTCGCACCGGCGGTCACGTTCTTCATGCCTTCGCGGTAGATGGCCTGGGCCAGCACGGTCGCCGTGGTCGTGCCGTCGCCGGCAACGTCCGAGGTCTTCGAGGCCACTTCGCGCACGAGCTGCGCGCCCATGTTTTCATAGGGGTCCTTCAGTTCAATTTCCTTGGCCACGGTCACGCCGTCCTTCGTAATCGTCGGCGCGCCGAATTTCTTGTCGATCATGACGTTGCGGCCCTTGGGCCCCAACGTCGCCTTCACGGCATCCGTCAGGACATTCACACCCTTCAGGATGGACGCCCGGGCATCCTGGTCAAACATCAGCTGTTTTGGCATAACTTTTTTCCTCCTCTGGTATTCTTCGATAACGTTGGGTAAATTCTGCTCTCAAGCGGGTTTTCGCGGCGCACTTAGCTCAAAATACCGAGCACATCTTCTTCTTTCACGATGAGGTACTCTATGTTGTCGATGTTGATCTTGGAGCCTGAATAACGGTCGAAGAGTATCTTGTCACCGACCTTGAGAGACTTCACCTCGTCGCCAACGGCCTCTACCTTGCCGCTCTGCGGTTTCTCCTTGGCAGTGTCCGGGATATAAAGGCCGCCTGCCGTCTTTTCCAACTCTGCCGTGTAGCTCACGAAGACCCTGTCCTTCAATGGCTTGAATTTTACACTCATACAATTAACTCCTTTCTGCGATGGAATATTTTAAAGTATATCAGAACATTAGCACTCATTCAAGGCGAGTGCTAATATATTTCCCGACCGCAAAAAAAGCAAACCC
>DATIFR010000111.1:0-45594 GCA_035455145.1 Nitrospira sp.
ATGAAAGGACATGTCATGAAGATCCTCGGATTGTGCCTCCTCTTGATCCTGCCCGCTACGTTGTGTTGGGCTGATTCTGAATCGCAGAAACCCGAGGAACAGAAATCAGAGGACCAGAAACCCGAGGAGCAGGAGCCCACCTTGTACGATCACTATCATGCCATGAAGCAGCTGCAAGAGGCGGCGGCAAGTCGTACCATTGATGAACAAGCTCGATTCCAGCCCTTGATTCAGAGAGAGCAGCGGCTGGCTTGTGAACGGCTCAGAAAGGATCACCGTAAGCGAGTCCAGAAGGAGGAATACCGTCGCCAGGGAGGGGACGAATTCCTGGTTTTCTCCTGGGAACTCGAACAATGGTGTGGGACGCTCCGCTAAGCAGCGCTTGGTTAAGAAGCTTTCTGCAAGAAATCTTTCAGCTCGATCCGGCACTCGAAATCATATTCTTATTCCGGGCTCGAGTTTGGGCATATGTTTGTCGCAGGTGTACTTATTGCTGGGCAGAGGCGAGGTGCTGGAATTGCAATCCCGTGGCTCATGCTCACGATCATCCCTCAAAGATAGCGCCTTTACACACGTACCGGCGGTCGATGGGCTGCGTGGTATCGCCATTCTCCTGGTCCTTTGGTATCACGCCCCATTCCTCTTTCGAGATCTTCCTGAGTTTGGTATTAACCATTCCCCCTGGCAGGCTCTCGGTGTTGCTGGAACGATGAGTCTTGGTGGCTGGATAGGCGTGGATCTTTTCTTCGTCGTCAGCGGGTTTCTCATCACATCGATTCTGCTTCGCTTGCGAGATTGGGGAGGCTCCTCATGGGTGTTTTGGGGAAGACGGGGAGTGCGGATCCTTCCCCTTGTCATGTTGTATCTCCTGATCCTATTTGCCCTTGCATGGCTCGGCGATCCACTGAAGATGTTGCCTCACTTTGAGGGGTGGGCGTGGTATGCCCTCTATCTCGGCAATATCCATATCACCTTATACGGATGGCAACCGCTGGCCGTTATGATCCTGTGGAGTTTGGCGATAGAGGAGCAGTTCTACCTTGTCTGGCCGTTGGTCGTCCGAGCGTGCAGTAGACAGCGGTTGCTGTGGTGTGGCGCTGGCATGATTGCTGTGGCACCCGTGGTAAGGGCCATCATGCTCTCGACATCTGATTACCCTGCTACATACGTCTTCACCCTCTGCCGCCTTGATGCACTCGCTGCTGGCTCGGTGGTGGCGGTTATATTTGGGAGTGACACGTGGAAGTCCGAAGCCGCCTGTCTCTGCAAAAGACTCGCACCCTTCGCGTTAGTCTTGATACTCATGACATTCCTTGTTCCATTTAGTCCATCCCTGCCTGAGACCAGGCCATGGTTCTTCAGCGTCTTCGGGTACTCATGGTTGGCCGTGAGCTATGCTATCCTCCTCGGCGCTAGCCTCAACGCGGATGGAATTTTTGGTGCAATTTTGAAATCACCGGTGCTCACGATCCTGGGGAGGCGCTGTTACGGACTCTATCTATGGCATGTTCTCATCGCAGGTTTCGTCATCGCTGGGTTGCAACTATTCCAACTCGGATTTTATGTACATATGGTCCTCTGGCTAGGGACTCTCCTAATCGTCGCGAGCGGGTCCTGGCGGTTTTTCGAAGAGCCTATCCTCCGGCTTAAACAATTTCTTCCATACGGGGATAACGAATCAGAACGTTTGGAGTCGAAACTAGTGGCCTGAATGAATGCCTCGACGCCACGTGCCGTCGGATCATGGGCATCGATCCCTATGAGGTTTCTTATTTAGAAAGGGCCGGTAACTGGCCGGGGCCAATTGCCAAGGGAGCGATCTAGCAGCGAGGAGAGTCTATAGCCGTAGTACGGACAAACTTCAATCTGATTGTTCAGGTCCAAGAAAGCTTGGCAGGTCGTTTGCCTGATGAGCTAGTCCGGTCGCAACCTCAGATCCTGCTCAGTTGGCGTCTCTCAGGATACTCTACATGATTTAAGCCATCCCCAATATGAGCGCTAAGTGTCGAACAATGAAGGGAGCTAACTCGTTGGGAGATCAATGAGCCTGCTCGCCGTTGTTGCCCGCCAGACCTGCTACACTTGAATTGGACTTGTACAGGGAGGGGTATGAAGAAGGGGCTGTGGGGTCTGACGATACTCGCGTGGTCTTGCTCTGCGGCCTTGGTTGGAGTCATGGCGGAAGAGTCACAGGCAGCTCAAAAGAAGGCCAAAGAGCAGGCCTCTGTCGTCTCGGCCAAGTCTCCGGCGCCAGTGCCTGAGCTCTCTCAAAAGCCTTCCAATGCCAACGGAAAGAAGGCCGCCGCATCAGTCGTGCTAGAAAGGCAGTCTGAAGTTCTCCAGCAACAGGCCAAACAGACGATGTCAGAGGTCAAGCCGACGACTCAGAAGGGCCATCGGCGGATCAACGTCCATAAGAAGCATGCGCCCAAGGCCGTGGTACAGCCAAGACAGGACCTTGCGCATCACGGCCTGCTTGAAGATTCTCAACGGTACGATCCTCGTCTCAATCACCGCACGGCCGGCGTCCAGAATCCGCAGACGCCTGATTTGACCTACGATCATTTTCAGGAGCTGGATCGTAATCAGGACGGGAAGATCGATCCGGTTGAACGGGCCTTCGCCCGTCTGGATATGGATCGAGACCTGCACGACCGCCACCTGCAGTAGCTGCTCCTTCACCTCAACAGCTTCAGTTCGTTTCATTCCTCAAAAGTTCCCTCACTTTCGTAGAACTGATACGAGTTGAAGTGCTGCGGCTGCCCGCCTGCCGATCGGATTATCCTGTCAATGTAAGGAGACCGGGCTCTGACCGACTGAGGGTGTAGCAACCGACATTGACAGTGAAGAAAGGAGCCCCCATGATACGCGAACAGACCATGCCGAATGACATCACAGCTGCCCAACCAGCCAGCGGATCAAGCCTCGGGAAAATTGCCATTGCAGTCATGATTGTTTGCGGGATCGGAGCTTTTGTGTACTTCGACCTCGGAAGATTTCTTTCGCTTGAGACGCTGAAAGAGAACCGTGATCATCTCCTGGCCTTTACCGAAGCCAATTATGCTGCTTCGGTCGTGCTCTTCATCCTCGCCTATATTGCGGTGACAGGTTTGTCGCTGCCAGGTGCAGTGATTCTTACGCTCGCCGGCGGGTTCTTGTTCGGCAGTGTGTTCGGCACCCTGTTCGTGAATCTCGGAGCGACGACGGGAGCTACGCTCGCCTTCCTCGCCGCCCGCTATCTGTTGCGGGATTGGGTTGAACAGAAGTTCGGAAAGTGGCTGGGGCCGCTGCAGCAGGGGTTTACGGCTAATGCCTTCAGCTACCTCATGACGCTCCGGCTGATTCCACTCTTCCCGTTTTTCGTCGTCAATCTCGTGTCCGGCCTGACACGGATGAACATCGGGACTTATGTGGCTGCCACGGCGCTCGGCATCATCCCGGGATCATTCGTCTATGCCTATGCCGGCCGCCAATTAGGAACGATCAACTCGTTGAAAGAAATCGCCTCCCCCAATGTCATTGCCGCGTTCGTGCTGCTCGGACTCCTGGCGTTGGCGCCGATCGTCTACAAGAAATTCACGGCGAAACAGGCGTGACCGTAAACCGTGTGAAACGTGAGGCATGAGGCATAAAAGTACAGGAAGGTTGCGATATGATTACTCATACATCAGAGAAGGTGCCGCCAATGCGTCAGCATGAAGAAGGTCTCGTCCTGCCGAACGATGAGCACAATCGCATTCTTGCTGAAAACGTCCATCCGTCCGACTGGGTCAACCCCGAGCCGACCGGCCGCTATAACATTGTGGTCCTGGGGGCTGGGACGGCGGGATTGATCACGGCTGTCATCGCGGCGAGTCTGGGGGCCAAAGTCGCATTGGTCGAAAAACATTTGATGGGCGGCGATTGCTTGAACGTCGGATGCGTGCCCTCAAAAGGTGTCATTCGCGCCGCCCGGGCCTGGGCCGATTTGCGGAATGCGGCGGAGTTCGGTCTGCATATTCCTCCCGGAGTGAAGTACGACTTCGGGGCGGCGATGGCGCGTATGAGGAAGCTGCGTGCGCGGATCAGTCACAACGACTCGGCCCATCGCTATACGAAGCTGGGCGTAGACGTGTACATCGGCAGCGGACGCTTTACTGCCGCCGATACCATCCAGGTTGAAGGGTCTGCCGGGAGTCGGACGTTGACGTTCGCGAAGGCGGCGGTTTGCACCGGTGCACGAGCATCGTCACCTCCGACGCCGGGGTTGAAGGAGGCGGGCTATCTCACCAACGAAACGGTGTTCTCGCTGACAGAGCTGCCGCAACGCCTTGGCGTCATCGGCGCAGGCCCCATCGGTTGTGAGCTGGCGCAGGCGTTTGCTCGCTTCGGTAGTCAGGTTTACTTGATTGAAGCTTTGCACGGCATCATGCCGAACGAAGATCGTGACGCGGCGGATATCGTCGAACAGCAGATGGTGCGAGATGGTGTGAAGTTACTCTGTTGCGGAAAGGATCTGAAGGTCCAGAAGGCCGAAGACGGCAAGCGGCTTACGGTCGATTCGCACGGACAGCAGTACGACGTGACGGTCGACGAGATTTTAGTCGGCGTCGGGCGCACCCCGAATGTGGACGGACTGGGATTGGAAGCGGCCGGCGTCGAGTACGACAAGAACGGCGTGATGGTCAATGCCAGGCTCCAGACGACGAATCCCAGGATCTTTGCTGCGGGCGACATTTGCTCAAGGCACAAATTTACGCATGCAGCCGACGCCATGGCACAGATCGTCATTCAGAACGCCCTGTTTCCGCATCCCTTCGGGTTTGGGTACGCCAGCGTGGAATCATTAACCATGCCCTGGTGCACCTTTACGGAACCGGAGGTCGCGCATGTCGGGATGTACGAGAAGGATGCGAAGGAGAAAGGTCTCGAGGTCGAAACCTACACCTACAAACTCGATGAGGTCGATCGCGCGATCCTTGACGGGGAAGACGCGGGGTTTGCGAGAATTCACATCCAGAAGGGCACCGATAAGATCGTGGGCGCGACGATCGTTGCCGCCCATGCCGGCGAAATGATCAGCGAGTTTTCCGTGCTGATGAAAGCCGGTGCCGGAGCCAAAACGCTTGCCGGAACGATCCATCCTTATCCAACGCAGGCTGAAGTCAATAAAAAGGTCGTGAATCTGTGGCGCAAGGCGCATTTCACGCCACGAACCAAGAGTTTGCTAACCAAGCTATTTGCGTGGCTGCGTCGGTAGCGATTAACAAGACATGACAGGGGCGCGATCGGTACATAGAGCATGGCTATTCGGCCTAGGGCTGTTGATCGGGCCGATATGCCTCTGGGCGCAGGATCCGCCGCTACTCGAAGTAGCGAAGTTTTCAGCCGGTCAGGTAGGTACGGGTCTGCCGGAGGGTTGGAAGCCTCTGACCTTCAAGAAAGTGCCGAAGCAAACGGCCTACGAGTTGGTGAAGGATGGAGACGTGGTCGTCGTCAAAGCCGTCAGCCAAGCCTCCGCATCCGGTCTCACCAAAGAAGTCAAGATCGATCCGAAAGAGTTTCCGATCATACAGTGGCGGTGGAAAGTCGAGAATCTTCTGAAGCACAGCGACGTGGCTCGCAGGGAGGGGGACGATTATCCCGCCCGGCTCTATATCACCTTCGAATACGATCCCGAGAAGGTCAGTTTCGGGAAGAAGCTCAAGTTCAAAGCCGGTCAGGCTATCTTCGGGGATATTCCGATCGGTGCCTTGAATTACATTTGGGAGACAAACGCGCCGGTGGGCGCCATCCTCGACAATGCCTATACCGATTTTGCAAAGATGGTCGTGGTGGAGAGCGGGCCGCAAAAGGTAGGCCTATGGGTGGACGAAGCGCGCAATATTTATGAGGATTACAAGAGAGCCTTCGGGGAAGATCCGCCGATGATCAATGGCGTGGCGATCATGAGCGATACGGACAATACCAAGGAAACAGCCATTGCCTACTATGGCGATATCCAGTTTGTTCGCGCGAAAAAATGACAGAGGCAGGGAAAGTAGAAAAAGAAGAGACCGACCTGTTCAGGGCCGGCCTCTTCATGGACACCAACGCGCCCAGGGTGGGTGCGCGGATTCAAAGGGGGGTTACTGTATCGAATTCGCGAAGCCGCCCCGCGTAATCTCTGCGCGAACGGTGTCCCCGACCTTCTTCTTGTTGATGTGCTTAGTGCCCTGGCCGACGTACAGCTTCACCTGATTGCCCTCGTAATCTTCGACCAGGTAGGCATCGTTCTCGATCTGCTTGACGGTGCCCCCGACCGTCCTCCAGGCCGGGCCTGGTTTCTCGTCATGGCGACCGGCTTTAGGTGCATCTGGTGCTTGGGGGATGGATCCCATCGATGATGCAGCTGCCGCCGCAGACGAATGGGACGAAGACTTCTTTGAGTTCTTGGCCACTGCCGGCCCGACGGCAAGAGCTGTCACCGCCAACGCTGCCACGATGACCGGGAGAATCTTTTTCTTTTTGGCCTTTTTCATGAGTCAACCTCCTTAACTGACGTGAAAATGCTTGTTCAGGCCGGAATAATCAGCAAGGCGTGTGCCCGCAGGCCATGCGTTGATAATCCTTAATTGTCAGGAGGTTATGACCAGTTGACGAAGAGCAAGCTCAAAAGCCCAGAGAAAGCGGAAAAAAAACGGCGATACCCTGTGCAAATGTGATCACAATGGCATCAGATGGCATGATCAAACCGAAGGCTTCTTTGGAGCCGGAAAACCTTTTCCTACGGAGCGAATGGGTTCAATTATGAATCGCTCGGTTTCTCTGGGCCTGGCGTTCATTCTGGCTGGCTGCGCCTCGGTGCCGACTTCATTTCACCCACGAGATCCGATCTCCCCGCCTGGGTTTTCACATCATGCGTTTGATGCCGTCGTACGATCTGCTGTCAGTAACGGGCAGGTGAACTACCGTGCTATCCAGAGTGACCTGCGGTTTAGGCAGTATCTCGATCAGTTGGACCGCATCGATCCCAACGGCTTCTCTCGCGAGCATCGATTGGCATTTTGGATCAATGCCTACAATGCGTTCGCCATCAAAGGCATTCTCGACGGCGAATCGCCGGCTCCCTATGTAGGCTGGTACCGCTATTTCAAGGCACGGGACTACGCCGTCGGGGGAGCACGAGTGAATCTCTATGACCTGGAACATGGGATCTTACGCAAGCAATTCAATGAGCCGCTGGTGCACTTCGCCATTGTTTGTGCCTCGGCCTCTTGCCCTAAGTTGCAGCCATGGGCCTATGACGGTGCGACGCTCGACCGACAACTCGACGAAGCGGTGCGGGGATTCATCAACGATTCGGCTCGCAATCGATTCGATCGGCAACAGAAAGTGGCCTCGCTGTCGATGATCTTTAAATGGTTCGAGTCGGATTTCGCCGGGGCTGCAGGGTCAGTGCTCGCCTTTATCGCCCCCTACGTCAACGATCCCGAACTGGCAAGAGAACTGTCACAGCCAGGCTACCGCATCGAGTATCTCGAGTATGACTGGAGCCTGAACGGTCTTCCACCCGAGGAGTCGGCGTATGCTCGTACGTCTTGATGAAAAAGTCCCGATTGCGCGGCTATTGACCTTTCTCGAACATGGTGAGCGAATGGCGAACGAGTGCGCGAAGGCCCAGGCAGGGTTTGCCCTCGATGCGGGATCGCGCCGGTTCCTCATCACCCAGGCGCGGCAAGAGTCCGCACACGCGATGGTATTTCAAGGAGCAATTGCCTGGCTGGCGCCGAGGCATCTTGGCGATGCGCCGTTTCTCCCTGCGCTGGAAGAGTATCGCTCGATCCTCAACGAGGCGTTAATCCGACAGGATCTGTGTGAAACGTTTCTGGCTGAGCAAGTCATTCTTGAAGGATTAGGCGAAGCCATTCTGACGCGCATCGAAGAGGGGTTGGTCAAGCGTGCGGCACCGTTCGGTCGGCTCCGGCGCATCCTGTTGCAGCAGGAAGAGGCCCATCATGGATTCGGACGCCGCATGCTGGAACGGGCGACGGCCGAAGGCCGGACCGATGCGGAGACGCTGCGCCGTCGTGCGCAAGACTACCTCGCCTTGACGGACCAGATGGTGCTGACCTTGAGCGATCTGTTCGAATCGATTGCCGAAGATCCCACGGCGTGGGCGAAGGATGTTCGGAAGTTTCTGCCTGAGTGGTTGCATCAAGAGGAGCAGTCATCTTTCAACAATCAGTCATCAGCCCTAGGATGTTCCGAAAAGCTGATCGCTGAACGCTGATGGCTGTGAGCTGACCCATGATTTCCGTCGTGATCCCTGCTTACAACGAAGAGAAAGCGCTGCCTGAGACACTCCGCGCGCTCTTTCGGCAGCCTGGCGACTACGAAGTCATCGCCGTCGACGGCGGGAGCACGGATCGTACCCTCGCCGTCCTTTCCGAGTTTGGTTTTGAACGTCCCTCGCCTTCTTCCCCTCATCCCTCACGGCAGTTGCTAACGGCACGAAAAGGCCGTGCGTCACAGATGAACGCCGGGGCCCTGCAGGCGCGCGGCGAGTGGCTGCTTTTTCTGCATGCCGATACGACCTTGCCGCCCGAGGCCATTCAGCGACTGAACGAGATGGACTTGGACCTCACGATTCAAGCCGGAGGATTCACGCATCAATTTTCCGGCAACGACTGGCGACTCAAGATGATTTCGTTTCTTGACAATTTTCGTTGTACGCGCAGCCGAATCATCTACGGCGATCAAGCGCTATTCGTTCGCCGCGCATTGTTCAAACGGCTCGGAGGGTTTCCCGATCAGCCGATCCTCGAAGACGTGGCGTTCTGTGAGCGGTTGATCGCAGGAACCACTCCAGTACTCCTCTCGCCGCCCGTGATCACGGATGCCCGGAAATTCTTGAAAATGGGCGTTTGGCGTAGCTTTCTCCGCGTGCTCCTTATCATCCTCCACGTTGAATTCCGTTTGCCGGTGCTTCCTCGCAGATTCTTTCAGGATGTCCGATAGGACCCTGCCAAAATCACACAAGCGCAGGATCGTGCGTCCGGCCGTATCGACTGCGAGAAACACGATCGCCAAGGCAAGCGTCACCACTAGCGTTCGAACCGATGCAGAAGAGAAGGGGGCTCACGAGATCGATCGTGAGCCCCCCTTCTCGTTCGAAGGAGTGAACCTATCGACCAGGGAACAGCGGGGCGCTAGCAGGGGTGTTGCGAATGCAGTGAGATTGCTACAATGCGCACAATGACGAACCAGGTGAAGCGGACTTTCCTGCTAGAGCGACTGCCTGCACGGCACTTGGGCATGCTCAGACAAATCGGCCGGCTTGCCGACGAGCAGGACCTGCCTGTCTATCTGGTCGGAGGAGTGGTCCGCGATCTCCTGTTGAAGCGGACGAACTGGGATCTTGATCTCACGGTAGAAGGCGACGGTATTGCCTTCGCGCGTCTCGTCGCAGACCGATATCGCGCAGGATTGGCGACCTTTGAGCGGTTTGGGACGGCCAGGCTCGTGATGCCGAACGGGATCAGGGTGGATATCGCCTCAACGCGCCGCGAGTCGTACATGCGACCGGCGGCTTTGCCGAACGTCGAACCGGCGACTCTACTTGAAGATCTCCGTCGTCGAGATTTCACGATTAATGCCATGGCGATTCAGCTGAATTCTGCCACGTTCGGGCGGTTACACGATCCCTACGGGGGACAGCGGGATCTCAGGGCACGGACCATTCGCGTGCTGCACGAAGGTAGTTTCGTCGACGATCCGACGCGCATGTTTCGCGCCATTCGGTTTACGCAGCGCTTCGGATTCCGTCTGGAGTCTCAAACGGCGCAGCTGCTAAAAGCAGGAGCAGCCACGGACCTGATTGCGCAATTATCCGGGCCACGGTTATGCAGCGAAATCTTGCTGCTCGCTGGGGAGGTCTTCCCTCAGCGGTCTTTCGACTGGCTGAGACGGTTGAAGCTGTTACGATTCTTGCACCCTGACTTGCGATATACAGGACCGGCGAGACGAATCGTGCAGTCTCTTCCAAGTGCGTTAGCCTGGTGGCGGACGCGCTGCGACGGCAATTCAGTCGACCGCCCGCTCGTGTATCTGATGGCATTGCTTGGTGGAGCGGGGCAGCCCATTATCGAAGCGGTGGTGACGCGGCTCATGTTGTCCAACGAGCAGGGAAGGAAGGTTCGCGCCGGTGGGCAGAGACTGAAGAGCGTCGTGTGCGGACTTGGTGAAACGCGACGGCTCAGGCCATCAGAAGTCCATCATCTGTTGAACGGCTTGCCCGATGAAGCGTTGGTGCTCTGCTTGGCAATGGTAAAGAAGCGGACTGCGATGCTTGCCCGGGTGAAACGGCGAATACGTGATTATGTCCAGAGATTGCGCGCGACCAAACCCGCGTTAGGCGGAGATGACCTATTGCACATGGGAGTCAAGCCAGGCCCAGCGGTCGGCACCATACTCGCCCTGTTGCTTGAGGCGAAACTCGACGGTGTGGCAAAGGGAAAGGCTGGCGAGCGAGCCTTTGTACGGGCTCGACTCGCCGGTAGAGGTTAGGTTGAGACTGTTGTCAGACCCAGAGAACACTGGGAACACGGGTTCTTGGCGAATCCGAAAGGGGACAGACGACACCCCCCGAGGGTGTTGGAAAGCTCGTCCAGCAGGCCGCAGCAAGCGAAAGGACGAGGAGGTACATACCGAGCTTCGCTTGAGCCGCTCGCTTCGATCACATGGGAGCGGATAGTTACTTTGCCTCAAGTCGGCTTTAGTATACGTTGAGGCCTTGAGTGATGCGAGAATGCCGCTGGAGGACTTTTGCAGCACCCTCAATTCAACGGAATGATGCTTGCGGCGACTTCGTTCGGCAGCAAGAGGGTCACTGTCGCCCGATTCTCTTCGTCCGGCTGGATCAAGGCAAAAAGCGGAATCGGCTGCGGCACGCTGTTCGGCGGAAAGGCCAGCAAGGCCGGGAAATCAATAAGGGGCGAAACGGTCGGTTGTGTCGCCAGGCGAAGCCTGAAGGCCATCAAGACGTCGCGCAATCGGTTGGCCTGGTCTTCCTGGCTGAGCGTTTTGACAGGGGCAATGCCCACATCCCAGAGTGGCTTGGTTACCGTCACAGGAAACGAAAATCCCAGTTGCTTGGCCGTCGGTGTGACGTCGATCAAGGCTCCCGTTTCGAGTGCTTGCTTAAAGGGTATCTTGGTCGGCACATTCCCAGTCTGCTCCACTCCCTCGGTGCTTGGTTCAGCGGTTGAGCCTTCCGGTTCTGTGACTGATTCAGGAGGAGCCAGATCACTCGTTGGGGCAACTTCCTCTGAGATCTTCGAGGCATCTACCGGTATTTCGGAGGGTGCCGGTAAGACTTTGATAATGCCCTCATAGACAGTTCGAGCCCGAGCCGACCATTTAGGGTTGAGGGGCTTTCCGGCAAACGCGGCTTCCGCGGCATTCTTCTCGTCGTGGGAGAGTGCTCGAGGGGTCTGATTGTTATCCATGAGAATGGAGATAAGTAGGGAGGCGCGCAAGTCAAGGGCTGAAAGCGGGCTAGTCCGGTAGCGGTTTCCCTTTCGTTTCAGGCGCAAAAAGCAAGACTAACAGACCCAGGAGGTAGATCGATGCCACAGTGCTGGCGGCGCGACCGAACGTGCCAAGTGTCGTCACGAGCCAGCCGGTCACAAATGGTGCGACTGATGCGAGCACGCGTCCGGCATTGAAGCAGAAGCCGGCACCGGTCGTCCGCAGGACGGTCGGATATAGTTCTGGCAGATAGATGGGGAACCCGCTGAAAATTCCGTTGTTAAAGAAGCCGAGAATTGGCAGCAGCATCAACACGCCGGCATAGGTCGAGGGTAGCAGGTAGGTCACCGGCAACATGATGAAACTGCCGAGGCACATGAACGCAAAGACTGGTCTCCTTCCAAATACGTCAGCCAGCGGACCGAATCCGAGGTAGCCGAAAATGGCGCCGGCATTCAGTGCCATGATGGCATAGCTGACGTACTTGCTGAGTGTGGCGGAATCCTGTCCGTTCAGATCCGGTAGCTCGCGGATAAGTGTCGGGGCCCAATTCGTCGAACCCCAAAGGCCGAACACGGCGACAAACGCTAACGCTGACCCCACCAGTGTTCCTCGCCGTAAGTTGCCCTCAAAGATCGCCGTGAGAGGGAGGACCTGTTGTTCATGCGCATGTGTCCAACGTTCCGGTTCCTTGACCCACCACCGGACGAGAAGCGCCACGAATGCCGGAAGGATGCCGATGAGGAAGAGGCCTCGCCACCCGTACGCATCTTGGAGCGTCAGGTTGAATGTCGCGGCAAGGAAGAACCCGACGGCCCAGGCCGATTGGAGGATCCCTGCAGCTTTTGCTCGCTTCGCTTCCGGCCAGGTTTCCGCCACGATCGCTGCGCCGGCTGCCCATTCGCCGCCGATGCCGAGTGCCGTGAGAAACCGGTAAATGGCGAGATGCCACCAGTCTTGCGACAGGGCCGCCGCGCCGGTAAACACGGCATAGATGAGAATCGTGGCGATCAGGATCTTCGTCCGGCCGAACCGGTCGGCAAGGATGCCAAAGGTAATCCCGCCGATCGCCCAGCCGATCAGGAAAATCGAAAAGATGATCCCGCCGTACCAGCCGATCTCCTCGGGCAAAACCGTGGCACCAGCGGAGGTTTGAAGCAGTTCACGTAGAGCGGGGTGCAACACGATCGCATAGATCGTCGCGTCCATGGCATCGAACACCCAGCCGAGCCAGGCGACGAACAGCACAAGCCACTGGTAACGCGTGACACCTGATCGCCAGGACTGACCACTCACGAAGGCACCCCGCACCGAGGAAACTGAATCACTTGAGTCCTGAGTCGTGAGTGCTGGGCTGCGAGTGAAGGCATGGGTTGCGACAGGCTAGAGTCCTTCTAGGCAGGAGTCAAGGTGAAGCGTCAAGAAGGGCCGTGCTATAGTCGCGGCCATGGCCAGGGTCGATTTTTACAGGGTCCTCGGAGTCTCGCGAGAATCGTCTGACGAGACGATCAAGAAAGCCTACCGGAAGCTTGTCTTCGAGCACCATCCCGATCGCAATCCCGATAGCAAGGAGGCGGAATCCAGGATCCGCGAAATCAATGCGGCCTACGAGATCATTGGTGATCCGGAGTCGCGGCGCAACTACGATCGGCTCAATTGGGGCGATGAGTTCAGGGAAGACGTTGCCGATCTCTCCGTCATCCTCGACGAGATGGAGAAGAAGCTGTTCGACGAAGGGCGAAAAGAACTCTTCGCCGTTCTTGTCAAAGAGGTCGCACGGATCAAGGCTGAGCTCGCCCTCATTCGGGAGCGGACGGTGGCGGATCAAGGGTACGATTCATTTAAAGAAGATCTCATTCATGCGCGCGCGGCGGAGGTCATGCACGAGTTCGTAACCGATGAGATGGAAAGACGCAAACAGCGGTTGGTCGACGTGGCGACGCAGATGATGGTATCCCAAGGTGTCGTGGGGAAAAACGACGAAGGGGGTATCCGTTCCCTTCGCGGCCGGTTAGACGAGCAGTTTTGCAAAGGTCGCCTGCACGGGTTTGCCTCGGCGCTGGAGCTATTTTACGAACGGCGGTAATAGAAAACAGTTCTGGGTTCTGAGTTCAGAGTTTCCCGGCCCGTCTTCGGAAACTCAGCACTCAGAACTTACAACTCAGAACTCAATCTTTTGAGAGCAGTCCTGCCACAAACTTACCCGATCTCATGACGCCGACGATTCGGCCACGGTCGCGGAGCAGTTCGATCTTCCGCAGCGGATTGCCATCGATCAAAATCAGGTCGGCTTCCTTGCCTCGTTCGATCGTGCCTACGATGTCTTGAATCCCGATCAATCGTGCGGCGGACGACGTGGAAGCCAGGATAGCCTCCATCGGACTCATGCCGAACGTGACCATCCGTTCGAGTTCCTGCGCATTGTCGCCGTGATAATTGAACGGCGTGCCGGCGTCCGTGCCCATCGCGATCAAGAGACCGCGGCGATGGGCCTGTTTGAAGCTGGCCTGATGGCGCTTGGTCATGGCTTTGGCCTTGTCGAGCGCGCTGTCGGGAATGCCGCAGCCTCGGCGGCAGGCCGCGGTCGTAGCGAGAGCGGAGAGGGTTGGCACCATGTAGACCGCCTGTTCGTTCATCAAGGCAGCGGATTCTTCGTCCATGAGCGTGGCATGTTCGATCGAATGGGCGCCCGCGCGAACTGCGTTCTTCATCCCGGACGCTCCGTGCGCATGGGCCGCCACCTTCAGCCCCGCTCGTTTGGCTTCGGCGACGGCGGCCTGCAGTTCGTCGAGCGTCAGCTGGGCTTGGTCCGGAGAGGTGCCGGGCGTGAGCACGCCGCCTGAGGCAATAACTTTGATGACCTGCGCGCCGGCGGCGATCTGGGCTTGAACGACCTTGCGGACTTGCTCCACACCTTCGACTTCTTGCCCGATGAATCTGGCGTGCCCGCCGATCATGCAAATGGCGAGTCCGGCTCCGACAATTCGGGGCCCCGCGGTGAGTCCTTTGTCGATCGACCGTTTCAGCGCAAAGATGGAATGATCTCGGGAGCCGACATCGCGGACGGTGGTGACGCCTGCTTCCAGGGTTTGCCGCGCCATCTGACTCGATTTGAGCAATGTTTCGGTCGGAGTTTCCTGCTCGATGGCCTGAACGACATCCGGCTCCGCGCCGAGACAGAGATGGACATGGCAATCGATGAGACCCGGCAGCAGGGTCAGTCCGCGGCCGTCGATGCGGGTGGCGCCTCGCGGGATCGAAACGGCGCGGCTGGGACCGGCTGCGTGGATTTTGCCGCTGCGAACGATGACAGTGGCCCGTTCGATGGCTTGCCCGTTCCCGTCGATCAGTCGGGTGTTGTGGATGGCGATGGCCACGGCCCTATTCCCCGATCGGAAATGTGATGACGATGCCGCCCATGACATCGTCGAGCTTGAAGTCCCGGCGAGGGCTGTTCGGATGTTGGTTGTGGCAATCGACGCAGGCCTGCGACACGGCGCGGTCTGCATAGATCGCTTGAAAGAGGCGGAGCTCGCCTTTTCTGATGAGACCGTAATGAGGTCGCGAGGGGTCTTTTTGGACGGCTGCTAAACCGACCCGTTCAAGATCGCTGTTGGCCCCGTTCCAGACATAGATCGGCGTCAAGCTGGCCAGCCGAAACGAGAAATTGAGGTCTTTGAGCGCAACGAGCCGGCCGGACTCCAACAAAAACTGCGCAGGCAACGGCACACCGCGTTCATCGCGCCAGTGTTCATGAGCCTCAACGCCGTCGCGCCGAAGCTTGACGACGACGTTGTCCGTATAATTGTTGCGGTTGGCTTCCAGAATGGCATGGATGAAAGATGCCGTTTTTTCAGGGGAGACCTGGTCGGACTTCATCTGGTTCGCGAGCGTGAGCGCGAAGATCCAGTAGGAGACGACTGCAACGAAGGCAAAGGCCCCGCCTCCAAGCGCCCACAGCAATGGTTTGTTGTTCATACAGTTGATCAACCTCCGGTCATAAATTCACGTGGCTATAGACTCTGGAGGCGGCTTGCAAGGCGATTCCGGGAGTCGTCAGCCAGCCGCCTCGAATAAAAAGTGATTCTAGAGCGTTCAGCAAGGTCAAGACGTGGGCCTCCGTCGACGATTCACCCATCAGGCCGATGCGCCAGACCTTACCCTTCAATGGTCCTAATCCTCCCCCGATCTCGATGCCGTAGTTCGTCAGCAACTCTGCGCGCACCTCTGCTTCCAGAATGTGAGAGGGAACAGTCACGCAGTTCAGCACCGGCAGCCGCTGGCCTATCCGAGGAAGGGGAGTCAGCCCCAGTTCTTCCAGCCCGGCCACCAGCGCATCGCTGTTCATTTGATGACGGTTGAATCGGGCCGGCAGTCCTTCTTCTTCAACGAGCCGCAGCGCTTCTCGCAGAGCATAGAGCATCGAGATCGGGGCAGTATGGTGATAGGCTCTTTTCCCTTCCGCCCAATAGTCGGCAATGAGACTCATATCCAGGTACCAACTCTGGCAAGGGGTGCGGCGTTGCTTCACCACCGCAAGCGCTCGATCGCTCATCGTAAAGGGCGCAAGTCCCGGCGGGCAGCTCAGGCATTTCTGTGTGCCGCTGTAACAGACATCGATGCCGAGGCGATCGACATCCACCGGCACACCGCCCAGTGACGTGACGGCATCGACAACGAAGAGGGCGCCGTGCTGGCGGCAGATCTTGGCGATGTCATCGAGTGGTTGCCATGCGCCGGTTGATGTTTCTGCATGAACGACCGCCACGGCTTTGACCGGCCCTGATCGACGGAGGGCCTGGTCGAGGGCTGAAGGGTCGAGGCATTCGCCCCAGGGCGCTTCCACGCGGATGGCTTTCCCACCGCACCGCTCGATGACCGAGGCCAATCTGCCTCCGAACACGCCGTTGATCCCGACCACGACTGCATCGCCCGGTTCGACGAAGTTGACGATCGATGCCTCCATGCCGGCCGATCCGGTACCGGAAATGGCAATGGTGAAGCGGTTGCTGGTTTGAAAAACGTAGCGCAAGAGGGTTTGAACGTCGTTCATAACCGTGAGAAAGACGGGATCCAAATGGCCAAGAAGCGGCGCGGAGAGAGCCCGCAAGACTCGGGGATGGACCATGCTCGGCCCAGGGCCGAGGAGAAGTCGACTTGGGGGAGTAAAGTCCTGAAGGGTCATACGACTCCGAATAAAGAAAACATAGTATAGCGGAGTTTTATGCCAAGGGGCCATGAGTTTATGTGCGACGAGGGCCGAGGCCTCGTTACTTTTGAGGGGTTTCTGGCTCGAAAAAGGCCATGTTATAGTTGAGCTTACTTATGGATGACTTCGTAACACCATCATCCCAACCGCCATCGTCCCGCTCCTGGTGGCGTGAGACCGAGGCTCCCCCCGCAGTCGGGCAGTTTCCAGCGCGGTTTTCTCCGCTGATCAGCTGGCTTGCCGCGATTTTCTTGGTCGCGTCGTTCGCCGCCGTGGTGGTGATGGCCTCCTCGACGCCGAAAATCGATCGGATCGAAGCGCCCGAACGAGCCCTCAGCCTGATGGTGGGTCGGACAATGGAGGTGCAGGAAGGACTCAAGCGTGCACCGGCATGGGAGCAAGAGTGGTTTGGTTGGGTCTCCGGCAACGGGGAAGCCGAGCAGGCCTATGCCATCGAATGGTATCGAGAACTGTCAAAACATTCGGACGATCCGGTCGTCCCCTTGGATCTGGCCATTCTGCAAGCAGAAACCGGGCAGATCTCCCAAGCGCTTCTTTCGGCGCATGAGTGGGACGAACGGGAAGATCCGCTTCCGCGATTCGCAGAACTGATCCGTGCGGCCTACAGCGAGGACCTTCCCCCTGATCGAGAGACGATCGAGGCGATGCAAGCGGATTTGCCTGAACTGTTGCCGCAAGGCTGGTTTTACGATCGCTTGGCGATCAGGTTGGCTCAGCGCTCCAACAATCCGGAGTTAGTGGCCAGACTTCAAGAACAGGCCGCCATCCAAGCCGACAAATTGTACGCCCGTTCCAGAAAACTGACGCTGTTCGAACTGGGTGCGATGCTGCTCGGGACTCTGCTGTTGTTGTTCATTTTGCACGGGCGAGCAGCCGATGCCAATCCCATCCGACTTCATGAACCGGGGATTCCACCACCTTGGCCCGGCCGCGTCGGCGCGGCAGTGTTACTGCGCGGCGGCGCGATCGGGGCCGTGGTCATGGCCGTCTGTCTCATGTACCTGCCGCCGGAGAATGCCTCATTGAGGGCGCTCGCGATTCCTATGACGAACGTGCCCTTGCTGGCCTTAGCCTACTATCACCTGTTCAGGCCTGCCGGGATGACCTTCGAAGAAGGTTTCGGTTTGAGTCTTCCCTGGGGGCACTTCGGCCGGCTTCTCGTCGCGGTTCTTGCGGTTGTCGCTGCCGGTCTGTGGGGCGAATGGGTTATGGCTCGCCTGTCGGAACAGTGGCATCTGGCGAGCCACTGGACTGAATGGTTCGATGGAGATTTGGTCTGGGGATCTCCATCCGTCACCATGGTCAGTCTGCTGGAGTATGTCATCTTTGCGCCGCTTTTCGAAGAACTCGCCTTTCGAGGTTTGTTGTTCGCCATTCTGCGGCGCAAGTTCAGCTTTCTCCCTGCCGCCCTCATCAGCGCAGGCATTTTCGGGCTCGCACATGGCTATGGTGCGGTCGGTCTGATCAGCGTCTGCTGGAGCGGCGTGCTTTGGGCCTGGATCTATGAAAAAACCGGAAGTCTCGCGCCCGGCATCTTGGCCCATGCGATCAATAATCTCTTGGTGTGCCTCGCCGTCATGGCGCTGCTGCGCTGGTAGTCCTTTATCGCTCGAGTCCTTCCAAAGCGGTGAAGAGATCGAAGTGTTGAACGCGAACACCAAGCTCTGTGGTGAGCTTGTGCGTGTTGATTCGTTTTCCAGATGCGTCCGCCTGTGATTCTGTCCGAAGGGGGACGTTCCATCGTTCATGCGCGGTGGAGCAGATGACCTCCCAAGTGTGCGGGTGGCCGTCGCTCACGTTATACGTCTCTCCCGGTTTTCCCCTCTCCAACGCCGCGAGACAGGTCACCACTAAGTCATCCACATGAATCAGATTCACGTATTTTCGTGAGGGCCCGACGCGACCGTTCTTGATCCAGTCAAGCGGATTGCGCCCCGGTCCGTAAATGCCGGCCACGCGGAGCACGATCGCATGACACTGTGTCCGCAGAAACTCCTCTCCCTGCACGCGCGATTTACTTCGATCGATCGGAGCCGATTCGTCGAGCCAGGCCGGCGGATAATTGTGCGAGTCGCCGACGTCGTAGGCCGACGTGCTGCCGAGTAGGACGATCCGGCGGGAGGGAGCCTTTATGGCTTCGGCAAACTGATGAACCAGTTCGAGTGGGGTAGCGGGAAAGCACCACAGCAGATCGGCTGCGGGAGGTATATGCGCCCAGGTGGCAGACCGTTCCAGGTCGAACTCGATCCGTTGCTGTGCCGGAACGTCAGGTAGGTGCTGCTCCGGGCTGCGGCTTGTGACAAATACGTATGGGTATTGCCGAGCGGCTCTAGGCGCGAGGAAGCGGCCGGTATAGCCTGAGCCGAGAATGACGAGAGCCCGGTTATCCATATTGGTGCCGGCCTGTTTGAAGGTCCCGACAGTCTGCCAGTGACCATCCGCCAGAGTCCATTGAAAACATTTCGTTCTTTGTTTGGCACACTGTTTCCATGGTGATATAAACAATGTACGTGTGAATAAGTGCGGTTGCCAAACAGGACCTACGGTGGCTCTATGACCAGCATGAGATCGCTCCGCTTCCTGGCAGCGGCTTGCCTGATGCTTGCGGGATGTAACAACGGCGGTGATGTGACCGGCGGAAGCATTAATCTTTCCGCAAGCGGGGCTGTCGTGTATCTTGCCGATCAAAATACCGTCGGTGTCTTCGAGCTGTATTTGGCGTCGTCCGGAACCAAGCTTACTCCTCCGCTAACCCCTGGCGGCGATGTGATCAGCTTTGCCCTGACGCCGGATAAAACCGCTGTGGTGTACATTGCGGATCAGGATACGAACGACGTTTTCGAGTTATATAAAGTTACCATTGCGACCCCCGGAGTGAGCGTCAAGCTTAGCGGTACCTTGGTATCTGGCGGAGATGTTTCGAGTTTCGCGATCACGCCGGATGGAACGTCGGTCGTCTATCTTGCCGATCAGCAGATTGATCAAGTGTTCGACCTATACCGGGTACTGTTCTCGAATCCAGCGTCGAGCACCTTGCTCAACCCTGCATTGCCTAGCGGGCGGACTGTCACGCAATTTGCCGTGACTCCAGATAGCACCAGGGTCGTCTATATTGCCGACCAAACCACGGACAATGTAAACGAGTTGTACCAGGTGGCATTTTTGAATCCCCCCAGCGACAACACAAAACTCAACTCATCGTTGGTGGCCGGAGGAAACGTCGTCAACTTCGCCATCTCTCCCAACAGTGCCTCAGTGGTCTATTTGGCCGATCAAACCATAGATCAGGTTTTTGAGATTTTTCTGGCTGCGGTTACCGGACCAGGGAGCGGAACGAGCCTGAATCCACCTCTGGTTGCGGGCCAAAACGTCACCACTTTTGCTGTGACGCCCGATAGCACAGCGGTGATCTATCGGGCCGATGAGGACACAACCGGCACGTTCGAACTCTATCGAGTGCTATTCCTGTCTCCCCAAGTCAGCGTCGTGAAATTGAACGGGACGTTGACCGCGGGAGGAAATGTGTCCAGTTTCTCCATCGCGGCAAACGGTTCGGCTGTGGTCTACAGCGCGGATCAGACTATTCTTGGGGTGGTGGAATTGTTTCGTACGCCGCTTGCACCGGTGGGACCGGCACAAAAGGTCAATCCCACTTATGTAGCCGGCCAAAATGTCACGGCGTTTGCCATCACGCCGGACAGCTCCGCGGCGATTTATATGGCCAATCAGACCTCTGCCGCTGTCCAGTTGTATCAGGTTTCATTTTCATCCCTGCAGGTGTCTAGTCCGCCCCTCAACGGGGCTTTGGCATCCGGTGGGAACGTGGCGAGCTTTTCGATTTCACCGAA
This sequence comes from Nitrospira sp., assembly GCA_035455145.1. Taxonomy (GTDB): domain Bacteria; phylum Nitrospirota; class Nitrospiria; order Nitrospirales; family Nitrospiraceae; genus Nitrospira_C. The sequence goes on from DATIFR010000111.1 coordinate 20,569, forward strand.
CAGCACGCTTGTCCTCTATCTGGCCGACCAGACGACCTTCGGTACCGAGGAACTGTACTCCGTGAATGTCGGAGCTCCCGGGACATCGTCCAAACTTAACGGACCGCTGGTGCTTGGGGGTAACGTCACGGCTTTCACGTTTTGACAGTTTCACCGTACAATATTCCTCGGCCCCTGCTGAAGTATCCTGTTTCCCGTGATTTGGTGATTGGAAGCTGGCCCGTGTTATCATGACGGGCCATGCCGCTCACTCGATTCCATCCTCTCATCGCTGAGTGGTTTCAATCGCATGTCGGTCAGCCGACTGATGTGCAACTACAGGCCTGGCCTGCCATCCAATCAGGGGCCGATGCGCTGATCGCCGCTCCGACAGGCTCCGGCAAAACCTTCGCCGCCTTTCTCTCCTGCATCGATTATCTCTTCAAACAAGCGCTCGGCCGTGAACTGGATGACCATACTCAGATTCTCTACGTCTCGCCTCTCAAAGCTCTCAGTAACGACATTCAGAAGAATTTGCAGAAGCCGCTGGCCGACATCGGGCAGGCCGCCTTGCAAGCCGGTTTGTTGATGCCGGAGTTGCGCGTGTTGGTACGGACCGGCGATACGCCGATGGCCGATCGGCAGCAGATGCTCAAGCGCCCGCCGCATATTCTGGTTACGACGCCGGAATCGTTGTTCATCCTGTTGACCGCGGAGAAAAGCCGGCGACTCTTGCAGACTGTCCGGACAGTGATTGTCGACGAGATTCATGCGCTCGCGCCCAATAAGCGGGGCGCGCACGTGGCACTGTCTCTGGAACGGCTGGAGGCGCTGACTCTCGTGAAGCCGCAACGCATCGGGCTCTCAGCGACGCAGCAGCCCATCGAACTGGTTGCGCAATTCCTCGTCGGCGCCGGCGTTCGAAGTTCGAAGTGCAACGTGCGAAGTTCTCCGATTCCGGAAACCTCGAATGGTGAACCTCGAATCTCGATCTCGATTGCGCCCTGCCGGATTATCGACGTCGGTCACAGGCGCAAGATGGATGTGGCGGTTGAGGTTCCGAAGGACGAGTTGAGCGCGGTCGCGACGAATGCGATCTGGTCTGATATCTACGATCGGGTCGCTGCGTTGGTCCGTGAGCATCGCACCACGCTGGTCTTCGTCAACACTCGCCGGTTAGCCGAACGTGTGTCACACCATCTCGAAGAGCGCCTCCAGGATCTCGGAGCCGATGTGGTCGCGGCCCATCACGGCAGCCTTTCGCGGCAGATCCGTCTTTCAGCTGAAGAGCGATTGAAATCCGGCAAGACGCGCGTGGTCGTGGCGACGGCGTCGCTCGAATTGGGTATCGATGTCGGGACGGTCGATCTCGTCTGCCAAATCGGTTCGCCCCGCTCCATTGCCACCTGCCTGCAACGGATCGGGCGTGCCGGACATTGGATCCACGCCATTCCCAAAGGCCGGCTCTTCGCCACGACGCGCGATGAGCTGCTCGAATGTGCCGCGCTGATCCGGGCGATGAAGGGCGGCCAGTTGGACCACATCGTGGTGCCTCCGGAGCCGTTGGATATTCTGGCCCAGCAGATCGTGGCCGCGGCGGCGACGCAGGCCTGGACGGAACAGGACCTCTTTACACTCGTCCGACGGGCCTTTCCCTATCGGGACTTGGACCGGGCCACGTTCGATGCCATCGTGCAGATGTTGGCCGACGGGATTGCGACCAATCGGGGACGAGGCCTGGCCTATCTCTATCACGACCGGATCAATCATCGACTCAAGGGACGACGAGGGGCGAGATTGGCCGCGATTACGTCAGGCGGGGCGATTCCTGACACGGCCAACTACGCTGTCGTGGCAGAGCCGGACGGCACCGTCGTAGGATCGGTCGATGAAGATTTTGCAGTCGAAAGTCTTGCGGGCGACATCATGCTGTTGGGAAATACCTCCTGGCGGATCAAAGGCGTGGAGATGGGTAAGGTGCGTGTGGAAGATGCCCACGGAGCCCCGCCCAATATTCCATTTTGGCGAGGCGAAGCTCCATCGCGAACGGCGGAACTCTCCGCTGAGGTCGCTGCGCTACGACAAGAAATTGCGCAGCAGGCCAGTGGTACGAGGCAAGAGGCAAGTGGGGATGAGACAGTTCCTCGCGCGCCCCTCGCCTCTCGCCTTTCGCCTCTCGCCTGGCTCAAAGAAGAATGCGGCCTCGACCAGCGAGGAGCCCAGCAAGCGGTTGAGTATGTGTTGGCGGGAAGAGCGATCCTGGGAACCGTGCCGACACAAGAGACCATCGTGGCCGAGCGCTTTTTCGACGAGAGCGGCGGGATGCAACTGGTGATCCATGCGCCCTTCGGGGGGCGGATCAATCGAGCCTGGGGGCTTGCTCTCCGCAAGCGCTTCTGCGTGACGTTCGACTTCGAACTACAGGCGGCGGCGACGGATAACGGACTCGTCATCTCGCTTGGGGAGAAACATAGCTTCCCGCTGGAATCGGTGTTCGGCTATCTCCATTCGAACTCGGTGCGCGAGGTGCTCATTCAGGCGGTGCTGCTGGCGCCGATGTTTGCAACGCGATGGCGGTGGAATGCCTCGCGCTCGCTGGCGCTGCTCCGATTTTCCAACGGCAAAAAGGTTCCGCCGCAGATCCAGCGGATGAAGGCCGAAGACCTGCTGGCCGCGGTGTTTCCGGACGCGATTGCCTGCCAGGAAAATCTGACCGGTGCGCGTGCCACACGACAGATTCCGGATCATCCTCTGGTGCAGGAGACCCTGCGGGATTGTTTGACCGAAGCGATGGATATCGACGGGCTGATTGATGTCCTTCGGCGGATTGAGGCGGGGACCATCACCTGTGTGGCGATCGATACGCCTGCGCCGTCCCTCTTCTCGCACGAAATCCTGAATGCCAATCCCTACGCCTTCCTCGACGATGCCCCGCTCGAAGAACGAAGAGCGAGAGCTGTGGAGCTACGCAGGACATTGCCGGCCGACGTAGCGGCTGGAATCGGTGCGCTCGATCCGGAGGCTATTGAAGAAGTTGCCCGTGAGTCCTGGCCGGTGGTTCGGGATGCCGACGAACTGCACGACGCGCTGCTCACCTTGGTATGGGTGCCATCCTCCGAAGCTAGCGAGTGGAGTGCGTATGTGCCACGCTTGGTTGAGGAGGGACGGGTTGTTGAACTTTCCGTAAGGGGTGAGGGGTTAGGGGTGAGGGGTGATGGGCGAGAGGTGAAAGGGTGGGTCGCACGGGAGAATCAGGAATCGGTCGAGCAACTGTACGTCCGAGGGAGTGAGCCGACGCTCGATGCCATCGTGCAAGGCTGGATGGAGAGCATCGGCCCAACCACGACAGGCGAACTGGCTGAGCGTCTTCACCTATCGAGTGATGCGGTGAATGAATCGATGGTCCGGCTCGAATCTCAAGGCCAAGTGCTTCGCGGTCAATTCCGTGAGCGCCGCGGTGAGGCGTCAGGCGTCAGGCGTGAGGCGGACGGGATATCGCCTTCCCCCTCACCCCTTACCCCTTACGGTGTGGAATGGTGCCATCGTCGTGTTCTCGCGCGCATCCATCGTCTGACGATCGGCAAACTCCGCAAAGAGATCGAGCCGGTGACGGCCGCCGAGTTCATGCGTTTTCTCTTGCAATGGCAGCATGTGGCTTCCGGTTCGCGCCACCATGGAGAGTCAGGCCTGCTGGAGGTGATCAAACAACTGGCCGGATTCGAAACGGCGGCATCGAGCTGGGATACACAGGTGTTGCGGGTCAGGATGGCGAAGTACGAACCGGAACTCTTGGATCGGCTCTGTTTAAGCGGGGCGGTGAGCTGGGGGCGGCTGTCTCCGCATCCGCGGCTGGCGCAATCCGATGGCCCGGAGCGGGCCAAGCGGATCATCCCGACCAGTGTCGCGCCGATTAGTGTGTTCCCGCGTGAGGACAGCGAGTGGCTGCTGGATACGTTTCAGGACGGGACCGGGCAAGGTCCCGAACCTTTTGCCGCGTTGGGCGCAGTGGCACAGGACCTTCGTCGCGCGCTGCAGGAACGAGGAGCCTGTTTCTTCGCCGACCTCGTTCGAGCCACAGGGCATTTGGCGAGCGAGGTCGAAGAAGGGCTCTGGGAATTGGTGGCGGCCGGCTTGGTGACTGGCGATGGCTTCGACAATCTCCGTGCGCTCATGGATCCACATCGCCGTCGCGCGGAAGGGCGCGAGCGCACACGTCGTCCACGACATGCCGCCGGTCGCTGGTCGATCCTGCGCAACGCCAGCAGCCATCAGCCGTCGGCCGTCAGCTCCGGGTCCGTTAGTCCGGTCACCTTACGCCTCACACCTTACGCCTCACGCTCGGTTGAGCTCGTTGCCCGCCAACTGTTGCGACGGTACGGCGTCGTGTTCCGCGACTTGCTCGGGCGCGAAACGCTCGTGCAGTCCTGGCGCGATCTCCTGGTAGCCTATCGACGAATGGAGTTAAAGGGCGAGGTCCGTGGAGGGCGCTTTGTGTCGGGGTTTGTCGGCGAGCAGTTTGCCCTACCGGAGGCTGTGGAAGCACTTCGTGCGATCAGGAAGGGCGGCGGTGGCACGAGCGGGCTTGAGGTCAAGCTGTCGGCCTGCGATCCGCTGAATCTTGCCGGTGTGATTCTACCAGGACCACGCATTCCAGCCGTGCCGACGAACTTTCTCGTGTTCAAAGACGGTGTCGTCGCTCGTACCGTGCTGGGCCGCGAGATCGTCGAACAATCGGATTCGACAGTCGCGTGGGCCCGTCGGCATGACTGAGCCGGCGGACCCATTGAGGTGCGGTGATTATCGGGACAAGGTGCGCAACTGCTCCAGGCGCGCCTGCTGATCTGCTGTTTTCAATTGAGCAAAGCGATCCTGGGCGGCAGCTTGAAATGTCGGCTGAGCCTCCGGCGCCACGCCTAACAGAGTGCCCATGGACGTCAGATATTCGCCCTGTCCTCTGGCCAGGTCTTGTTCCAGGTTCGCTTCGTTATACGTCGCAAAGGCAATGGCTTTGTGTTCCGGGTTCAACAGCCCGTCTTCATTCCACCAGATGCGCCCCGAGGTTGTGCCTGTGATATTCGATGTCGTGTCGGTTGTTTCATTGGTGGTGCCCTTCAACGTGCAGCCGGCGGAGATCATCAACAGCGCGGTCATGGCGGCAAACATCAAGCAGTAGGTGCGAAGCTGTTTCATGGTTAGCCTCCTTGCACTGAGTAAGGTTCATATCCTGCGTCCGGCTTTTAACTATAACAGGAACCACACGGCTGTACTATCCCCGGACCGTGCAAAGCAGAAATAGCGGTGCAGGGGAGGCATCTCCTGCACCGCGGAAGCAGAACTTAGTTGCTCCATAACCTCTGGTACCACTTCTTCTCTTCGACAGGAGGCAACGAAGCAATATTCATGGATTTTCGGATCTCGCCGATGTTCCAGCCGGTCAGTGTTGCCAGAGTTTGTGCTTCCCGCTCGTAACGCTCGCGCAACTGTTGACGATAAGCCGTTGCGGTGGGGCATTCATCGGAGCCGGTCCAAGGATGGCGCAAAATATAACGGGCCTGGAAGTTTCCCCGGTCCGACGTTTCCTGGAATATCAGGTCCTCGGGAAAATGGGCTGCATCGTAGCGGACGTGGAGCCGGGTCAGGAAAACATTCTGCGCCACAGGCATCATCTTGCCCATCCGCCCGGCGTTGTCTTGCCAGAAGACACCCAGACTACGAAGCTCTTCAGCGGAGAGGGGATTGGCCGCGCAGGGATCGCACCAGTTCATATCCCAGGCATATTCCAGAAACACACCTCGTTCATTTTCACGCTTCACTTGCTGCGTGAATAGATCGCGATAGAAGTCGCCGAACTTATCCTTCACATACAGCGGAATCTCCTGTGCTTCCGGCAATCTGACGGTGCGATAGTTGGTCGTCTCGACGCGGCCCTGTTTCGTCAGAAAATAAATGAACAGTTCCTGAGCCCCATCGGCATTCACCGTGCCGAGGCGGATCGGCAGAATGAACTTGGGCGACTCGAAGGCGATCTGTAGCGGGCGCAGGTGTGTGAAGCCCAGTTTAGATTGCTCCGCCAGATTCACCTTGGCGACGAAGAACTTCATCCCCTGTTTGAGATAACTCTGCAGGACAGAGGATGCCCCGTTTGGAATGCGGTAGCCGTTTTCGCTCAGCCAGGTTTCAAGACCGGCGCTTTCCTTCGCCGAGAGGATCAGAATGTCGTATTCACCGACGGTGTATTGCGCCTCGACCGTCACGCCCAGGGCACGGTCGCGCTCGGGGGCTGCCGCCGATGCCGGCGCCATGTTCTTCATGGCGTCCCTCTTCCGTTCCATCAATTCGTACTTGATGCAGGGATTCTCGTCGAAGTACTCGACGAGTCGCGGCGCCGAGTAGTCGGCCAGGTGTTTGAGTACTGCCGGATTACCGATGTGGATCTGTTCTTTCTCTAAGACGGTCGGCACCGGTACCACCATCGCGAACTCTTTGACCTCGCCTTTGAAGTCGTTCGCCATCGTGATGACGGTTTTGTTGTCGTGTCGGGCAATAGCCACCTCGGACGCCTTGTTGAAGAGCTTCGTATCGGCCTTGCCAACATAGAATCCGCAAAAGGCAAAGGCGGTGCCATTCCCGACGAGAAAGATCACAAGGAGTGCCAAGGCAAGGACGTAGAAGCGTCTATTCGGCATACGCGGGTCCTGTCGCCAACCAGCCCATCCGTCCTCGCACCCCGTCCCGTGTAGGGATCGAGTGGCGGCCTGGTCGGTCCCTGTGCTCGCGGAACGCGACACGCGGGAACTTATCGAATGTTTAAATTGCGGGCGGTGTTCGTTCGACGCGCGCACGGTGGGACCAATCCAGGCCGCTCTTGATTCGGGGAGCGAAAAACCCGGAGGAGGCGGATGGGCTCCCAGGTTGGCGCCACCCGCACCCTTGGGATGAATGTTAAGTGTCTCGTCGTCATGCCTACTCATGAGATCCTCCTTTGTTGTGAAATGGACAAGGGAACGAGCACAGGGAGGGAAATGGAGACAGATAATTTACCGCTCGAGGGTTTTGACCAGTCATAACGAACACCGGGCAGCAAGTAGTCCAACAGTGGCACCAGCGGGAAACAAACAATCAGCCCCCAGAGTGGACCGTTCGGACGGAACAAGCCGAACTGGACGTAGAGTGCCGCGAGCGCGACGAACAGCGCGAAGAGAATCCGGCCGCTTCGTGAATCTGGCGTGGTCTTCGGGTCCGAGATCATGAAAAAGGCAAAAATGAGCAGCGCGCCGCTTTCGATCTGATGCAGGGGAATCGTCAGCGGATCACCGAGCCAGATCGACCTTGTGAAAAGCAGGCCGACGTAGAAGGTAAGAAAAGCCAGCGTGACGTCCGCTCGCGCGGCGCGGGTGACGACGAGACTCCCAAGGCAGGCGATCAGAAATCCGAACCAGGCGACCTGTCCCCATTGCCCTGGCGAGATCCAGCCGAGTCCGCCGGCTAGTACGACGACCAACGCGAGATTGGTGGGATTAAGAAGATGCTTCTCCTTCCAGCGGATGATGAATTTGCTGCCAATGGCAATGAACGAAGCCAGCGCGGCGACGACCAGATCGTTGGTGCGGAGCAACAGACACAGCGACAGGGCGGAGATCAGAGGACTGCGGGGATCAAACGCACGGAGTTTGAAATAGCGTGTCCCGACATACTGCGTCAGCAGGGCTGTGCCAAACGTGATGGCGATTTGCCAAGGGGAGACGTCGAAGTGCAGCCAGCCTAGGCCATAGAGGAGGAGTGTGCTCAGGCTGGCAATCTGGTACAGGCGGGGATCGCGCCAGTTGGCTGGTGTGTTCGGTTGGCTCTTGCCGTTGTCTTGCCCCATGGAGCCCTCCCTTCACAGGAGGATATGGGGCGAGGTTCTGTTTCCTTTCAGGGGGCTGAGCCTTTTCGCAGGGCCTGTTGGCGAGCACTGCTCGTCCTCGCACCCCTCCCTGTGTAGGGGGAAAAAGGGGTGGGCCATTAGTCTCCTTTGCTCGCGCGACGCGCACACCAGGCCAATCGAATGTTGATCAAAGGGGGCGGTGCTCGCCGCATGCGCGCAGTTGGAGACCAATTGGCCCACCCCCTCAGGATGCGGTAGCCGCGAGACTGGGAGGAGCATTGAGAGGTGTCGGGCGCCCGCTCGCTGCCACCCCGCAGTCATTGCAGGCTAGAACTGAGCGTTGACAAGCGATTGAGCACGCGCAAGAATCACGCGCCTGCCAGAAGTATTTCGGTGGGTACTATTCCGCTTAGCATAATCAATAGTTAACCCTGAAAAGGTTTCAAGAACCGGTGGTTGCCCTAAGAACAAGTAGAATGCCTCAGTTTAAAAGTTCGAGAACCTGCCGATTGCGTGAATAACATGCGACAAGCATTCATTATCATGCAGATCGGCAATGCACAGCTCGATGCTATTTGCAAAGACGCAATTGTGCCTGCACTTGCAGCATGCGGCTTCGATGCGAAGCGGGTCGACAAGCACAATGAAGGTGGATTACTGAAGAGCGAGATAATTGGGTTCATCGAGCGGAGCGAGATCATCGTCGCAGATTTGACTAACGAAAGACCCAACTGTTACCTCGAGATCGGCTATGCCATGGGTATCGAGAAGTTCCGCAACCTCGTCCTTACCGTCCGCGAAGATCATAATCCAGAGAGTCCTAGCTACGTTCGGGGTGGGCCTAAGATCCACTTCGATCTCGCCGGCTACGACATTCTCTTCTGGCATCCTGACAACCTTGATGCCTTCCGTGCTGAACTCGAAAAGAAGGTCCGCCGGCGTCTGGCTGTCGTTGCCTCTCCGCCAGCTGTACCCGCGTTGTCCTGGGATGAGGAGTGGATTGCGGCTCAGCGCCAAGTTGCCATGAAAGGTTTATCAGCGGCTGGCAAGAAGGCTTTCATGGAGGCCCGGTTCGCCCTGGAGGTCCCAAAACCCAACAAGACACAACGCGAGCTCGATGAGGCTGCGAGGCAGGCAGAAATCCATACCTTTGGTTGGCCCATCGGTGCCTATCTTGGGAACCGAGCTGACTGCCGCCCACGCCCTCGCGCCGATGGAATTGTTGCGGAGCTTGCATTCAAAGACAGGTCCTCTTACGACTATTGGGCGGTTCGGCGTAACGGAGATTTCTATTTTCTCGGCTCACTGTTCGAAGACGAGCGTGACCCGAGTAAGATATTCTTCAACACGCGGATCGTTCGCGTTACTGAGACCTTGCTCTACTGTGCGAGGCTCTATTCTCGCCTCGAGATCGACCCAACCGTTTTCGTCAACGTGGCAGTCAGGCATGGTGGCCTCAAGGGACGCTTCATTGGGTCTTCTAGCCCGGGACGCATTCTCTCGCCCCGTGCCGCTTCGACAGAAGATGAGATTGACTGTGAGGTCAGGACTTCACTTCAAGAAATTGAGTCCAATCTCGTACCTCTCGTCAAGCAACTCGTTGCACCGGTCTTCGTGCTCTTCGACTTCTTCGAGTTGGCGGATTCGGTCTACGAGCACATCGTCAACAGTTTCGTGGATGGCAGGGTGGTGTGAAAAGACAAAGGTTCCAGAACCATTGATTCATCCCTCCGTATAGCATGAATCCATTTCATCGATGGTGCCTCTTACGTTCTACAAGGTTAGATTTGTGGCGAGGAGAGGAAATCCGTGGCGTTTGAAGATCTGATCCGGATTGGCTCGTACCTGTCCGTACTGGGCGTCATGGCTACGTGGGAACTGCTGGCACCGCGAAGGATGCTGACAGCCTCAAAACTCTGCCGTTGGGGCGGCAATCTCACGATCGTGATCTTGAATACGGCTATCGCCCGGTTACTTTTTGCGGGAGGCGTTGCGGCGACAGCGGCGATAGCGCAGGAACGGGGCTGGGGGTTGTTGAACTGGGTCGACGCGCCAACATGGCTCGAATTCGGGCTGGCGGTAGTGGCGCTCGATCTGGTCATCTATGGGCAGCATCAGGTGTTTCATGGGGTTCCGATCCTCTGGCGGTTCCACATGATGCATCACTCAGATCTGGATCTGGATGTGTCCAGCGGGGTGCGATTTCATCCGGTGGAGATCATCATTTCAACAGTGGTGAAAGGGGCGGCGGTGGTGGCGCTGGGAGTTGCTCCTTTGGCGGTGGTCGCCTTCGAGATTGTGCTTAACAGCACGGCCCTGTTCAATCACAGCAACGTGAAGATTCCCCTGGCTTTCGAACCGATTCTCCGGTGGTTCGTCGTGACGCCGGATATGCATCGCATCCATCATTCGGTGGATCCCCGCGAGACCAATAGCAACTACGGATTCAATGTGCCCTGGTGGGATCGGCTGTTCGGAACCTATTGCGCGAAACCGGCCTTGGGACAGCAGGGGATGAAGATCGGCCTCGAACACCTTGGTCCCCCGGTCTGCTTGAATCTGTTCATGATGTTGCAATTCCCCTTCGTGGCGCAGCTCGGGCGCTATGCCGGTCGCACTCAACCGTGATTCCTGCCAAGATAGAACCTAGTGAATTCATAGATTGAAAAACTTATCCGACTTCATGCAGCTTGATCAGGTTTGTCCCGCCCGGCTGCCCAATGCGCGTCCCCGAGAGAATCACGATCCGTTCTCCGGTTTTGACCAGCCCCTCTGTTCTTAACCGTCGTTCGGCCTCGTCCACGCGTGCATCGGTCTGCTCGATTTGCGGCATCGTATAGGGGCGCACGCCCCAATAGAGTGCCATTCGTTGCCTGACCGGCTCAAACGGGGTGAGGGCAATAATCGGCGCGGCTGGCCGTTGCTTCGAGATTAAGCGGGCCGTCATTCCTTGCTCGCTGAACGCCACGATTGCCCCGGCGTTGATCGTCCTTGCCGCAGAAGAGGCCGCGGTACAGATGGCTTCCGGAAAGGACAGTTCCCCTTGTTCCCCATCGGCCTTCGGCAGCCAGCCCGGCTTGGCTCCTTCTTCTGCTGCCCGAATGATGCGATCCATGACCTGGACCGTTTCGATCGGATGCGAGCCGATGGCTGTTTCGGCCGAGAGCATCACGGCGTCGGTGCCATCGAAAACGGCATTGGCGACATCCGAGGCTTCCGCTCTCGTCGGACGAAGTGCCGACGTCATCGACTCCAACATTTGCGTCGCCGTAATGACAAGGCGGCGACCGCGGTTGGCTTCCGCGATGATGCGTTTCTGTAAAACCGGCACGGCTTCGGGGCCCATTTCGACGCCGAGATCACCACGGGCGATCATCACGCCGTCGGCCTGCTCCAAAATCTCGTCGAGGTTAGCCACCGCCTCGGATCGTTCGATCTTGGCAATGATCGGCAGATTCCCGCCGCACTCGGCGACTAACTTTCGCGCCGCTACAATGTCCTCGGGACCTCTGACGAACGAGAGGGCCAAATAATCCACGCCCTGTGCGATGCCGAACCGAATGTCCTCCCGATCTTTGTCAGTGAGGGTAGGCGCGCTGACACGGGTGCCCGGCAGATTAATTCCCTTGGTCGACGTGATCCTGCCGCCGATGGTAACGGTGCATTCGACGGAACCGCCGGTGATGCGATCGGCAATCAGTTCAATAAGTCCATCGTTGATCAGAATCCTCGCGCCAGGTTGGATGTCGCGTGCGAGGTATTGGTACGTGACTGGAATCTCGGGAACGGCGGAGCGAGCGATGGCGACGGATTGAACGCCAAGCTGTCCCCCTGACCGTGCTAATATGGTCTGTAGGTGCACCTGCTGGCCGGCTCTCACCTCGATTCCCTCGTCCGCCACGGTGCCCACGCGAATCCGGGGTCCTTGCAGATCCTGGATGATCGCCACCGCCGCACGGCGACGCTCTGCGGCGTAACGAATCGCTGTGATAGCGGCCGCGTGGGATTCATGGGTGCCGTGAGAGAAATTCAGCCGGGCGACATCCATGCCGCTCTCAATGAGCCGGTCGAGCATTGCCGGCGGATTGCTGGCCGGACCGATCGTGCAGACAATCTTGGCTTTTCGCATCATGTGTTCCTCAGCTCTTGACAAGATATTAACGGACACCCAATGATGCTCTCGTCCATTCCGTTAATGCTCGCCACCGGCATCGGGCGGCGCAAACCGCCGAGGGGGTGAAGAGGGTATGCAGATTAACACAGATCCGCTCGATTTCGTGACGATTGAGGGTTTGCTGGCTTACGGAGAAGAGTTCGCGCGACGTCCGTCACAGGACGGAGTGCTGTTGCCGCCTGCTCCACCTCCCTCAAACGACCGAGCCGGCCGAGCCCGTGCCGCGATGGAGAAGATCGCGGCGTTTGTCCAAACCGCCCAAGGCGGATTTCCAGGAGCCGACACCTATCGAGCGGCAAGGAAAGCCGTCATTGATGAAGCCTGTGCCGGTGATGACCTGGTGTTTTTTGCCGCATGGAACCGGCTGCTGGCGGAAGGAAAGCTCCAGCCCTTGTTGCGGGCCCCGATCGGATCAGTGTTGAAGCCGACTCGGCGCCGTCCGGTAGCGATCGTCCCGCGCGCGCAGCTCACGCCGCAGCTCGCGGAAGGACGCATCGTGCTCGACTTAGGCGATGAGCGATTCTGGCTGTTGCCTCGCAATTTGGCCGATCGCACTCTGCTCTTTACGATGCGCCACGGCATCTCTCGCGTGGAGAGTAAAACGCATCGGGTCGGGCGTCGTTTGGCGAATCAACTCGATCCGGAACGGGGCATACCGCGGGCCGATGCCGTGGGGGCCGCGCTGGCCCGGATGGTCGGCGTGGTAGGCCAGCAACTCGACTTTCTCCATTTGACTAATTACCTGGATCCGCGGACGTTTCTCCACTTCATCAGCAGGAGTCCCAACACCCGGCAGCTCTTTGAACGCGTGGTTGCCGCGCTCGTCCAAGGGCCGACGGCTCCTCCCGAACCTGTGTGGGAGCCCGCGCTGGAGTCGTCGGATTTTGGCTGGCTTACCGGCGTGGAAAAAACGGTGGAGGCTCAGGAACTCGCCAAGGCTTTTGGAGTCGATGTGCCTATCGCCAAACGCCTGATCAAAGATCCGCTGTATTGTTATCCCGGCGGCAATTCGTTTTTCGATCTCTACGTCGATGTGATTGACGGGCTTCACGGGCTGGGCGAAGCCAATCGTGGCAAAGTGGCCTGCCTGTATACGCACAGTTCGACGCTACGGGCCCTCATGATCTATTTGGACCCGCGCCCGTTTCACGAAGCGTTCAACGAATTCAGCGACTACAAAGAGAGTCAGGACAATGTGGTCCTCCTGACGTTCGAAAAGGGGCGCTTGTCCGGCTATTCCACGGCGGTCGGATTGTCGGAGCGGGAGAGGGCCTCGCGGGATTCGTGGGTTGCGGTCGAACGGGTACGGAAGGATCGGGTTGCACTGAAACCTGGACAGATCAAACGGATCGTGGCATTGGTCTCGGGAGGAGACTTCGCCGGTGCCGGCGCCGCCCTGAAGGAGTTGCGCGTGGCAGGCAACCGATTCGGCCTCGACGTCCACTTCGTCCGGCACGGATTTCTCGGGCTTGCGAACAACTGGATTGAAACGGTGACCGAAGAGGACACGCGCGGCATGAGCAGCCATGCGAGCAGCCCCATCGGCAGCAGCCGCTTTGAGGACTTTAAGGAGGAACAGGTTCAGCAGGCCGCGATGCGACACCTCGCGCCCTTTCTGAAAGACGCAGCCCTGGTCGTCCTGGGAGGTGACGGCAGCCTCCGGGGCGCGAGGGCTATCTATGAAGGGTTCGGCATCCAGGTTGCGGGCATTCCCGGCAGTATCGACAACAATATCGAAGGCACGACCTCGCTGGGCTACCATTCGGCCATCGCCCTGGCGGATAAGTCGATTGAGTCTCTCAAGGCTACGAGCGCCGCCATGGGAAGCGTCTTCTTCGTCGAAGTCATGGGTGCGGGATCAGGGCATCTTGCCCTAGGCTGTGCCTATCAAGCGAGGGCCGAGGGCTTACTGGTCAACGAGTATCCCGATCCCGATGCCTATATCGACGAGGTCATTCTCGGAACGCTGAAGCGAACATTGGGGGTGCCAAACAAAAGCCACTTGTTCGTGGTGGCCGAGCGAACCCCGCATCGCCATCATCGGGAGGGCGGCGTGCACGGCCTGGTCGATTATGTGGCTGGCGTGATTGCGGAATGGCCGCAGCGTCACGCGCGTCCCGGCCAGTATCCATTGAACCTGGCGACCAAGGCCACCATACTTGGACACACCTTGCGTGGGGCTCCTCCAACGCCGGAAGACAAAGCGATCGCCCAGCATTTGGCCTATGAGACCGTTCGCCGTTTGGTTGAACGGCCGGAGGATGTTGTCGGATGCATGCTGGCGTACCGTGAGCGAGGCACGATTGAGGCTATCCCCCTCCATGCAGTGGCGGCCAAACAATTCGACTGGGACGCCTTTGCCAGGATGCATGGCAGTGAGCTGCTCGAGAATCGGTCCTGACAGACCCGCAGGCCGTTCTGCAGATTCCGCAGGAGGGTCGTGCCGGATTTCAAGGCAAACTGAGGGAGATTTCGGTCGAGAGCTGAGCAGTTGACGATGAGTCTTGAGTCACGACGTAAGTGGCTTGTTCCTGTGAGTTGGGTGCTCCGCCAATGGATTCTTGGAATTGGTTGGGAGAGAGCCGGCCGAGCATGGCGGCTTCCTGTCTGGTGATCGGGCCGATTGGAACACGTGAGAGACGAACTGTGAGGGCCGCGGTGCCGATTTCAGGCGGGAGCGGAACCTGTTGTCGTTGACCGGCTGCAAGCTTGATAGAAATCTGCCCGAATTCCTTCTCGGGAAACAACAATTGCGGCGTGGATGATCCCTCCGTTTTCCAGATCTGCAGATAGGCTGGTTGATTCGCTTCTACCGTCAGTCGAGAGTGCCCTCCGCTCCTTGATGCCGTCGCGGCGTCCACTTCCCGGTCTTGTCCATCCGCTCCACGAATGACGAAGCTATAGCGGAGACCGAGTGCTTTGAGTTGCACAACAGCTTCAGCCGCTTTGCCCGCTGCTGCAAATCGATCCAGCTTCTGTTCCGGCCGGTTGCCTTGCGGGGCGGATTCAGCCAGCGGTTTCATCGGTTGTTCTTTTTCTTGAGCCGTCACAGGTCCGTCCGGGCGCGCGACAGGCTCGCCGTAAAAAAGTGTGCGGGCGCTGACTGTCGATGCGGAGCTTGCTGAGGGTTTCTGGTCTGTCGCCGCGGTCGGTTCCGCTGTTGTTTTCCCGAGCGCAGCCACGGGCGGTTCGCCCTGCTTGCGAGCTGCGTCTTGTTCACTTCGCAGCGGGGCACTGTCGCGGGCGGCATCAGGGGTCTGCTGTTGCTCCAGCGCCGGTGGCGCGGCGCGTTCTCGCTTGGCCATCTTGTCGGCGAGTAGGTTGTCTTTAGCCTTCGACTCGGGCTCAGCGACTTGGGGCGACGTCGGTTGAGATGTCGAGGGTGCTGGGGCTGGCGGAGCCGCCGGCGTCATATGTTCGGTCACAACCGGTTGAGCCGCTTGCTTGAGACTGTCTTGATAGATCTTGGTCCCGAGTACGACGGCGAAGACGGCCACGGCGAGACTTCCGGCAAAGGCGAGGCTTGCCGGTCGTCTGAACCAATCCAGCCATGAGAGGGAACCGCCCGCTCCGGACGGGCTGGTTTGATTCAATGCCTGCAAAAGCCGACGACGAACCGCTGGATCGGACAGCAACTCTTTCAGCGCTTGTTCGTCGGCGAGCCCATTGAACAACTGCTGGTCATGAAGCGCAGCGGTATAGAGCATGTTGCGCTCCTCTGCTGTCAACGTACCAGCCGCAAATCCCCCCAGCAGTTTTTCCAATTCGTGCTCAGACATGTTCACTGCACCGTAAGGCGTAAGGCGTGAGAGGTGAGGCGATGAGTCTCATGTCCATTCACCATTTAAACATTGTGCATTGGGCGTTCACTCCCAAGATCCACCCATGAGGGAGAGCAATTGTTTCCGGCAGCGGAAATCCCACGTGTAGATCGTATTGAGGGAGGTTTGCCCCATCAGTTCTTGGATTTCGGGGAAACTCTTTCCTTCCAGCTTCCATTTGAAGAGTTCACGGCAGCGTTCGCCGAGTTGAGCTATGGCGGCCAACAGCCGGTCTACTCGCTGTTTCTGGTCGAGTCGCGTCGCCGGGTCGTCGCCGGGATCGGCGAGCGGGAGGTCCTCCACCGATTGCTGATTATACTCGCCCCGGCGCAGTGATTTGCGGTGGGCGTCGAGCATCTTGAAGCGCAGGACCTGAAAGGCCAGGGGAACCAGCTCGGTCAGTTCCGTGACTAGGGCGTATTTCTCATGCAGGAGCACGAGCACCTCTTGCGTGAGGTCTTCGGCCTGCTCCCTCGAAACTCGTAATGTCGCAAAGGCCAGAATCCTTTCCCGGAGGCTGGCAAGTATCTGATCTCGATCCATGGTGCGTTGAACGAGCTATAGCCCGGGTTGAGCCACAATGTCGTTGAACGACCGGAACCCGAGCCCCAACCCCCGGCAGACCGCGACCTGCCGGTCGAAGCGATTGGTGGTGCGAATCATCTTGGCTAACGCGCGTATCCCCACCCGGCCCCAGGCCGCCAGGTGAAACACCGACAGAGGATAATCGGTTCCGAAGATGAGGCGATCTTGAAATTCCGGATGTCGCCTGAGATGGAGCAGCATCCGCATGCGATTCGGTAGCGTGAGTGCGGAGATGTCGGCGTAAAAGTTGTGATAGCGCTTCGCGAAATCATGGAAGGTTGGAATAAACTTTTCATAGAGCATAAGGCCGTAGCTGCAGGCATGGGCTGCAATGACAGTGACCCCTTCGTCGAGCGCGGTGCGGAGCCGATCGGGATCGCCGACGGACTGATCTTTTCCGATGAGGCTGAACTCGAATCCCACATGGCTGAGGAAGGGGAGCTTGCGTTGGGCCAGCGCGCGATAAAACGGTCTGTACTTGGAGTCGGCCGGGTCGAAATGCTGGGCATTGGGCAGGACTTTCACCAGGACTGCCCCGGCCTCTGCACAGCGATGGACTTCCTCCACCGCGTCCTCCCGTTGAGGGTTGATCGACGGGCCGGCAAGGAAGATGTCGGGATAGGCCTGCGCGGTCTTCAACACGTAGTCGTTGCTGATAAGAAATTCCGTGTGCTGTCGATTGAGCAGGCCGGTCTGGTCGTAGAACCCGTCCATGCCGAGGAGCACGGCCTTGTGAACGTGACGTGAGGCGCGCAACTCCGTGATGAGGTGGTCGAGGTATTTCTGGTTGCTTTCGCGCGGATGAGCCGGCGAGAGTTCGTGCTTCCTCAAGAGAAAACGAAACAACGGACTTTTGAGCAGCCTAGGTGAAATGTAACAGCCATTGTCCCCGTCCGGCAGGGCTGCGAGATGGACGTGACAGTCGATGAGCGTTTTCCCAGTCAATGGTCCTTATCCCCCTTACCCCCCACGCCTCACCCCTTACGCTCGCCGGCGAGTCGTTCCATGGCGATCCGTTTCAGGCCACGCAGGTCCATCTTACCAGTCCCCAGCACTGGGAGAGCCTCGACTCTGACGAAGTTGCTTCGGGGAGGAACAAAGAGGTTGGGAAGTCCTTCTGCCGCGAGTTTCGCCAGGATCTCAGGGATGCGGGCTTCTTCAAGAATATGCAGCACGGCCAATTGTTCGCCCTTCCGCTCATCGGGAATACCGGTCACGGCAAACGCTTGTGTCTCAAGCCCCGCTGCCAGTTGCAAGGCCTCTTCAACTTTCCCGTGCGGGACCATTTCTCCGCCGATTTTCGAGAAGCGCGACAATCGGTCCGTGATGGTCAGGAACCCGTCATCGTCCAGTATGGCGATGTCGCCGGTAATGTACCAGCCGTCGCGCATGACCTGGGCCGTGAGATCTTCTCGCCGAAGGTAGCCTTTCATAACGTTGGGGCCTCTGACAAGCAGCATGCCGGGTGTGCCGGGAGGCAACGGGACAAAGCTGTCCGGTTCGACGATCTTGACGGAAACGCCCGGGAGGGGTTGACCGACAGTGCCGCGCCGCGATGCCGGTTGGTAAAAGCCGGCCGCGCGAAAGTCCGGAGAATTGACGGCGATGACGGGCGCACATTCCGTCACGCCGTAGCCTTCGATCGGTTCGATGCCGAACTTGTCTTCGACCGTCTGAGCCAGTCGTGCCGGAAGTTTTTCTGCGCCGGTCAGAATGACCCGCAAGGAGCCGAACTGTTCTGGCGTGCATCGGCGTGCATAGAGTTGAAGAAACGTCGGGGTGGTGACGAGGAATGTTATCCGGTGGCGTCGTATCACTTCCCCGATGCCGGCCACGTCCAGTGCCGATGGATGAAACACCATGGCGGCGTCGTTGAACATCACGAACCAGAAGACGAGATAGCCGAACGAGTGGAAGAAGGGGAGAATGCCGAGCACGCGTTCCTTTTGATAGAGATGCAGCACTTGCGTGGCCGCTTGCGCGTTGGAGTCGACGCTGAAATGAGACAGCATGACGCCTTTCGGTTCCCCGGTGCTGCCGCTGCTGAAGATGATGGTCGCGAGATCGTCGATCTTCAAGACAGTGCGTTGGCCGCAGGCCAGTTCGATCAGCCGTCCGGGAGCGCCCAGCGCAAAGAGAGCCGCGAGGAGCTTCTGTGCTCGCCCGATCGTCTTGGCCACGTCCTCAAGCCATATGATCGTCGGTCCGTCCGGCAGTTCCAGCTTGGCTTTTTCGATAAAGGCGCGGCTGGTGACGACGGTGCGCAGTTCAGCCAGTCGCACAGCCGCTTCGAGGCCGGACTTGCCGACTGTGAAGTTGAGATTCACGCTGGTCTTCCCGCACAAAGGCGCGGCCACATTGACCAGCGCGGCCGCGACGCTCGGAGGGAGGAGAATTCCGACATTGTTCTGGCCGTCCCAATAGCTACGCAAGGCTCTGGCAAGGGCAATCGATCCGATCAGCGCTTGCAGGGAGGACACACGGGGGCGGATGTGGTCGGCCATGACGAACCGGAAGGGCCGCCTTCTCATCGCGCTGATGAACTCGCGGTGCAGTGGACGGCGATCCGGCCTTCTGCGCTGCCACGCCGCTTCGCCCAGCGAGCTGATGACACTACGCAGTTCGTCAGCCGAGGTGTCCGATGGTAGCGGCGAGCCGAATGAGACGGTCACTGGGTAAGGGATGCGATCCGGCAGTTTCCAGAGAAAGCGGCCGCGGTTGAAGCTGAAGATGCTGCCCCAAACGCGGTCCAGATGGACCGGGACAATCGGCGCAGTCTTGTCTTTCATGATGCGCTCGAAGCCGCGGCGGAAGGGCAACAGTGTGCCTGTCCGAGTGATCTGACCTTCCGGAAAGATGCAGACAATCTCGCCCCGGTCGATCGCCGCACCGGCGTCACGAAGGGCCCGCAGGACCACTCGCAGGCCGCCGTGTTGGGAAATCGGGATCACGCCGAGCATCTTCATGAAAGGTTTGAAGAGCCGCTGCTCCGCGTATTCGGCATCGACCACGAAGCGCACGGGCCGGTCGAGACTGGCAATGAGTAAGAAGCCATCGATGAATGACACGTGATTGGGAACGAGTAAGGCCCCACCCGTCGTCGGCACATGCTCATGCCCGAAAATCCGGAGGCGATAGAGACTGTTGGTCAGGATCACCAGCACGACGCGGAGCAGGGCTTCGGGCAGTAGCCAGAGCGCCCACGCCGTGCCAAGGATGGTGAATGCGGCGGTGGCCAGAAAGATTCCGATCGTCGCCAGGCCGCTCTGTGCCAAAGCTCCGGCGCCGAGCGATCCCAGAAGTATGCCGGTAAAGACGCAGGTGTTCTCAAACGCGATCACCGATCCGCGACGGTCAGCCGGTGCGCGCCATTGAATGAGCGCGTTCAGCGGAACGAAGATCAGCGCGCTGGACGTGCCCAGGACCACCATCAGCGCCATGGTTGCGGCGAAGCCGGGGGCAAAGAGGCCAAGGCTTGTGAGGATGATGGCGACACCAGCGGCACCGAGTGGAATCAGCCCGTACTCCACGCGGGATTGGGACAGGCGTCCGACGAGGATGGCACCGAGACCGATGCCGATCGAGAGCATCATGAGGGGCAGCCCCGACTGCCAGTCCGACACACCCAGTACGGCTTTGGCGTATATCAGAATGTTTTGGGCAAAGAGGCTGGCGATCGTCCAGAAGAAGACGGCGCCGGTGATGGCGAGCCGGAGCATCCGATCGGCAGCCAGCGCCGACCAGGCTCCCTGCAACGTATTGACGACTCCGCCTTCGGCTCGTGCCGGTGCCACGCGGGGAATCGTCCAGGCCGAACGGAATCCGACGAGCGAGAATCCCACCAACAACAATGGTGCCAGCCAGGTGGAATCTCCGGTGAGGGACAAGAGAATCCCCGGTGCTGCAGTGCCGGTGAGGATGGCGAGGAATGTCCACATCTCCAGTTGACCGTTGCCTGCGGCCAGCCGTTCGTGCGGGAGCAGTTCGGCCAGAATCCCGTACTTGGCTGGACTGAACAGCGCGCTGTGCACGCCCATGCCGCCCAGCACGATCAGCGGCAGGATGCCGCCGGCTGGATTGATCCAGAGCGCTGCAGTGGCCGCTGCCATCAGTAGGACTTCCACCGATTTCATCGAGATGATCACGGTGCGCTTGCTGATGCGGTCGGCCAGTACGCCGGCCACGATCGAGACGAGCGCAAGGGGGAGGGTGAACACGACGAACGCGAGGGTGGTCTGCGTCTGCGAGGCGGTTTCGAAGTCAGGACCCGGCGCCATTGTCGAAGCCAGTTGCCGGATGCCCAGCAACGCCACCATGAGCTTCCAGGCGTTGTCGTTGAATGCTCCGCAAAACTGAGCGATCAACAGGCCGCGGAGGGGATATCGGGAGTGCTTCGTCATATCAGTGTCATCACAACATTTTGTGACCCCGTCCTCACCCGAGGCCGTCGGAAGGGAGTGCAACATCTAGCATAGATAGCCCGGGCTCTCGATCGTCAGCGGCAGCCGCCAGCGTGATCTTCAGGATGTACAGGTTCTTATTGCGCCGTTGGCGGAATTCACGGACGAGTTCGAGAGCCAAGTCCGGTTTCCGCTTGAGGGTGGCGAAGGACGTATTGTCCATGACGGCCAACACGTGGCCGGCTTCACGAACTTTGGACATCAGCATGTCCTCTGATGCCAGGCGCGGGAGCGCCGGTTCCAGATTCAAGTAATACACCACGTCTTCGTTATCCGGCCATCGAGGACTGAAGAGATGGAGCGGCTCCGATGGATTGTGCGGAAAAGATTTAATTGTATCACTGGCGCGCCGTGCTGAAGTGGCATCGTCAATGCCTGGCAAGATCAATCCGACGACAGCGATTGAAAAGGACACAGCCAGTGCGCCAACGGTGCCGAGCGCCAGCTTGATCGTAGAGCGGATGACTGCATAGGCGAGCAGCGTGGCCAGAGAGAGAACGATCATGACAAAAGCCGGCGGAAACACGGACAACGAAGTCTCCCAGCGTTTCTGCAACAGGCCCGGACCGTAAAACATCGCGATGACGAATGCGATGGCGAGCAGACCCAGCATGGCTCTCAGCAACATTGTCGCGAGCCCTTTGGATGCTGGGGAACAGTACAGGGATTGGCAATAACGCCCGATCATGAGGCCGAGGGGAGGAATCAGGGGCATCAAATAGGACTCGCGCTTGAGGGTGGACAGGCTGAGCGCCGTGAATAATCCCAGGAACCAGAGGAGGACGAAGAGTTCCGACCGTTCCAGGCGAAGTGGATGCCTGGACATGAACCATATCAGGCTGGACGGAAGCAGGACGATCCACGGGAAAAAATCGAACCAGATTATCAAGAGATACCAATACATGGGATGTCCCGGTGTGGCCGTGTGAGATGAGAAGGCAAACGCGGATTTCAAGCCTTTGAAGGGATTGAAATGCAAGACCAGGTCCTCGCTCAACAAACTCGCGTAGGCAGCTATGAGGGCGAACAGGAGCAGGACGGTCGTGTGGACAGAGCGATTTTTGAGCGGAGAGCTATCACGGGTCAATGCCAGAAACCCGATGATTACGACAAGCGGAAGGGCTGCTCCGTGCAGACCCTTGGTCATCACCGCAAACGCCATCCCGACTCCGACAACCGGATACCACCAGCGTCCGGCATTCTGAAGATGAGCTTTGGCCCAGGCGAAGAGCGCCAAGGTGATGAAAAACGTTTGCATGGAATCGAAAAGCGCTCGCCGTCCGTACCAGAGCATGAGATGCGAAGTGGCTACAACAAGGGCTGCCCAGAACCCTGCCGTGCGTGAGAACAAAGATTTGCCCAGGAAGTAGGTGAGCATCATCGTGCCGAGGCTGAACAATGCTCCGGGAAGACGAAGGGCAATCTCGTTTTCACCGAACCATCTTGTGAACAGAGCGAGTATCCAGAAAAACAGCGGTGGTTTGTTGACGTATGGTTCATCGTGATAGGTCAACTGAAACCACTTCCCTGAAAGTTGCATCTCCCTGCTAATGTGCGCGTACAGACCTTCGCTACCCTCAAAGAGAGCAATATCCAGGTTGTAAAAGAACGAAAAGCTGCCAACGAGCAGAAGCGCCAGGCTGCTCGCGAAATTCTCTGAAACGGAGCATCCGGTCGCAATGTGGCTGAGGGAGTTCCGCCAAGTTACACTCAAGTTGTTCCTCCAAACTTGCACGGTGATATGTTGGTCCCAATCGTCTTTTCAATACGACGCGTTCTCCGCATGACGCTCATCACCGCCGCTGTCCGCCTGATCGCTGGGCTCCTCCGGCCGGATGGGTGAGGCGGTGGTACCCCTTGGTGTCCTTTTCTGTGAAGGCTACGGTACGTCGTCAGGACTGCCCCGCTGTTTTTTCGCTCGATACAGGGAGTCCTTCCAGTTGCATGATCCGCAATGCGTTCGTCGTCGGACAGGGACCCGGCCGCAGCTTGTAGTCGAATTCGAGTGCGCCGCCACTCACGGTTTCCTGGAAATGCGCATTCGTCAGCGAGTCGATTTCTTTCTCCAAGTCGGTCAATTCCAAGTCGTGGGTGCTGACCAGCCCGAGCCCGTTTCCCGTCGAGAGGGCCTTGATGTAAGCCCGGCTGCCGATTAACCGTTCGCGGTTATTCGTGCCTTTGAAGATTTCATCGATGAGAAAAAACACAGGCGATGCCGCACGATCTTCCGTTGCGTCGAGAATCGACTTCAGCCGCTTCACTTCGGCGTAAAAGAACGACATGCCGGCATCCAGAGAGTCGTTGACGCGGATGCAGCAGGCAAGACGGCTCCATCCCCATTGAAAGGTCGTCGCGCAGACCGGCGCACCGGCTTGAGCCAGGCAGATGTTGATGCCAATGGTCCGCAGAAATGTACTCTTACCCGACATGTTCGAGCCGGTGATGAGGTGAATCGTGCCTGGCTTGGAGAGGCTGATGTCGTTGGCTACGCGAGTGTCCTGCTGGATCAGCGGATGGCCGAGTTGAGTGGCGATCAGTGTCATGTGTTGACCCGGAACGGGCCAGACGTAAGAGGGATGCAAATAGGCAAAGGTGCCGAGTGCACAGGCTGCTTCAACCTCTGCGAGCCGATCGAGCCACGTAGGCATCTGTTTCTGGATAGCCTGCTGAATCTGTTGGAGGCGCTTTGTCCACCACAAGTCCCAGGGACAGAGGACGTTAACGGCTAGATGGACAAGGGGATGGGCCTTGATGCTGATCGCATGGAGGGTTCGCGCAGCTTGGGCGACATGGGCCGAAGGCCTGGCCCCTGGTACGAGGAGTGGCGCGCAGGCTGTGGCCAAGGCCGAGCCTCGCCGCTTGGCGTGGCGCTCTAAATAACCGAGAACCTTTCCGAGACGCTCCATTTCATGATGAAGGCCGATGGCATGTTCGAGGAGCTCTTCTCCTTGGTCCGTTTGGAGATAGGTGAGCGCATAGGCCGCGAACGAAAACATCCAGTAGCCCGGCAGCCAATTCAACAGAGTGCCAAGGCCCAGGACGATGGTGGTGAGCGCCAAGAGACTTTGGATGGTGAGAATCAGGTTCAGCCGCGGGAATCCCACGGCATGGTCCAGAACCGCGGCAAGACGGCGGCCGTTGATTTCCTGTTCGCCGGCCAGATGCGCTTCCAGTTCGAGGCGATCGCGAAACAATGACCGCGGAGTCAATTCTTTCACCAATCGCTGGCGGGCTTCCCATACCGGCTGAATTGGCGGCTGGGTCATGAGCCAGCCACTCAATCGAAGCCGCCCCTGGTCGGACACCGTACTGTCGAGGAGATGCATCAGGGAATGAGAGCCGGCAAGATCGAGATCCTGCGCGTAGAGGTGTGAGGCCTGTGTCTCCGAAGGTCGTGTCGGGATGTTGGGCCAGTCCAGCCGCACGCGGGCAAGGTGAGCAGACTTGATGCCTGTCCACATGCGCAGCCGATGAATCCGTTGTTCCAGCCTGGTATGATACGCGGCCACGATGAGGAAGAGGGTCACAAAGCCGGCCAGGACGAGATTGCCGGTGCTGTACCAGCCGGATTTGTAGAGCGTGACGACGCAAAGAAGGCCGGCGATGAAGATCGCCAAGCGCCATTTGGTGAACCGGGAGCTGGCGCTCGTTCCTTGATCGATGAGACGACCGAGTCTTGCGATCAGGCGTTGGAGTTGGGCTGTGCGGGAAAATGGAGCCATCGTTTAGGGGACCTTACTGGAAGCCTCGAATGTCGTCAACGATTTCTGACAGACTGTTGAAAAAACTTGCCAGCTTCGTTCTCGCTACGCGTAGAGGGTCACCGTACGACGAGAAGTATGTTTCGCTTCCTCGCTTGCTGCGGCCTTGAACGTGGAGCGGCGCGTTTCGGCGCGCCGGGGTTGGGTGGGTGAGACCAGCAGCTTTTTGAACAGTCTAGGGGGACGGTCTATGGCGATGTTTGTTTGTAGAGCAAGGCATGTCCTCTGACTGGATAGACGTTCAGATTTACTCCTCGGTCGATGCGGGGGAGGTGCTGGGATTGATCGACGATCCCGCCGTGCAGGGCGCCTGGCAGGACGGAGGAATGATCCATCTCTATTGGCCCAGCCGGAACTGGTCGCCGGATCATCTTGTCCG